>JAABSG010000161.1 GCA_011390475.1 Geminicoccaceae bacterium | reverse complement strand
GGAAGATCACCCCACCCAGGATGATCACGAGCAACGAGAGGAGGAGAACGCGGCGGAGGGTGGACATGCGGCAGAGGCGGCTTTCTGGCGGGGCCGGCGCGCAGGCTCGGCCGATGAACCCAGCGGCGGCGGCAGGCGGGCGCCGGTCACCGCAACAAAGTCGAGCGATCGGCGGCGGACGTGACGAGCAGGCTTGCCGCCGACGGACCGCCTCGCCTAGCTTGACCTCGCGCGCGACGAAAGCGGCCCGGCCCGCACGCCTCTATATCCATTGCAACTTCAGGTTTCAACGCTGCCACCATGTCACCTATTCGACGATCCGACGAACTGCGGCAGCAAAGCCCCACCGCACCCGGCCTCGGCCCCAACCCCAGCAGCGGCGACATGGCGCTTGGTGGGGCCGAAAACGGCGCTGCGAGCGGTCGTGCCGCCGGGGGGCAGAGGCTGACCAAGCCCGTGGTCCTGGTCGGGCTGATGGGGGCCGGCAAGACGGCGGTCGGCCGGCGGCTGGCAGGCCTCTTGGGGGTCGGCTTCGTCGATGCGGACGAGGCCATCGTCGAGGCGGCGGCGATGTGCATTCCCGACATTTTCGAAGTTTACGGCGAGCAGGCCTTTCGCGACCTCGAGCGGCGGGTGATCGCCAGGCTGATCGACGAGACCCCGGGGGTCTTGGCCCTGGGCGGCGGCGCTTTCATCGACCAGCGCACCAGGGCCGCGCTCGCCGGCCGGACCGTGACCATTTGGCTCGAGGCCGATCTGGAGACGCTGGTCGGCCGGACCGCGAAGAAGCGCGGCAGCCGGCCGCTGCTCATGCAGGGTGATCCGCAAGCGATCCTGGCCGATCTCATGGCCAGGCGTTATCCGATCTACGCGTTGGCGGACCATCGCGTCCTCACCGGCGACCAGCCGCTCGACGAGGTGGCGGGCCGGCTCGCTTTGCTCTTGGAAGGTGCGGGGGTGCTGGTCGATGCCGCCTGAAGCTACAGCCCTGCCCGAAGCTGGCGATGGCCCGCTCGTGGTCGAGTTGGCCGAGCGCCGCTACCCGATCCACATCGCGAGCGGGCTTCTGGACCAGGCAGGCGAGATCCTGGCGCCCCTGCTCCCCCGCCCGCTGGCGCTCCTGGTCACCGACACCAATGTGGCTCTCACCCCGCATCTCGGCAGGCTCGAGACCTCGCTCGCCGCCGCCGGCATCGCGGTGCGGCGGCTCGTCGTGGTCCCCGGCGAGAGCAGCAAGGGTCTGGAGTCCTATGGCCGGCTGGTCGAGGCGATGCTGGCGACCGGCATCGACCGGAAGACCACCGTTCTGGCCCTGGGTGGCGGGGTGATCGGCGATCTCGCCGGCTTTGCCGCCGCAACCACACTCAGGGGCCTGCCCTTCGTCCAGCTGCCGACCAGCCTTCTCGCCCAGGTCGACAGCTCGGTCGGCGGCAAGACCGGGATCAACTCGGCGCACGGCAAGAACCTGATCGGCGCCTTTCACCAGCCTTTGGCGGTATTGATCGACGTCGACGTGCTCCAGGACTTGCCGGAACGCGAGCTCAAGGCCGGCTACGGCGAGGTCATCAAGCACGGCTGTCTCGCCGACGCCGACTACTTCGCCTGGCTCGAGACCCATGCCGCAGCCATGCTCGCGGGCGACCCGACCTTGCGCATGCAGGCGATTCGCCGTTCGGTCGAGATCAAGGCCGCGGTCGTGGCCGCCGACGAGCGCGAGACCACGGGCCAGCGGGCGCTCTTGAACTTCGGCCACACCTTCGCCCACGCCTACGAGGCCTTGACCGGCTACGGCGACCGGCTCTTGCACGGCGAGGCCGTGGCGCTCGGCATGGTCAAGGCGGCCCGGCTATCGGCCGCCCTCCAACTCGCCCCGACAGCCGATGCCCTGCGGCTCGAGGCCCACCTCGAAAGCCTCGGCATCGCCACCGACCCGCGCCGGCTCTTGAACCGAGGCTTTCCGGTCGATGCGGTGATCGAGGCGATGACCCGGGACAAGAAGGCCGAGGCGGGGGCGCTCCGCTTCGTTCTCTGGCACGGCATCGGCCGGGCCTTCCTGACCGGCGGGGTCGACACCGCGATCTTGCGCGAAATCCTCGAGGTCGACGCCTGAGCGGACGGCGAAGCGTCTTCCAGGTGCCACAGGTCAATGACAAAAACCCGTAGTCACGCCAGCGTTCGTCCGGCTCGGCTTGTCCTCTGGCGTGCCCTGCGCTTCTCTCGCCCTAAGGTTGTATTTCAGGCGCTTCTGCCCGCCTGAAAATCACTAGACAGCCATCGGGCGAGGGAGCGAGGGATGCGGGTTCTCGGCGGCGCGGTCGCGATTACCATCATCACCCAGGCGGCGGCACCCGCCGCCGACGCCGCGGGCTTCGCCATCAAGCAGCAATCGGCGGCGGCCCAGGGCAATGCCTTCGCCGGCGCCACGGCCGGGGCCGAGAGCCCCTCCTACATGTTCTTCAACCCGGCGGCGCTCGGCCGGTTCGATCGGTCCAGCGTTCATCTCGAAGCCAGCGGCATCGCCACATCGCTCCGCTTGCGCAACGCCGAGGGCACGACCGGGCTCGGCACGCCGATCGGCGGTGTGTCGCGCAAGGGCGATGTCGCCGACGACGCCGTGCTCCCGTCCTTCTACGCCGTTGCCGTCCCGCACGACGATTTCCGCCTCGGTCTCGGCATCAACGTGCCCTTCGGCCTCGGCACCGAATACCCGGGTGGTTGGGTCGGCCGCTACCATACCGTGGAATCCAGCTTCACCTCGATCAACGTCAATCCCGTCATCGCCTACAAGGCCACTGACTGGCTGACGGTCGCTGGCGGCCTGCAGCTGCAGTGGAGCGAGGCCGAGCTCGTCAACGCCGTCGATTTCGGCACCATCGGCACCATCGCCGGCGTCCCCGGCGCGGCGCCCACCGAGCAGGATGGGCGGGCCACGGTGAAAGGCGAGGGTTGGGGCTTCGGCTACAATCTCGGCGTGCATGCCGAGCTCCGGCCCGGCACCCGGCTCGGCCTCGCCTATCGCTCGGCGATCGACACCACCCTCGAGGGCGACGCCCGGTTTCGCCTCGACGAGGCCGGGATCGGTGCGGCGATGCGTGGGTCGACCGGTGCATTCACCAATGTCGATGCCGAGACCGACGTCGACCTGCCGCCGCTGGCGAGCTTCGGTATCCACCAGGCGATCGGCGAGCGCTTCGCCGTGATGGCCGAGGCGCAATGGACCGGTTGGAGCACGTTCTCCGACCTCGTGATCGAGTTCGACAACGTGGCCCAACCCGACAGTGTCACCCGCTTCGACTGGGACGACGCCTGGTTCTTTGCCGTGGGCGGGACCTGGCGGCCCACCGACCGGCTGACCCTGCGCGTCGGCGGTGCCTTCGACGAGACGCCGACCAGCAACGGCGACCGGACGCCGCGCATCCCCGATGCCGATCGCTGGTGGCTGGCCGCCGGCCTCGGCTGGCAGGTCCATGACAGCCTGTCGCTCGACCTCGCCTATTCGTACATCTACTTCGACGAAGCCGAAGTCCGCCTCGGCGCGTCCGATCCTGGCAACGCACTGCGCGGCGACCTCAGCGCCGACTACCAGAATCAGATCCACATCGTCAGCCTCGCCATAAACTGGCGGTTTTGAGCAGAGCGGTGCCGAGTTGTCCCCTTTTTGTTGTTTCTTTGCAGTAGAAAGGGCGGGTTCATGTTCGCCTTATTTGCCCTTGCCAGTCGTCGGCGGGCCGCATAAGTCGCTTCCGGTTCTTGATTTCCGAACGCCGGAGCGGCCATGGCGCTATGCTCGGGCCCCACTTCGAAGGAGCACCTCGTCGTGCAAAAGGCATTGGCAGCCGAAGGTTTCGGCACGTTCTGGCTCGTTTTCGGCGGTTGTGGCTCGGCCATCTTCGCCGCCGCGTTTCCCGAGGTCGGCATCGGCCTTTTGGGCGTCTCGCTCGCCTTCGGTCTCACCGTCCTGACCATGGCCTATACCGTGGGCCACATCTCGGGCGGCCATTTCAACCCGGCCGTCTCGCTCGGTCTCTTCATGGCCGGCCGGTTCGAGCAGGCCAAGCTGCTGCCCTATATCGGCGCCCAGTTGCTCGGTGCCGTGGTGGCCGCGCTCGTCCTCTACTTGATCCTCGCCGGCAAGGCCGACTTCGCCGGCGTCGGCGGGTTTGCTGCCAACGGCTACGGCCAGCTCTCGCCCGGCGGCTTCGGCATGGGCTCCGCCCTGCTCATGGAAGTCGTGATGACGTTCTTCTTCCTCGTCATCATCATCGGCGCCACGAGCCCCAAGGCACCCGCCGGCTTCGCGCCGATCGCCATCGGCCTCGGCCTGACGCTGATCCACCTGGTCAGCATTCCGATCACCAACACCTCGGTGAACCCGGCCCGCAGCACCAGCCAGGCGCTCTTCGCGGGCACGGGCTATATCAGCCAGCTCTGGCTCTTCTGGCTGGCGCCTATGGCGGGTGCCGCACTCGCCGGCATCGCGTCGAAGTGGCTGCAGTCGCCCGAGGATACGACGCCGGCGGCGACGCCCGTCATGCCCTAGCGGCCACCTGACGCATCTGCTATCGCCAGCGGGCGCCGTATGGTCGGTGCCCGCTTTGTCGTTGGTGACCAAGAGCCGGGAAAAAAGAACAGGGAGGAAAGATGATGACGAGCAAGACGCTACTCGCGGCGCTGGGTGCCGTATTGTTCAGCACCACCGCCATGGCCGAGATCGCCACGGGCGACACCTCGGGCATGCGCATCGCCCTTTCGAACAATTTCGCCGGCAATAGCTGGCGCCAGGCGATGCTGAAAAGCTGGGACGAGGTCTCGTCCCAGGCGGTCGCCGACGGCATCGTCGCCGAGGCCCCGGCCTTCACCACGGCCGAAAACCAGGCGACCGAGCAGGCGGCCCAGATCCAGAACCTGATCCTGCAGGGCTTCGACGCCATCGTCTTGAATGCCGCCTCGCCCACCGCCTTGAACGGTGCCGTCAAGGAAGCCTGCGACGCCGGCGTCGTCGTCGTCTCCTTCGACGGCATCGTCACCGAGCCCTGCGCCTGGCGGATCGTCATCGACTTCGCCGGCATGGGCTCGGCCCAGCTCGACTACTTGGCCGAGAAGATGCCGGACGGCGGCAATGTCCTGGAGATCAGGGGGCTGGCCGGGGTCTTCGTCGACGACGAGATCCACAGCGGCATCGTCGAGGGGGTCGAGACCCATCCGCAATTCGAGATCGTGGGCTCGGTGCACGGCGACTGGACCCAGACCGTGGCCCAGCGCGAGGTCTCCGGCATCCTGCCGACCTTGCCCGAGGTCGACGCCGTGGTGACGCAAGGTGGCGACGGCTACGGTGCCGCGCAGGCCTTCCGTGCGGCAGGACGCGACATTCCCTTGATCATCATGGGCAACCGTCACGACGAGCTGACCTGGTGGCAGGAGCAGCGGGACGCCACCGGCTACGAGACCATGTCGCTCTCGATTGCGCCGGCCAGCGCGCAGGTCGGCTTTTGGGTCGCTCAGCAGATCCTCGCCGGCCGCGAGGTGCCGCACGATCTGCTCTTGCCGACCCTGGTCATCCACCAGGACGAGCTCGACTACTGGCTCGGGCAGACCGAGGAGGGAGGGGTCACCAACGCCTTCTATACCCTCGAGTGGACCGACCAGATGATCGAGGCGGTGGCCGCCGGCGAGTCGGTGCCGCCCACGCCTACGGCCGAGTGAGCGCATTCGTCGAACTCGCTGGCCTCGAGAAGCGCTACGAGGCCGTCCGGGCGCTCGACGGTGTCGATCTCCGGGTTGCGGCCGGCGAGGTGCTGGGCCTCGTCGGCCACAACGGCGCCGGCAAATCGACCCTGATCAACGTGTTGGCCGGCACAGTCGTGCCGGACGCCGGCAGGATCGAGGTGGCGGGCGAGGATCTCGCGCGAGGCTACGATGTCACGACCGCCACCGATCGGGGCATTCGCTGCGTCTTTCAGGAGCTCTCGCTCTGCCCGAACCTCACGGTCGCCGAGAACACCCGGATCGTTCATCGGCAAATCAAGGGCCGCGGCTGGCAGGCCCGGGCGCGCGCGCTGATCATCGGTACCCTGGATGCGATCTTCCCCGGCCACGGCATCCGGCCCGACCGGCGAATCGGCGACTTGTCGATCGGCCGGCGGCAGATGGTCGAGATCGCCCGCGCCTTCACCGAGACCGAAACGCCGGTCCGCCTCGTCATCCTCGACGAGCCGACCTCCTCGCTCGATTCGACCGCGGCCGAGCAGTTGCTCGCCTATGTGCGCCGGCGCCAGGCCGATGGCGTCGCCACCATCCTGATCTCGCACCTCTTGGGCGAGATTTTGGGGGCCGCGGACCGCGTCGTGGTGATGCGCGACGGCAAGGTCGTGGCCGACCGGGCGGCCGCCGGGCTGAGCCGCGACGATCTCGTCGGCCTCATGGGCCATGTCGCCGACCAGCCGGGCGAGGGGCAGGGGCGGCGGCGGCTCGACGCCGAGCCCGTGCTCGACGGGCCGGGCCCCGGCGGCCGCCATCGCCTGGAGCTCCGTCGCGGCGAGGTGGTGGGACTGGCCGGTCTCGCCGGCCACGGCCAAACGGCAGCCCTGCTCGACGTCTACGATCGGCCCCGGGACTTCGCGGCGGTGGGCAAGCTCGCTTTCGTCGCCGGGGATCGGCAATCGGACGGGGTCTTCCCGCTCTGGTCGATCAAGGACAACATTGCGGTGCGCAGCTTCTCGGCACTGCGCCGCAATGGGCTCCTCGACGAAGCGGCGGTGACCGGGCTCGCCCTCGACTGGCAGAAGCGGATCGGCATCCGCACGCCGGACGTGCGCAATCCCATCCTCAGCCTTTCCGGCGGCAACCAGCAGAAAGTCCTCTTCGCCCGCGCACTTGCCTCGGATGCCGCGATCATCCTCATGGACGACCCGATGCGCGGCGTCGATGTCGGCACGAAGAGCGAGGTTTATGCCCTGATCCGCCAGGAGGCCACCGCCGGCCGGTCCTTCCTCTGGTACACGACCGAGCTCGACGAGCTGGTCCATTGCGATCGCGTCTACGTCTTCCGCGAGGGCGAGATCGTGGCGCATCTGGCGCACGACGAGATCACCGAGCGGGCCGTCTTGCAGGCCTCGTTTCGCAGCGACGCCGAGGCGGTCGCTTGATGGTGCTTGGCGAATGACGATCGATTGGCGCGAGCTGGTGCGGGCCTCCCTGCCGGCCCTTGCCCTGACAGCATTGCTCGTCGCCATCTTCTGGCTGCAGCCGCGGGCGATGAGCTATCAGGGCCTGAACCTTCTCTTGAATCTCTCGATCCCCATCGTCTTCGCCACGCTCGCCCAGATGTTCGTGCTCACCGTCGGTGATCTCGATCTCGGCATCGGCGGCTTCGTCACCTTCGTGGCCTGCGTCACCGTCACCTGGCTCGCCGACGCTCCCTTGATCGGCGTACTCATCCTCGTGGCCGCGATCGCTGGCTACGCCGCCGTGGGTGCCTTGATCGAGCTCCGCAACCTGCCAGCGATCGTCGTCACGCTGGGAATGTCGTTCGTCTGGTTCGGCCTCGCCGTCATCGTCCTGCCGTCGCCGGGCGGCCGCACGCCCGAGTGGCTGATCGCCGCCGTTCGGTTGCGCCCACCCGGCATCCCCTTGGCCATCCTCGCGGCCATCGTCATCGGCCTCTTGGGCCACCTGCTCTTGATGCGCACCTCGATGGGCGTGGTGCTCAGGGGGGCGGGCGGCAATCCCCGGGCCATCACCCGGGCCGGCTGGTCGATGCTGCGGATCCGGATGACGCTCTATGCGCTGGCCGGGCTCATGGGGGTGCTGGCCGGGCTGACGCTCGCCGGCATCACCACCTCGGCCGACGCCAATCTCGCTTTGCGCTACACGCTACTCTCGATCGCCGGTGCCATTCTCGGCGGCAGCCAGTTCACGGGCGGCCGGGTTTCGCCGATCGGTGCCGTGCTGGGGGCTCTGGTGATGACCTTGGCCGCCTCCTTCCTCGCCTTTTTGCGCCTCAACCCCGACTGGCAGATCGGCGTGCAGGGCGCCATCCTGATCCTGGTCCTGGCCCTTCGGGCGCTTCTCGATCGCGTCGCGGGCGAGCGCTGAGATGGCAGGCTTCCTCGCCCGAACCGGCATGCGCGACTGGCTGTTCGCCTATGTGGGCGCGGTCACCGTCTGGCTGGTGACGGTGATGATCGCCGACGGCTTCGGCGCCATGCAGACGCTGACCGCCGGGCTCGGCTTCGCCGTCTTCTACGTCCTGGTCGCCACGGGGCAGATGTTCGTGATCGCGACCGGCCCCGGCAATATCGACCTCTCGATCCCGGCCACGGTCACGCTCGGCGCCGGCGTCGCGATGAGTGTGATGGCCGGCAGCGACGCCATGATCGTCCCCGGTTTCCTGGCCGCCATCGCCACGGGCATCGCGGTCGGCAGCTTCAACTACGCGCTCATCCGGCTCTTGCGCATCCCGCCCATCATCGCGACGCTCTCCTCCAGCTTCATCGTTCAGTCCACCGCGATCTGGTATGGCCGCGGGCTGAGCATCAAGCCGCCCGATGCGCTACAGGACTTCACCTTCGCGCGGCTGCAGGGCGTGCCGGTCATGGCGCTCTGCGCCGTCGTCTTCACGCTCGTCATGGCCGTCGTGTTGCGCCGCACCGTCTACGGCCGTTCGGTCCTCGCCATCGGTCAGAACCCCAAGGCGGCGCACTTGGCCGGCGTCGATGTCGAGCGCACCCGCTGGATCACCTACACCCTCTCCGCCGCTCTGGCCGGCTTCACCGGCGCGCTCTTTGCGGGCTTCTCGGGCGGCGTCTCGCTGGATATGGGCACGCAGTTCCTGCTGGCCTCGATCGCCGTCGTCGTCATCGGCGGCACCAGCGTCGCCGGCGGCAAGGCCAACCTGCCTGGGCTCTGGGGGGCCGCCATGTTCCTCTTCCTGCTCGTGACCATGCTGAATGCCGCCGGCGTCGGCAGCGGTGTGCGCCAGCTCCTGACCGGCATTCTGATCATCGCGGTGATCACCGCAGCAGGTGGCGAGAAGCGCGGGCGTTAAGCTCTGCCGCCGGTTGCCGTGTATTCATATCCAAGACGTA
>JAABSG010000160.1 GCA_011390475.1 Geminicoccaceae bacterium | reverse complement strand
GCGCAAAAGCCCGACCCCCTGGCCTTCAAATCCAAGGATCGCCTGACCCTGGACACGACGCCAGACCGCCCCGATCTCGACCAACGGGGAGCACCCGCCGAATGAGCCCCTCCGCTTCCGGCTCGATCCTCTATCTCGACGGCGTGACCGTGAGCTTCGACGGCTTCCGGGCACTCAACGGCCTCAGCTTCGTCATCGAGCCCGGCGAGCTGCGCGCCATCATCGGCCCGAACGGCGCCGGCAAGACCACGATGATGGACGTCATCACCGGCAAGACCAAGCCGGACTCCGGCGATATCTTCTTCGAAGGCACGATCGATCTCCGGCGCTACGACGAGGCCTCGATCGCCAGCCTCGGCATCGGCCGAAAGTTCCAAAAGCCCACTGTTTTCGACAACCACAGCGTCGAGGGTAATCTCGCGATGGCCCTGGCCGCCAACCGCTCGCCCTTTGCCGCCCTCTTCCATCGCCCGACCGAAGCCGAACGTGGACGCCTCTCCGAACTCCTGGAGACCATCGGCCTCACCCGCCAGGCAGCCGACCCGGCGGGCGACCTCAGCCACGGCCAGAAGCAATGGCTCGAGATCGGCATGCTGCTGGCC
This sequence comes from Geminicoccaceae bacterium, assembly GCA_011390475.1. Taxonomy (GTDB): domain Bacteria; phylum Pseudomonadota; class Alphaproteobacteria; order Geminicoccales; family Geminicoccaceae; genus SLRI01. Next base: position 8,604 of record JAABSG010000160.1, on the reverse strand, counting down.
CAGGATCCCAAGCTCCTCCTGGTCGACGAGCCCGCCGCCGGCATGACCGACGCCGAGACCGAGGCAACGGCTGTGCTCCTCAAACAAATCGCCCGTGACCACTCCGTCGTGGTCGTCGAGCACGACATGACGTTCGTGCGCGACTTGGGGTGCAAGGTCACCGTGCTGCACGAAGGCTCGGTTCTGGCCGAAGGCTCGCTCGACCAAGTCTCCGCCGACGAGCGGGTCATCGAAGTGTACCTCGGGCGGTAGGAATGATGCACAGCAGCCGAGAAAAAAGTAGCGCGGGGAAGATGATCTTCCCCGAGCCCCATCAAAATGTCGAGGGGGCGTGGGGGAAATCATTTCCCCCACATACTTGCTTTACACCGTCATGCTAGACGTCAAGAAAATCGACCTCCACTACGGTGCGGCGCAAGCCCTGCGCAACGTCTCCGTGCAGGCGAAGATCGGCAGCATCACCTGCCTGATGGGCCGTAACGGCGTCGGCAAGACCAGCACGCTTCGCGCCATCGTCGGCCAGCAAGGCATCAGCTCGGGCGAAATCCACTGGCAAGGCGAGCGGATCGACAAGCTCCGCCCTTATGACCGGACCAGGAAGAGCATCGCCTACGTCCCGCAGGGGCGCGAGATATTTCCCCTGCTGACCGTCAAGGAGAACCTCGAGACCGGCTTCGCACCCTTGCCGCGCTCGCTCCGACGCATCCCCGACGAGATCTTCACCCTCTTTCCCGTCCTCAAGACCATGCTCGGCCGCCGTGGCGGCGACCTCTCCGGCGGCCAGCAACAACAACTCGCCATCGCCCGGGCGCTGGTGACCCGCCCCCAACTCCTCATCCTCGACGAGCCCACCGAAGGGATCCAGCCCTCGATCATCAAGGACATCGAACGCGTCATCGCCCACCTCCGCGACCAGGGCAACATGGCCATCCTCCTGGTCGAACAGTATTTCGACTTCGCGCAGAAGCTGGCGGACAGATTCACGGTGCTGGATCGGGGCGAAGTTATCCTCGACGGTGCACCCAAAGACTTCGACGAAGCCGAGGTCAGGCGGCATTTGACGATTTGAAGATGAGAAAGATGCGGGGGAAATGATTTCCCCCGCGCCCCCTCGGATGTTGGCTATCGAACTCGAGCATGGATGCTGAAATGGTATCCTTGACTGCGCCCGGCGCTCAGGTTCCGCTTTCTTCTGGTGGTCAGATTCAAGCCCGCTTGCTCGCCGTCACTACGAAGTGGGTGAGCGAAAAGAAGAAGCGCCCGTGTTCGGCCAGTTGTCGCTGCTCTGCCGCCCAGGCCGTCGCCTCGGCGTCGGGCACCAGACCGTTCTCCTTCACATAGGTCTCGATCAGAACCAGCATCAGGTTGGCGATACCGTCGCAGCGCAGCACGGTGTCGGTGAAGGTCACCGGTTGGATCGCATCGACGATGAATCCGGCATCGCGCATCAGGGCCGGGAGCAAGGCTGGAACGCAACGTTCCGCCAAATGGTCGTCCCAGGCCGCCATCATGCGGGACATGCGCCCTGGGTCGTCGCTGAACCAGATCCAGCTATCGAAATGGAAATCGCCGATCACCAGCCGGCCGCCGGGGCGCAGCGTCCGGGCGATCTCCCGCAGCGCGCCGGCGATGTCGGACAAATACTCGAAGACCTGCAGGGACACGGCCCGGTCGGCGGCACCGTCAGCCACCGGGATGCTGTCCGCGCCGGCCTCGACGAAGCGGACATGGGGGCTGTCTGCGCAGCGGTCGCGGGCGGCATCCAGCATGTCGCGACTGATGTCGATCGCGGTGACCGAGCCCTGTTCGCCAACGGCGCGGGCCAGTTCGCGACTCAGCAAGCCGTTGCCACAGCCGATGTCCAAAACGTGGTCGCCGGGCTGGGCGCCCAGCGCGTCGAAGCCTGCCCGGCGCCTGCGCACGACATCGGAGCCTTGATAGGCCTCTTCCAGAATGCGGCGGGTTGCGGCGTCGAACACCAGCATGGAAGGACACCTCGACGACGAGGGACTGTTGCGCGTCCCCCTGTGGTCTCCCGGCCGAGCAAGGTGGCGCCCCTGCCGAGCATCCGTCGATAATCAATCATAATAATCGCTGCAAGACAGCAAATTCAAGCGCAAATGTTCTTCGCTACCACCAGTCGCCGTCAGCTTGCGTCGCCGATCTCCCGCCGGCGCATCGGCATCGAATCGATCAGCGCGAAGAAGTCGTCGGCAGCCACCGGTGCGGCCGCGCGCAGTTTGACGCCGCCGTCCTTGCCGATCAGCACTACCTGAAAACCGCTCGTGCCCTCGGCATAGGCCTGCCGTAGCGTGTCGGCGCTCGGGGTGTCGCTGACGCTGCCGTTGATCGTCACAGCGTTTTTGGTGGCGGTGATCAGGACGATGTCGCGTTCGGCCAGATCTGATGTCGCCGCGCGCAAGCGTCGCTCTTGCTCGACCAGTGCCGGATCGTCACCGCTCGCGGCCATGACGACGATCACGCGGTTCTGCCAGCGCAAGTGATCGAGCGGGCGGGTGTCGGTTTCGGCCAAGGCAATCCCTCCGATCGCGCAGCAGCAAATGATCCAGAGCACAACGTACAAGGCACCGCCACCAAAAGAACGGAGGGGCGCGGGGAGGCGTTGCCTCCCCGTTTTTCTTTCTCTTTTCAATACTCTATCACCTGATCAGCGTTCGATCCGGGTGATCTTCGAGCCTTCGATGGTGACGCCTGCCATGAGGCCTTGTTGGCCGAAGACGAAGGCGATGATGGGGTCTTGGATGGTGCTGGTGGTGACGTTGTAGCCGAGGCCTTCGTTGGCCAGCGCCACGTTGGCGTCGGCGCCCAGTTCGAAGCCTTCGCTCTTGTCGAGGAAGGCCAGCGCGTCCTCGGTCATGAAGAAGACGGCCTGGCTGAAGGATTGGGCGCCGATCTGCAGGCCGAAGGAGGCGGCGGCGATGTTGTAGTAGCCGATGGTGGCGCCATCGCGGCGCAGCGCGCCTTCGCCGTATTGACCGCCGATGCCGAAGCCGGCCTTGACGATGTCGGGAAAGACCAGGACGGCGATCGCCCGGTCGTTGACCGCGCGGGCGGTTTCCGACTCGCGAAGCAGGCGCTCGAGGGCGAGGTCGGCCTTGGCGTCGATCTCGGCGCCGTTGCTCGCCAGCGCCGGCGCAGTGGGCATGAGGAGGACGGCGGCGAGCATGACGAGGGGCGCCATGAGGCGCCGGGCACGCACGAAGAGAATCATGGATGGGCTCCGATCGAGAAAGGACGAACACACCACTGGAGCCTAGCAGATAGTCGTCCGGCTCGAGAGGGCCATGCTGTCGCTCGGCGACAAAGCCTGTGCCGATCGCAAGCCGACCGGAGGTGAACTCGGCACCCCGCCGCTCCACGGGCGAGCAGCTGCGTCGCCGTTCGTCGACCGGCCCCTTGCGAGGCCGTGGTGGCCGCGCAGCTCCACTCGGGCTGCTGTATCCATGGCCGCTCGTCGGCTCGCATCTGCCGACTAACAAGTTCATGAAATGCCTCGAAAACGCTTCGGCCAGATGGCCTGCTTGGGGTTGCGGCCCGGGCCATGAAGGTGCCTGCTCCGTTCGAAATGTCGAAACGCGGTCGGTGTTAGTCGCCAGGAGCATCGCAAAGGAGCAGCCATGACCTTCTATGCCGGAGTGGAGGTGTCGCTGGACGAGACCGCGATCTGCGTGGCCGATGGGGTGGGACGATCGTGAGGGAGATGCGGGCAGAGAGTGCGCCGGACGCCTTGGCCGATGCGCTGAAGCGGCTCGATCTGCGGCTGGCGCGGGTGGCGATGGAGGCGTGCGCCCTGACGGCCTGGTTGCATGACGGGCTGTCGCAGGCTGGCTGGGGCGATCGCCATCGAGACGCACCGGGCCGCCCGGTGGGGCTGCGGGGACCCCACGGCCCCGCCCCAGTGGGGCTGCGGGGACCCCACGGCCCCGCAGGGTGCAGCGATGAAGACCATGCCGAACACGACCGATCGCCACGATGCCCGAGCTCCACTGCGGGCTGTGGGGTCCCCGCAGCTCCGCACCGTGGTGCAGATCATGCGGACCGGCTGGTTTCGCCGGGTGCCCGTCGAGGGCCGTCAGTCGCGCTCCTGGGCGTTCGCTTCTGGTGGCCCGGCGCAGTGTGCTCGACCAGATGCGCAGCCCGCATGGCAATCTCGGAGAACGTGGCTCGGGCGATCAGCCGAGAGGAGGGGGTGGAGCGCGGCACGGCGAGGCGCCAGGACTTTGCCGCCCGGATGCGGGAGATGGCCGGCGGCGAGCCCGGGCTGATGGCCCGATAGGGCCAGCGGACTCGCGCCGCTCTCGGCCGTGCTGGCGTCGATGATCGAGGACCTCGCCCGGCTGACCAAGCGGGTGTTCGACATCGTCGAGATCGAGGCGACTTGCCGGCAGCGGATGATCTCGCCCGGCATCGGCCCGATCCCCGTGGGGCTGCAGGGTCCCCACGGCCCCGCAAGGGCACTCACCCATCGCGCCACCATCGATCGGGCCGAGCGGTTCGAGCGATCGCCCGACGTCGGCGCGCATCTCGGCCTGAGGCCGAGCCGTCACCAGTCCGGCGAGACGGCTATCGCGGCCGAGATCAGCCCTGAGATCGCGACGGGGGACGGTGACGAGCGTCTCCGCACCGACTTGGTCGAAGCGGCGCACACGCGCTCGGTGCGCGGCAGGAAATGGTCGGCGCTGCTTGCCCGGGGGGCTGGCCGTCGCCGAGCGGCGCGGCATGGCCAAGGCCCAGATCGCGGTCGCCAGAAAACTGACCGTGATCCCGCACCGAATGTGGCTCGATGGCACCGACTTCCGCTTCGCCAAGGAGGAAGTGGCCTCAGATCGAAAGCCTTGAACAACCAATATCAGTTCGCCCGCGAGGGTGAAGCGACTCGTTCCTGCTGGGACGATGGGCGAGGCGGTCTCGCCCTGAATCCGGAGCCTTCCAGCCAAACCCGAACGGTCGTCGCCAGATCGAGACACCTCGCTCTCCCGACCCCGTCATGCGGCGCCATCCCATCGACCAGAACGAGCATCGACCGCGTAGCGAAGCGCGTGACCGGCAGGAGCGCGCCGAGCCGAAAGTGGGAGAAAGAGTCGGCGCAGCTCGGCACCGACGACCCCATCAGAGGAGGACTCTTACGTCTCGCGCACTCGGAGCCGGAAACAGAATGGCGAGTGCAGGCCGCCGGCCCTGATTTCGGCAACCTGGCCCGGTTGCAGTGGCAAGGGATCTGGACCCAGGCGCTGGCCGTCCACGAAGGTGCCCAGGCGGCTTCCGGGATCGGTCAATTCGATGCGGCCGGCGCTGCGCCCGATAACGAACTGACGGCGGGAGAGATGGTAGGGGCGGCTGTCGTCCAGCAACAGCGCGTTCCGTCGTGGGCTGGTCTCGGTGAGGTCGGCAGAGGCGCGGCCGACAATGAAGGGGAAGTCGGTGATGCCCATGCCCGCGTCCGGCAGAGCCGAGGCGCTCCCGGACGAGGCCGGCTCGAGTCGGGCGACCTCGCCGTCGCTCGCCGCAGCCGCACCCGTGACCCGCAGCTCTGCGAAGCGCTCCAAGTAGGCCTCGCGCGACAGCATCTCGATTCGGGTTCGGCGCAGGGCGCGTGCCGTGCGGCGCCAGACCCCGTCGCCGAGCACCTCGTCGTCGCCGACGAAGGCGCCCCGGCCGCGGGTGCCGACGCGGATGGCCTGCCCGTCGCGATCGACCAGCAGTTCGACCTTGCCGTCATGAATCAGAGCCACCGCCCGGCATGTCTCACCGGCGCGAAAAAGCACGGTCCCGGCCTCGATCCGCTTCTCGATCGACGGCCGTACATCGTCTTCTACCCGACCCAATAGTTTCGCCCGCCAGCCCATCACTTCACCACGCCGAGGCTTTTGCCCAGTCTTTATATTGTCCACTTTTTTGTTGAGGAAGCCGGTGCACGCGTCAACTCTGATTTGCACAGCGAGGGTCGGTCCGGCACTCGTCTGGCAACGCGGTGATGCAACGGCGCCGCAGCTTCTGGCAAGGCGCTGCTCGTGCTGTCGAAGCTCAGGCACGGCTCGCCTCGAGGTCGGCTATGCGCGCTTCGAGCACTTGCAAAATCGGCGTGAGCGGCAGCGGGTCGAAGGTCGAGGCATCGTCTTCGGCGGCACGGGCCCGATCCTCGAGAGCCGCCGCGGCCTCGCCCAGGGCGGCATAGCCGAACGTGCCGGCAGCACCGGCGAGCTGGTGGGCGAGGCGGGCGATCGCTGCCGCGGCCGACACCTCTTTCGTTCCGGCACCGTGCCGAGCGGGTTGCGCCGGTGCGGCGTCGATCAGGCTACGCAGATTTTGGACGCGCTCCCGGCTGCGGGCGATGAAGCGGGCGCGCAGGTCGGCGAGGGGATCAGGCTGGGGCATGTCGATTCTCGGCATGGAGCTGGCACAAGCGCCGGGCCAGGGTCATCGGATCGAAAGGCTTGGCGATGACGCCGGTGGCACCCTTGGCGAAATAGAACTCGAGATCACGCGGCCGCACCCGCGCCGTCATGAAGATCACGGGGATCATCGCCGTGCTCGGCTCCAGCCGAAGCCGAGCCAGGGTCTCGACGCCGTCCATCTCGGGCATCATCACGTCCAGCAGAAAGAGGTCGGGCAAGTGGTGCGGCACGACCTCGAGGACGGCGCGACCGTTGGCGCAAATGGTCACCTCCAGGCCACTCAGCCGGCCGAGCGCCAGCGCCACCAGGGCACTGATGTCCGGGTCGTCCTCGGCGACCACGACGCGCCGCAGGGTCCCCGCGGCGCGCAATGGAATGCTCGTCGGCGACGGCGCGACGCCGCTCGCAGGCTGGTCGTCGGCCTGGTCGATCAATGCAACGTGGCTCGGGCGGCAAACCATTCAGGCGGCCAGTGGCACGGCGATGCGCAACCCGACGGCACTATTTGCCAAAGGGTGCGGCGATGGCTGAAGAGTGGCAACTGCAGCGTCCGGGACAGGCTTGCGAGCTGCTTGCCCCGTATCGCCGAGCGGCTCGACGGCGAGCCAGGCGACGCCGCCACGCAGGCTCACATCGAGCGCCAAGCGGTCGGGCGAGCCGCGGCTCTGGACCAATCGCGCGAACAGGCAGTCGATCGCCCGGCGCAGACGGGCGGCATCGACCATGACCTCGATCGATCGGCTGGCCGGCGTGAGGGACAGCCCGACCCTCGCGCCGGTTGCGGTGACCCCGGCGGCGCCCGACAGGCGGGCCGCCAGGGCGTCGTAGAGATGCGCGCCGAGGGGCACCCGACGAGGCTGGAACAGCAGGCTGGTCTGGCGCTGGGGGGTGGGCTCGCGCTGCGGGGGGGGCTGGCAGGGCGCGCTGGGCTCGACCTGCGGACTGGGCCGGGGCGGCCAGTCGGGCTGGTGATCGGCACTGGATTCCAGTGTTTCGCCGATGACCCGGCTGATCCGATCGGCATTGGCGATGGCGTTCTCGACCAGGCTTTGGCCCGAGGCGGTGAGCGACAGGTCGTCGCCATGCGCCAACAGCCCGAGCGCGCCGCGGATGGAGGTCAACGGCGTGCGCAGCGCGTGGCCGAGATGGGTGATCATCTCGCCCTCCAGCCGTTCGACATGGCCGATCATGGCGGTATCGCGGATCAGCGCGTCGAGCCGGACGATGTGGCCGCCGGCATCACGCTGCGCCACCGCCTCGACCAGCAAATCGTGGCCGAGCCCGGCAAGCCCGCGATCGTGCTCGACCAGGACCACGGCGAGCCGCTCGGCGCCGGCCGCCAGCTCGCGCCAGGCGGCATAGAGGCTTTGGCGCGTTGTCGCCGACACTTCACGCAAGAGGGCGCGGAGCGAGAGACGGGAGGCCGAGTGCTTCATGCCGAGCAGGCCCGCGAGGTCGCCGGCGATGGCGACCTCCGGGCTACCGGGCGTCCAGGACAAATGGCCGATCCGGGCATCCACGAGTGCGGCCTCGAGCTGCGCCATGCGGGTGCGCAGTGCTGCGGTCGATCGCCGGCGTTCGACGGCGGTCGTGAGCGTTCGCGCGAGCAGCGCCGGGGTGAGACCGGCCTTCGGGACGAAGTCCTCGGCACCCTTGCGGACGAGCGCCTGGGCGAGGAGGCAGTCGTCCGCCGCCTGACCGCTCGAGACGATGATCGCAGCCTCGGGTGCCGCTGCATGGACGGCCTCGATCAGGTCGGTGCCGCGGGCGTCGGGGAGCAGGAGATCGAGCAGGACGGCATCGAAGGTCGTGTGTGCGAACTCGGCCAACGCCGCCTCGAGGCCGGTCACCCAGCGCAGCGCCATGTCCTCGCAGTCCGCGAGCAAGGCCTCGACCAACCGCGCATCGGCGCTGTTGTCCTCGATCAAGAGGATTTTCAGGTGGTGCGCGGAACAGAGCTCTTGCATCGACACTCGCGCGGCGGTTGACAGGGTGGCGCAGGCTCGAGGCGGTGATCAAGAGAACCAACTCGAGACCCGCACTATCGCGCCCAAGTGCTAATTTTCGGTTAAAACGGCGACCCGTGACGGCGCCAGGCGAGCGAGGGATGGTGGAATGGTGACACGGACAGCCGATGCGGGGCGGATCGAGGCCGCCGGAGCGGCTCGAGATTGGCTGATCTGGGATG
>JAABSG010000159.1 GCA_011390475.1 Geminicoccaceae bacterium | reverse complement strand
GGCCACGCTGGACCATGCTCTCGAGCGAGAGCTTCATGTTGTCGCGAAGATAGTCGAAGCCGAACTCGTTGTTGGTGCCGTAGGTGATGTCGGCCTGATAGGCCAGGCGGCGTTCCTGCTCGCCGATGCCGGGGACGATGCAGCCGACCGTGAGCCCCAGGAACTCGAAGATCTCGCCCATCCAGCGGCTGTCGCGGCGGGCGAGGTAGTCGTTGACGGTGACGACGTGCACGCCCTTGCCGGGTAGCGCATTCAAGTACGCGGCAAGTGTGGAGACCAGCGTCTTGCCTTCGCCGGTCTTCATCTCGGAAATCGAGCCCTGGTGGAGGAAGAGGCCGCCCAGGAGCTGCACGTCGAAATGGCGCTGGCCGAGGGTCCGCTTGGCGGCTTCACGCACCGTGGCGAAGGCCTCGGGCAGGAGATCGTCCATGCTCTCGCCGGCCGCCAGGCGGCTGCGAAACTCCTCGGTCTTCGCCCGCACAGCCTGGTCGTCCAGGGCCTCGAACGCAGGTTCCAAGGCGTTTACCGCGTCGACCACCTTGCGGTTCGTCTTCACCAGGCGGTCGTTGGTCGTGCCGAAAATCTTCCGGGCGATGGCGCCGAACATGATGGAAATGAGCCTTTTCGCATGAAGCAGGGCTCACGAGGTCAGGCAGACCCGCGTGAGCCTTTCAGATAAGGCTGCACCCGAAAGGTGTCAACGCGGTGGCTGACCGGGCGCCAAGAGATCCCCGGGCTGCCTCGTTAACCGAAAATTAGAGGTTCTTCGGCACTCTTCTGGAGACGTTCCCAGCGGGAGAGCTTCGTGGCCTCTATGCTCCATCGGCGACACCTGCCGGCGTGCGGTGCTCGACGCATCGTCGGCGATCGCCGCGCCGCGAGCGCGCTCGAGTTCGCGCTCCTGACGCCGGTGCTGATGCTGATGCTGACGGGCATCGTCCAGTTCGGTGCGATCTACATTTTGCAGAACAATATGCAAAACGTCGCCCGCGAGGTGTCGCTCCGGCTCGCCACGGGCGATCTCGTGCTCGACGGCGCGCGGGCCTGGGCGGTCGAGCGATTGCCCGTTCACATCGACCGCTACGGTGTCGAGGTGGCGCAGAACGACGGCATGTTCGACGTCGCGGTCACGGCACCCCTGGATCAGGCCGTGCCGCTCGATCCCTTGGGCTTCTTCAGAACCGGCACGCTCACGGCGCGCGCCACCGCCCGCGAGGTTCAGCTATGATCAATCGTTGGCCACAACTGCGATCGCTCCTCGCCGACCGGCGGGGCGCCGTCTTGCCGATCGTCGCGACCGGCATGCTGGCGATGGGCGGCGTTGCCGCACTCGCGGTCGATGTCAGCCGGGCCTACACGGTGCAGAACGAGTTGCAGACCACGGTGGACGCTGCGGCCCTGGCCGCTGCCCATGACCTGCGCGATCCAGCGCTGGCCCTGCGCACCGCCCAGCGGATCATCGAAACCCGTTTTCCTCGGGCAACCCACGGCACGGTGTTCGACGCCGCCGATTTCGTGATCGGGACCTGGGATCCGGACGGCCGGGCCTTCACCGCCGACAGCACCCGACCGAATGCCCTGCGCTTGACCGTGCGGCGCGCGACCGCCAACGGCAATCCAGAGCCGACGAGCTTCGGCCGGCTGATCGGCTACCCCACGCTCGATCTCGAGGCGAGTGCGACGGCGACGGTCCGCTCGAGCCTGCCGCTCTGTCTCCTGGCCCTCAACCCGACGGCCAAGAACGCGCTGGAGGCCGCGGGCTCGACAGAGATCGTCGCCGAAGATTGCGTTGTCTATTCCAACTCGAACGACAGCGACGCGATCCACGCCCGTTCCGGCGCCTCGATCACCGCCAGCGCCGTCTGCGCCCATGGCGGGGTCAGGGGCGCCCATCGAATCACGCCCGCTCCCGAGACTGGCTGTCCCCGCCTCGCCGACCCGCTCACCGCGTTGCCGACGCCAACCCGCTGGCCGCCGAACCATTGCGACTACACCGACGGCAACTTCTCTGGGGCCATGGTGCAGCTCAATCCGGGCATCTATTGCGGCGGCATCAACGTCAGCAGCGGCACGACGGTCCGCCTGCGGTCCGGAGTGTACCAGTTGATCGACGCGCCGTTCACGAGCGCCTCCAACACGACGATCCGGGGCGAAGGCGTCGTCATCCATTTGCGCGGCAGCAACGGCAGGATCGAGCTCAGCGGCACGCCCGACCTCGACCTGAGCGCTCCGACCTCCGGCGACTATGCCGGTGTGGTGTTCTATGCCGGCCGCAGTCAGTCGGGCGTCACCCATACCATCACCGGCAATGTCGACATGAAGATCGACGGCACGCTCTACGCCCCGACCGGCCGGGTCGAGTACACCGGCAACAGCCGCGCCGCGATCACCATGCTGGTCGCCGACACGATCAAGTTCAATGGAAACAGCGGTTTTCAGCGCAATGCCCATTTGACTGACGTGCCGATCCCGACGGGCTTTGCCGGTGTCGGCGCCGCGACCCGGGTCGTTCTGGTGCGCTGAGCGGCCCGCTGCGGCACCGCTTGCGGCCGCCGTCGACGGCTCGGTGGCCGCGGCGCTTGTCGCCGCCGGTCTGGTGTGGCTCTATGCGGCGCAACAGAAATGTCCCCGAGCCGAAAGCCTGTTCCATGTTCCGTTCCCTTTCCGCCGGCCTCGCCGTCGCCCTGGCCCTGAGCGGCCCCGTGTTTGCCCAGGATGATCCCGTGGTCGCCATCGTCGACGGCACCGAGTTTCGCCTGAGCGAGCTCCAGCAGAGCTATCTCGAGCTGCCGGAGCAGTTTCGGCAGATGCCGATGGAGGCGATCTTTCAGCCGCTGGTCGACCGGCTGATCGACGGTCATCTCCTCCTGCAGGCGGCAGAAGAGGCCGATGTCGCCGCCGACCCCGAGGTCCAGGCGGCGATCGATCGGGCGCGTGACGATGTCCTGCGGCAGACGCTGATCGAGCGCGCCGTCAGCGACGCTACCGACGAGGCAGCGCTCCAGGCGGCCTACGAAGAGCTGAAGGCGGAGCCCGATTTCGCCATCGAGCAGGTCACCGCCCGGCACATTCTGGTCGAGACCGAGGAGGCGGCCTTGGAGGTCATCGCCGAGCTCGACGATGGCGCCGATTTCGCCGAACTCGCTCGCGAGCGCTCGACCGACCCCGCGGCATCGCGTGGCGGCGAGCTCGGCACCTTCCGCCGGGGCTCCATGGTGCCGCCCTTCGAGGCCGCGGCCTTCGCCCTCGAACCCGGCAGCTACAGCAGTGAACCGGTGCAGACCCAGTTCGGCTTCCACGTCATTTTCGTCGAGGACAAGGCAGCGATCGAGCCCAGCTTCGCCGAGGTGGAGGAGCAGCTGCGCGCCGATCTCACCCGGCAAGCGGTCGAAAGTCTGCTGGCAGACGTGCGCGCCGGTGCCGACGTGCAGCGCTTCGCCATCGACGGCAGCGCCGCCGAGTAGGAACGCGCATCGGCAGCCGGCCGGGCACCCTGCCGGCCGGCTGGGTGCACCAAACCCCCGGAATCCCGCGATGGCCAAGCCGCTGCCGGTATCACCCCTGGCGCCTGTCGACCCGAAGCCGCCCTTGCCGGTTTCGGGCGTCAGGTGCGCCGCGGCCGCGACCGGAATCCGCTACCAGGGGCGCCCCGACCTCCTCTTCGTCGAGCTGGCCGCCGAGACCACCGTGGCCGGGGTCCTCACCCGCTCGGCGGCGCCGGGCCATCCGGTCACCTGGTGCAGGCGGGCACTCGCCTCGGGCACTGCCCGCGCGCTGATCGTCAATGCCGGCAACGCCAATGTCTGCCGGGGCGAAGAGGGTGACGAGGCGGTGAAGCGCGAGGTGACGGCTGCGATGCGCCTCGTCGGCTGTGCCGCGGACGACGTCTTCGTGGCCTCCACCGGCGTGATCGGCGAGCGGCTCCCGGTCGAGAAGATCGAGGCGGCCCTGCCGGATCTGGCGGCCAGCTTGGCCCACGACGAGGCCGCGATGCGTGAGGCGGCGCGCGCCATCATGACGACCGACACCTTCGCCAAGTGGTCGTCAAGGCAAGTCACGCTCGGTGACCGCACCGTCACCATCACCGGCATCGCCAAGGGCTCGGGCATGGTGGCCCCCGACATGGCGACCATGCTGGCTTTCGTCTTCACCGACGCCGCCATCCCGGCACCGGCCCTCCAGGTGCTCCTGAATCGGGCCTCTGACCGCTCGTTCAACGCGACGACGGTCGACGGCGACACCTCGACCTCCGACACGCTGCTCCTCTTCGCCACGGCCGAGGCCGCCAACGCGCCGCCCGAGAACGCCGACGACCCGGCGCTAGCAGGCTTCGCTCGAGCCCTGGACGAGGTGACGATCGATCTGGCCCAGCAGGTGGTCCGCGACGGCGAGGGGGCGCGGAAATTCATCGAGATCCGCGTCGCGGGGGCTGCCGACGACCCTGCTGCCAGGCGCATCGGGCTCACCGTCGCCAACTCGCCGCTGGTCAAGACCGCGATCGCCGGGGCCGATGCCAATTGGGGGCGGATCGTCATGGCGGTCGGCAAGGCCGGCGAAGTGATCGAGCTCGACCGGCTCGGGATCGGTTTCGGCGGGCATTGGGTCGCCCGAAACGGTGCCGCCGTCCCGGATCTCGACGAGGCGCCGGTCACCGCCCACCTCGAGGGTGCCGAGATCGCGATCGACATCACCGTCGGCGGCGGACCCGGCCGGGCGGTCGTCTGGACCTGCGACCTGACGCACGGCTATATCGACATCAATGCCGACTACCGCAGCTGACGGCGGCCGGCCGCTCGTTCTCGTGGCGGCGGCGGCACTGATCGACGAGGTGGCCCGTGTCCTCGTCGCCACCCGACCAGCCCGCAAGAGCATGGCCGGTCTCTGGGAGTTCCCCGGCGGCAAGGTCGAGCCCGGCGAAACGCCCGAAGCCTGCCTGGTGCGCGAGCTCGACGAAGAGCTCGGCATCGTCACCAAGCCACCCTGCCTGGCACCCCTGACCTTCGCCAGCCACGCCTACCCGACCTTCCACCTCCTGATGCCGCTCTTCGTCTGTCGCGTCTGGGAAGGCGAGCCTGAGCCCAAAGAGGGCCAGGAAATTCGCTGGCTCCGCCCGAAGCAGCTCTTCAGCCTGCCGATGCCCGAAGCCGACCGGCCGCTGCTACGCTTTCTCGACGAGCTGCTCTGAGAGTTGATCAGGAGTAAAGGATGTGGGGAGGATGATCCTCCCCACGCCCCACCAGATTTTTGGCGGGGAACGGGTTTGCTCGATATCGCATATGCCGCATCAGCCTCCGGAATCGGCGGCCGATTGCTTTGCTTTCGGCATCGAAGCACACCTCGACGATAACTTGTGGCCCCGCCGTCGCGGACAACGGCGGCCTTTTCTAAACAGACCTCGGTGGGGCGATCATGCAGACGACGCGGTGAGCGGCTCTCGGTTCTGGCCGCGCGGCTGCGCGAATTGTTCACCAAATAACGGAGGGGTCCAGGGGACGATCATCGTCCCCTGGTGGCTTCTTTTGCTCGCTCGTGGCGTCGAGATGCGGTGCGGCGGCAGCGCACTGTGGTGTGGGTCGCATGGATGCCCATGCACGCGTCTGGTGTTCGGCCCTTCGACTATCAGGGATCGATCACCTCGAGTCCGAGGTCGCGGGCGGCTTCGGCCAGACGCTGGTCGTAGGTGGCGAGGGTCAGGCTACTGCGTCGTTCGGCCAGATAGTGGGCGGTGGCGAGGTGGAGGGCGTCGAGGGTGCGGACGGGGATGGGGAACGGGTCGAGCGCCCGCGCTAGGATGACCGGGGAGAGCTCGACCAGCACGAGGCCGGCGATCAGCTCCCCGGCCGCGGCGATCTGCTCGGCATCCGCGGCGTAGGCATTGAGGCGGTTCATGACCTCGTAGTGGAGGAGGCGGCTGCTGACGAGCGTCGCCTGCCACAGCTCGGCCGGCGGGCTGCGGTCCTCGGCGAGGACAGCCGCCAGGAGGACCGAGCTGTCGAGGTAGATCACCGATCAGCGCGGTCGTTGTCGAGATCGGCCAGTATCCGGGCGAGCGGCAGCGTTCCACGGGTGCGCGGTGGGCTCGACTGGCGCAACAGGGGGGGTGTGGCGAGGCCATGGCGGACGAGGTCGGCGAGCACGGCGTCGGTGACGGTGTCCGCCGCCCCGGCGCGGGGTGCGCTGAGCTCGGCCACTACACGATCGCGGTCGGTCACGAGGACGCGCTCGCCGGACGCCGCGAGCCGCACATACTCGGACAATCGATTCTTCAGCTCGCGGATACCGACAGCGTACATGAAGCTAATGTAGCCACAGGTAGCCACCAATGCAACGAAGCATCCGGCGACGAGGGACCGGTGTGCGGTATCGCCGTCGATCGGCGGTCGCTGCGGCGTGGTCTCAGGCGCCGACGAACTCGCCCGGGCGGGTGAGGGTCTGGTCGGTGCGCAGACAGCGGGCCTGCGTGCCGGTTTCGGTTCGGATCAGCTCGGGCCGGGTTCGGCGGCACTCGTCGATGGCCCAGGGGCAGCGGGCGGCGAAGGCGCAGCCGGGCGGCAGGTTGGCGAGGTCGGGGGGGCTGCCGGCGATGGCATCGAGGCGCTTGCCCTTGGTCATCGCACCGTGGGCGCGGCTCTTGAGGAGGCCGATGGTGTAGGGGTGGCGCGGCGTGTTGATGATGTCCCGGGCCGTGCCCTCCTCGACGATGCGGCCGGCGTACATCACCGCGATGCGGTCGGCGACCTCGACGGCGGCGCCCAGGTCGTGGGTGACGAAGATGATCGAGAGGCCGAACTCGCGCTGCAGGTCGCGCAGGAGTAGCAGGATCTGGATCTGGACGGTGGCATCGAGAGCCGTGGTGGGCTCGTCGGCGAGCAGGACCTTGGGGTTGCAGGCGAGTGCCAGGGCAATCATGGCGCGTTGGCGCATGCCGCCGGACATTTCGTGGGGGTAGGTGTCGAGGCGGCGTTCGGGTGAGGGGATGCGGACCCGCTCGAAGAGGCCGAGGGCCCGGGCCCGGGCATCCGCCTTGCTGATCGTCTCGTGGCGGCGGATGGCCTCGGTGATCTGCTCTCCCAGGGTGTAGACCGGATCGAGGGCGAGGAGCGGCTCCTGGAAGATCATCGCGACCTCGCCGCCGCGGAACTGGGCGAGATCCTTGCTGCCGAGGCCCATGACGTCGCGGCCGCCGACGGTGATCCGGCCAGCGATCCGGGTCTTCTTCTCGGGATTGAGGCGGAGGATGGCGCGCAGCGTGACGCTCTTGCCCGAGCCGGATTCGCCGATGAGTGCCACGGTCTCGCCGCTGTCGACCGTGAGATCGACGCCGTTGACGGCCCGAACCGGGCTACGGCCGCCGGTGAAGGTGACCTCGAGCTGGTCGAGCCGGAGATAGGGATCGGCCATGGCAGCTCCTATTCGGCCGCGGTGGCGGTGCGGGCCTCGGGGGCGCGGCTGTGGCCCGAGCCGGCGACGCCCATGTGGCAAGCCGCCTGGTGGCCGGGCTCGACCGCCGCGAGCGGCGGCTCGGTGAGCGAGCAGACGGTCTCGGCATGGGCGCAGCGGGTGTGGAAGCGGCAGCCGGGGGGCGGGTCGATCGGGTTGGGCGGATCGCCGGCCAAGGGCACGTGCTCGGTTCGGTTGTCGGGATCGATCGACGGCATGGAGGAGAGGAGGGCGGTCGAATAGGGGTGCCGGGCGTCGCCGAAGACGGTCTCGGCGCGGCCGAGTTCGGCGATCCGGCCGAGATACATGACCATCACCCTGTCGGAGATGAATTGCACGACGTTGAGGTCGTGGCTGATGAAGACGTAGGTGAGGCCGAACTCTTCCTTCAGGTCCATCAGCAGGTTGAGGACCTGGGCCTCGACCGATTTGTCGAGCGCCGAGACGGCCTCGTCGAGGATGATGAGCTTGGGCTGCAGCGCCAGAGCGCGGGCGATGTTGACCCGCTGGCGCTGGCCGCCGGAGAGCTCGTGCGGGTAGCGTTCGGCGAAGCGGGTGGGCTCGAGGCCGACCCGCTCGAGCAGGTCGTGGGTTCTGGCCAGCGCCTCTTTGTGCGGGACCCCGTGCACCTCGGGGCCGAAGGCGATCGAGGCCTCGATGGTCATCCGCGGGTTCAAGGACGAGTAGCTGTCCTGAAAGACCATCTGCACCCGGCGGCGGTAGTTGCGGAGTGACAGGCGGGTGTTCTCGACCGGGGCACCGTCGAAGGTGATGGTCCCGGCCGTGGGATCGATCAGGTGCATCAGCAGGCGGGCCGTGGTCGACTTGCCGCAGCCGGACTCGCCGACCACGCCCAGGGTCTCGCCCTCGAGCACGTCGAAATCGACACCGTCCACGGCATGCACGGTCTTGGCCGCCCCGCCGAACAGCTTGCGCTCGAGGGGGAAGTGCTTTTTCAGGCCGCGGACCTGGAGAAGGGGCTGGCGCATCAGGTCTTGATATCCATGGCCGAGCGGAGGGAATCGGAGAGCAGATTGAACGAGATCGAGGTCGCGAAGATCATCAAGCCGGGCAAGGCCGCGACCCAGGGCTGGACGTAGATCGCGGTCCTGAGCGTGTTCAGCATCAGCCCCCATTCGGGTGCCGGCGGGCGGACGCCGAGGCCGAGGAAGGAGAGGCCCGAGGCCAGGATCATCGAGACGCTGATCAGGCTGGTGGCGTAGACGAAGATGGGCCCGAGCACGTTGCCCAGGACGTGGACGCGAACGATCGTCAGCGCTCCTGCCCCGGAAGCCCTTGCCGCCTCGACGAAGTCCCGGGAACGGAGCTGGGTCGTGACCGATTCGGCGATCCGCGCGATCGGCGGGATGAAGACGACGGTGAGCGAGAGCAGCGCATTGCCGAAGCCGGCCCCCAGGGCACCCGAGAGGGCGACGGCCAGGAGCACCGACGGGAAGGCGTAGAAGACGTCGATCGTGCGCATGATCGCGGCATTGAGCAGGCCGCCGGCATAACCCGCGACGATGCCGATGGCGCTGCCGATGAAAAAGGCGAGGACGACCGGCGTCACGCCCATCAGCAGCGAGAAGCGGCCGCCCCAGATGAGCCGGGACAGCATGTCGCGGCCGAGCTCGTCGGCGCCCAGGGGATAGCCCTCGGTACCGATCGGCTTCAGGCGGTTGATCATCGAGCCGTCGAGGGGATCGGCCGGGGCCACGAAGGGGGCGAAGATCGCCATGCCGAAGATCAAGAGGAGGACGGTGCCGGCGCCGATCGCCACAGGAT
>JAABSG010000158.1 GCA_011390475.1 Geminicoccaceae bacterium | reverse complement strand
GCCGCCTCCGGTGGCATCACCCAACGGGTTGTGCAGTTGGAAGAGGGCGACCCGGTCGAGCCCGAGCCGGGTCAGGCTGGTCTCCAGCGAACGGCGGATCGTACCCTCGAGGTCGTCGAGCGTCGTCGTATCCAGGCGGACCTTGGTCGAGAGCTGCGGGCGGGGCGTCAGCTCGGGCAAGAGCCGCCCGATTGCCTTCTCGCTCTCACCGCCGCCGTAGTCGGCCGCCGTGTCGATCCAGTTGCCGCCGGCAGCCACCACTCGCTGCAACGCTTGCAATCGGACCTCGTCGGCCGGATGAATGAGAATGCCGCCGACGATACCGCCACCGAGCGCGAAGCTCGAGATGGCGAGGCCGGTTCGGCCGAAACGACGGTGCTCCATACTGCTCGCTCCCCGCGTGGCCTTGTGATGCGCCCTGCCCCGCTACAAGAAAGCCCCTCCGACGGCGGCGCACAAGTCCACTGCGCTCCGGCGCTTCGTTGCCGAGCCGCAGCCTGACGCCCGCGCGGGTGTCAGAACGGTGCCCGCGCGCCGCTTCGGCCGCTGCAGGCGTGGGGCAGATTTCGGCCACGCGACCCGTTCGACTTGCTAACAAGGGTGGGGGGGGAAACCAGCCGGGAGTCGAGATGAGCGAGATCAGGCACGTCAGCACCGAACCGCCGGCAGGCGGGCCCGTCCGCCTCGAGCGGCATGGCCGGGTGGCGTTGCTGCTGATCGACAACCCGCCGGTCAACGCCACGTCGCGTGAGGTTCGGGCGGGACTGCTCGAGCGGTTCGAGACACTTGCCCGGGACGCCGGCTGCGACCTCGTCGTGCTGGCCGGGGCCGGGCGCAACTTCGTTGCCGGAGCGGACATCCGTGAGTTCGGCAAACCATTGGCCGAGCCCCAGTCACCCGACGTCATCCGGGCTATCGAGGCAGCACCACAGCCGGTGATCGCGGCCATCCACGGCGCTGCCCTGGGCGGCGGGCTGGAGCTCGCCTTGGGCTGCGACCTCCGTCTTGCCACGAGCGATGCGACGTTCGGCCTGCCGGAGATCGGCTTGGGCTTCATTCCTGGCAATGGCGGCACCCAACGGCTGCCGCGCCTCGCCGGGTTGCCCGCGGCCATCGATCTCGTGACCTCGGGCCGCCGTGTCGGTGCCGGCGAAGCGCTGCGCCTCGGCCTCGTCGATCGCGTGGTCGAGGGTGACGTGGTGGCAGCGGCCCTCGCTCTTGCCGCCGATGCTGCCGTGGTGAAGCGCCGGGTGCGCGATTTGCCGGTGCCGCCGGCCACGGCCGAGGCGATCACGGCCGCTGAAGCTGCCGCCCGCCGCAAGCTCGCCACGATGCCCTGGATCGACGAGGCGCTCAGGGTCGTCGGGCTCGCCCGCACGCTGCCCATCGATGCCGCTTTGGCCGAGGAGCGCGCGGTCTTCCAGAGGCTGCGGGTGAGCGAACCGGCCTTCGCCCTTCGCCATCTCTTCTTTGCCGAACGGACGGCCGGCAAGGTCGACGGGCTGGACGCTGCCCCTCGCCCGATCGAGCGCACAGCCGTCATCGGCGGCGGCCTCATGGGTGGTGGAATCGCCTATGTGATGCTGACCGCCGGCCTGACGGTGCGGCTGGTCGAGCGGGATGCGGCGTCGCTCACTGGCGCCCTTCAGCGGCTCGAGGCGCTCTTCGATCGGGCAGTCGCGCGCGGCCGGTCGAGCGTCGCGGAGCGGCAGCGCTGCTCGGCGAGTCTGTCGAGCACCGTCGATCTCGATGCGGTCGCCGAAGCCGATCTCGTCATCGAGGCCGTGGTCGAGGACCTGGAGGTCAAGCGGGCGGTCTTCGCCGCCCTCGGCAAGATCGCAAGGCCCGGGGCGATCCTCGCCTCCAATACGTCCTATCTCGATCTCGAGGCGCTGGCCGAAGCCTCGGGCCGGCCGGCCGATTTTTGTGGCGTGCATTTCTTCAGCCCGGCGCATGTGCAGCGGCTGGTCGAAGTGGTCAGGACGGCCGACACGGCCGACGACGTGCTCGCGACCGGCCTGGCACTGGCGCGGCGTCTCGGCAAGGTCGCCGTGGTGGCGCGGGCCGCACCGGGCTTCATAGGCAATGCGCTCTTCAGCGACTATCGCCAGGCCTGCGAATTCCTGGTCGAGGATGGTGCTGCACCAGAAGAGGTGGACGCCGCCCTCGAAGCCTTCGGTTTCGCCATGGGGCCGTTTCGCGTCTTCGATCTCGCCGGCCTCGACATCGCCTGGCGGGCCAGGCAGGCACAAGGAGGTCGGGCGCCGGGCCTGCGCTACTCGACGCTCGCCGACCGGCTCTGCGAGGCCGGCCGCTTCGGCCAGAAGACCGGGGCCGGCTGGTACCGCTATCCGGACGGTGGTCGCCGACCGGCGCCCGATCCCGAAGTGGCGGCCCTGATTGCGCGCACCGCCGCCGCGAACGGCATCGTGCGGCGACCCATCGCCGCCGACGAGATCGTCAGTCGAGCCCTTGCCGCCATGCTCAATCGGGCGGCTCTGCTGCTCGAGGAGGGGATTGCGCTGCGCCCCG
Source organism: Geminicoccaceae bacterium (assembly GCA_011390475.1). Lineage (GTDB taxonomy): Bacteria > Pseudomonadota > Alphaproteobacteria > Geminicoccales > Geminicoccaceae > SLRI01. The sequence continues at coordinate 6,766 of JAABSG010000158.1, read as the reverse complement.
GTGACATCGATGTGGTGCTGGTCAACGGCTACGGCTTTCCGCGACAAAAGGGCGGCGCCGTCTTTTGGGCGAGCCGGCAGGACCGGCGGGCAATCGAGGCTGCCGTCGACGCCCACTGCCGGAAGATGGATAAGAGCTTTCGCCGGGGCGATATAGGTTCCCTGCTCCAGGCGGTGGCGGCAGCCGGCTAGGACATTCGGCCCGTGCCGCTGAGGAACGACGGACATGCGGAATGAGAGAAGTGTCGGCCGAACCGCCAACCAGACGGCGGGTCATCTCCGCCGGGTGAAGCACCGATCAGGCGCCGCGGCGAGCCGCTCTCGGCTCGGCGCAAGCTTCGCCATCGTCCGGCGGCCGGCATGACAGCTGATCCGGCCGAGTCGCCGGTTACCGGGCCCGATTGGCTGACGGCGTGGCGCACAGCCCCGATCACCAGCGCCGACGCCCTTCGGCGATTCGACGGCCTCCCTGGCTTGGCACCGTCGGCACTGCTCGGGCGATGGCGGGGCATCGGCCTCGCCACTGGGCACCCGCTCGACGGGCTGCTCGAAGCGCTCGGCTGGCACGGCAAGGCCTTCGAGTCCGTCGAGCGCGTCCATCCCTTGCTGTTCCGCGGCGCTTCGGGCACGCCGGTTGCGCTCGACCCGGCACTGATGCCCGTCAGCCTCGCGCTCCGCTGTCCCACCCTCGCGCGAAGTTCCCCCGTTGCAGCCGCCTTCAGGGCCGCGTTGCCGATGCTGACGACCCGCGCGCCCGCCGCTCGCCTCGACCGGCTCGTGTACCGCGGCAAGAGTAGTGCGGCGATGCTTTATCACCGACAACCGATCATCGACCACTTCCGCGCGGTCGACAACGATCGGGTCCTCGGCCTGATGGAGTTGCCCGGCTCGCAGGAGCCCTACCTCTTCCTGCTGACCCGCGAGCGTGACCTGATCTGAGGCCCGGCTGTAAGGCCGAAAAAGGCCGCCGGCGCGCTCGGTCGAGCGACCGTTTCCCCTTCGCCCTCGCTGCGTTACCTCCGACTGGCCGATCGTGCCGATCTCGCTAGAGGCTTTGGTGTCGACCCCGATCGCGGCCTTGGTATTGCGGTCGAGCAGCGTCGGGTCGCTCAAATCGCGGCCGCCCTGTTGGGCCAAAGCGCTGTCGACGTGGGGGGGCTGGATTCCCTATCCGAGCGCAGAGGCGCCAAAGTCCTGAAAACGCGCGGAGGGTCGACTGATGGGTATGGGCCGATACCGACATCTTGCGTTCGAGGAGCCTGAACAGATCGCGATCTGGCTGAAGGCCGGCAACGAGCCCGGCGGCGCGGGCTCGGCCCTCTTCCTGAATGACACGGCGGACGATCTATCGATTCAGCCATGGCGCACACGCAGTAAACTGCCGAACGCCAACCGGGTGACCGTCGCCTACGCTCACGCGCGCTTCGCCGCGGCGATGAGGGCCGACAGCCTGGCTGGCGTCAGCGGCTGGCTGTCGATGCAGATGCCGAGCGGCGCCAACGCGTCGGCCACGGCATTGCAGACGGCGCCGATGGATCCCATGACGCCTCCCTCGGCCATGCCCTTGATGCCGAGCGGGGTCATGGCATCGGGACGCGCGTGCTCGATCAGCTCGATCGCCGGCAGCTCCGTTGCCGTGGCGATCAGGTAGTCGGCGAGTGATCCCGAGAGCATCTGCCCCTGGTCGTCGTAGACCAGCTCCTCGAACAAGGCGCCGCTCAGCCCCATGGCGATAGCGCCGTGCAGCTGTCCCTCGACGACCAGGGGATTGATCACCGTGCCGGAATCGTGGGCGGCCAGATAGCGCTCGATGCGCACCATGCCGGTCACCCGGTCGACCGCGATGGCACAGAGATGAGTGCTGTTGCTGTAGGTCATCGGCGGCGGATCGTAGCTCGTCGTGACGTGCAGGCCGGGCTCCATGCCGTCCGGCAGGCCAAGCGGGTCGAGAAAGGCCACCCGCGCGATGTCGGCGAGGGTGAGACCGCTAGGCTGGAGCCCGCCCCCTGCCCGCTGCATGACGTGGCCGGCCTCGAGCGCTAGCCCGTCGCTGCTGTTGCGGTTGAGGAGATGGGCCGCGATGGCGAGCACCTTCTCCTGCAGCCGTCGTCCGGCGAGATAGGCGGCACCGCCACCGGCAGCGGCACCGCGGCTGCCTCGGGCCCCCATGCCGTAGGGGGCGATGTCGGTGTTGCCAATCAGCACCCGCACAGCGCCCGGATCGACGCCCAAACCCTCCGCCGCCGCTTGGGCTAGCGTGGTTTCGTAGCCCTGGCCCGAGGTCATGAGGCCGACGGCGACCGAGCAGGCGCCGGAGGGCTCGACCTTCACCGTCGCTGTCTCGTGGCCAGAGCCCGGGATGCCGGCCGCCTTGTAGAAAGCGGAACCGTAAGTGGTCGATTCGACGACATTGCAGATGCCGAGTCCGACCAGCTCACCCCGGTCCCGCCGCTCGGCTTGGGCCGCCCTAAAGGCCACGTAGTCCAGACCGTCCAGCGCTGCTTCCATCGTGCCGCGCGACGAGATCGAGTGGTAGCGCTCGCCGGTGGCGGTGACGTAGGGGAGGTCGGCATCCTCCAGCAAGTTGCGACGACGAATCTCGACCGGGTCGGCATCCAGCGCGCGGGCGATGGCGTCCATCGTCCCTTCCATCACCCAGCTGGTGATCGCCATCGGTGCCCGCATCGGCCCCGCTGGGCACTTGTTGGTCAGATGGACCCGGAGATCGAAGGCGTAGTCCCGGAGCCGATAGGGGCCGGGGAGAATCATGCCGACCACCCGCATCATGTAGTTGGCGGGAAAGAAGCAGTAGGCGCCCATGTCGGCCTCGATCCGGGCGCGCAGGCCCAGCAGCCGGCCCAGGCCGTCGACGGCGGCCTGCACGGTCACCGTCTCTTCGCGGGCATGCAGCGAGGCCAGCAGGTTCTCCAACCGGTCCTCGCGCCAGCGCACCGGGCGGCCCAGTCGGCGGGCCAGGGCCGCAACGACCAGCTCCTCACGCAAGAGCGCGATCTTCTGGCCGAAGCCGCCACCGACGTCGGGCGAGATCACCGTGATCTGCGATTCCGAGAGCCCGAGCCGCGCCGCCAGCGCGGTGCGCAGCGGGTGCGGCGCCTGGTTGCCGGTATGGACGGTCAGATGCTCGCGGCCGGGATCGAAGACGCAGGCGATGCCACGGGTTTCGATCGGCAGGTGGGTCTGGCGGTGCTGCACGAAGCGCGCCTCCACCACCTGTGCCGCCCGGCGAAAGGCGCCCTCGGGATCGCCGGCGCTGAAGCTCTCCTCGGCGACTAGGTTGTGAGGGACCGTCGCGTCGACCAATGCTGCGTCTTCGGCCGCGGCGCCTGCCATCGAGGCGATGGCGGGGAGTGGCACGTAGTCGACCTCGACCAGCTCGGCTGCGTCTTCGGCGACGTAGCGATCGCAGGCGATGACACAAGCGACCGGATCACCGACGAAGCGGACCTTGTCGCTCGGCAAGGGTGCGATCTCGGTGGGCCGCACCCCCGTTATCGCCGGCGCCATGCGCAGCGTCGTGATCTCGCCCGCGAGATCCGCGCCGGTGATGACGGCAACGACCCCCGGCAGGGCGCGGGCGGCGGCGGTGTCGATGGCGCGGATCTCGGCATGGGCGTGCGGGCTGCGGACAAAGCAGACCTCGAGGGCGCCCGGGATGGTGATGTCGTCGAGATAGCGGCCCTGGCCCAGGAGGAAGCGGCGGTCCTCGGTGCGCGGCAGAGCGCGGCCGACGGCGCGGGGCTCGCTCATGCCGCCTTTGCCCGGCGCCGAAGGGCCAGCTGCACCGCCTCGACGATGTTGTCGTAGCCCGTGCAGCGGCAGAGATGGCCCGAAACCACCTCGCGGATGGTCGCCTCGTCGAGTTCGGCCCGCTCGCGTAGCAGGGCATCTAGGGTCATCAAGAGACCCGGCGTGCAGAAGCCGCACTGCAACCCGTGGACGTCGTGGAAAGCCTGCTGCAGGCCGTCGAGTCCACCGTTGTCCCCCAAAGCGGCCACCGTGCGGATCGCCTGGCCTTCGAGCTGCACGGCGAACAGCAAGCAGGCCCGCATCGGTGCGCCGTCGACCTGGACCGTGCAGGCGCCACAGACGCCGTGCTCGCAGCCGACATGCACGCCGGTCCGGCCGAGGTCGCGCAACACGTCAGAGAGAAGACGGCGGGCTTCCACCGCGAGCTCGTAGCGCTCGCCGTCGACGTCGAGCGTGATCGCGTGCTGCGTCACGACGCCTGCCCCCGAAGGGCCTCGGCGAGGCAATCCCCGACGAGCTGCGCCAACACCCGCCGGCGGTAGTCGGCGGGGGCCCGCGGGTCGTCCATGGGCGTCACCTCGCGGCAGGCGGCCTCGATCATCTCGGGCACGGTCGTCAGCCCGTCGAGCGCGCCCGAACGGTCCAGCGGCCTTGGCTCGACGCCGCCGATGGCCAAGCGACGTGGTCGATCGGCCTCCACGACGCAAGCGGCCATGGCGATGGCGTAGTCGCCCGGCCGCCGCGTCAGGAGGCGAAAGGCGGCGCCGTGACCAGCGGACGGGAGGCGAAAGCGGATGGCTGTGAGGAGTTCGCCCGCGGCCAGCGTGGTGCTCAGTGCCCCCTCGAAGAAGTCGGCGGCATCGATCCGGCGCGCGTTGCCCTGGCTCTGGAGTTCGATTTCGGCCTCCAGGAGCACGGCCGCGAGCGGCCATTGGGCGGCGGGGTCGGCGTGCACGAGGCTGCCGCCGATCGTGCCGCGGGTGCGGATCGGCCAGTGGGCGATGGTCTCGGCCATGCTCGAGAGCAGCGGCAGCCGCTCCTGCACGAGGGGGTGGCCGATCAGGCTTTCATGGCGGACCAGGGCACCGACGACGAGGCGATCGCCCTCGATGCGGACCGCGTCGAGGCTCGCAAGGCGGTTGATGTCGACCACGATCTCGGGACTGGCGAGACGCGCGTTCATCATCGGCACGAGGCTCTGCCCGCCGGCGAGCACAGCGGCATCATCACTGGCGGCCAAGAGCCCGAGCGCCTCGTCGAGCGTCTTCGGCTGGTGGTAGGTGAAGCCGCGTGGTTTCACGCCACCACCTCCAGCGCCAGGCTCGCCTCGGTCGTGCGGTCGAAGAGATGGATGCGGCGGGCTGCGACATGCACTGGCAGAACCGCCCCCGGGGCGACCTCCAGCTCTTTGTCGGCGCGCGCGATCAGTTCGACATCGCCCAGCATGATGTCGAGATGCTGCTCGGCGCCCAGCGGCGAGACGAGCAGCACTTTCGCCTGGAGCGAATCATCGGAGTCGCGGACCACCTCGATATCCTCCGGGCGAACGCCGAGCACCACCTCGCGGCCGATCGACGCCGCAGCCCCGGGGACACCGTCCACGACGATCGCCAGCGGACCGCGTCTGAACAGGGTCCGGCCGTTGACCGATTCCAGCTCGCCCTCGATGAAATTCATCCGCGGGCTGCCGAGAAAGGCCGCGACGAACATGTTTTTCGGCCGCTGGTAGGTCTCCCTGGGGCCGGCGAGCTGCTGCAAGAGGCCGTCGCGCATCACCGCGATCCGATCGGCCAGCGTCATCGCCTCGGCCTGGTCGTGGGTGACGTAGACGAAGGTCGTGGCCATCGTCTGGTGCAGCTTCTTGATCAGCGTGCGCATGGTGATCCTGAGCGACGCATCGAGATTGGAGAGCGGCTCGTCCATCAAGAAGACCCGCGGCTTGCGCACCAGCGCTCGGCCGAGCGCCACCCGCTGGCGCTGGCCGCCCGAAAGCTGGCTCGGCCGCCGGTCGAGCAGGTGGCCGATTTCGAGCTGCTCGGCGGCATCGCGGACCAGCCGGTCGATCTCGCCTCGGGGCGTGCGCCGCAATTTCAGACCGAAGGCGATGTTGTCGTAGACCGATTTTTGCGGATAGAGCGCATAGCTCTGAAAGACCATCGCCACCTCGCGCAGATGCGGTGGCATGAAGTTCACGACGTCGTCGTCGAAGAAGAGATTGCCGTCCGAGGGCTCTTCGAGCCCGGCGATCATATTCAGCGTCGTGGTCTTGCCGCAGCCCGAGGGGCCGAGCAGCACCATGAACTCGGTGTCCTCGATTTCGAGGTCGAGCCGGTCGACCGCGGCGACATGGCCGTAGCGCTTGGTCAGCTGGTCGCAGCGAATGCGGGCCATCGCCTCAACCCTTGACCGCGCCGGCGGTCAGGCCGGAGACGATGTAGCGCTGAAACAGCATGGCGAGGATCACCGGCGGCACGATGGCGATCACCCCAGCCGCATTGACGAACGAGAAGCTGGTGGTGAAATCGAGAACGAAGCCCGTGATGACGATCGGCAGCGTCTGCGAGGCGATGTTCTGGGTGAGGATGAGGGCGAACACGAACTCGTTCCAACTGGTCAAAAAGGCGAACATCAGGGACGCGATCAAGGCCGGGATCGCGAGTGGCAGGTAGACGTGGCGCAGGGCACCCAGATGCGAGCAGCCGTCGATCCGGGCGGCCTTGTAGAGGTCGCGCGGGATCGATTCGAAATAGCTGATGAGGATGAAGATCGTGAACGGGATGGTCACCGCGAGGTAGGTTACGACCAGGGCCGAGAGCGTGTTGATCAGGCCGAGCGCGCGCACGACCAGAAAGAGCGGCACAATGAGGGCGATGTCCGGGATGACCCGCGAGACGAGAATGGTGTAGAGCGCCTGCCGCCGGCCGCGAAAATGGATCACGGCGATGGCGTAGGCGGCGGTTATGCTGACCACGAGATTGAGGACGGCCACCCAGAGGCCG
>JAABSG010000157.1 GCA_011390475.1 Geminicoccaceae bacterium | reverse complement strand
GGGGTAGGAGGACCAGCAGCCGGAGGGGGTGACCACCTCGACGACGAGAAGCGAATGGGCGGGGGCGGTTTCGGGGAGGATGTCGGCGACGTGGCGGGTGTTGGTGTCCTTGCCGCGGGTGGAAGTCTTGACGTCCTCGGGTGCGATCAGGCGGATCTGGTGGTCGCCGCCGCCGGGGGCCGAGCAGACGGCGAGCTCGAGCGCGGATTCCGGGATGACCGCCCAGGCAGTGGCTTTTGGAATGTAGACCGCCGTGGGATTGCCCTGAAACGGGCTCTCGCGGCCGCCGATCGCGCGGAAGATTTCGGGGCCGGCCTCGATGGTGCAGGTGCCCGAGACGATGACCAGGCAGTGCTCCTCGTCGTTGCCGGCGCGCTCCAGGCGCTGACCGGGGGCGAGTTCATAGACGGCGAAGCCGACATGGCCCCAGCCGGCGCTTTTCGGTGTCACCTGGTGGACCAGGCCGTCGGCGGCGGGGGCGTGGTTCTTCAACAACAGCTTGGACATCAGGCGACTCCTGCCTTTGCCTCGTCCCAGGCGGCGATCAGCCGGCCATAGGTCTCGGCCATGCGTTGAACGGCGAGCTTATCGTCGATGCGGCCGCTGAGCCAGTCATCGGCGGGGCCGCCGAAGATGCTGCGGCCGACGGCGAAGCCCTTGCAGATCGGATGCGCCGCGGCCCGGGCGAAGGCGGCTTCGAGGGCGTCTTCGGGGGCGTCGAGACCGAGCAGGAGGACGCCTCGGCAGTGCGGGTCGTGGGCCTCGATCACCTCGGCGATGGCGGTCCAGGCGGCGTCGCTTTCGGGGTCGGGGAGCTTCCACCAGTCGGGGTAGAGGCCGGCCGCGTAGAACTGGCGGATGGCGCGGGCGGTCGTCTGCTCGTCCTCCGGCAAATCGGACTTGCTCGCGATGATCTCGATCAGCAGGTCGTGCCAGGTGCTGCGGGCGGCATCCTGCAGGACCAGGAAGCGCTCGAGCTGCTCGCGGCGCAGGTCTTCCGGGTCGTCCGGGTGGTAGAAGGCGAGGCATTTCGCGCAATGCTCACGCGGCCATTCCTTCAGCACGCGGCCGAGATCGGGGCCGTCGTCGAAGCGGAGCGGCAGCGAGCCCGGCAGCTCGATCGGCCGGCCGATCCAGAGCCCCTGCCCCGTCGCCTTCGCCAGCGTGTCCTCGCCGTAGCGACCGTCGAGGAGAAGGCCCAGATCGCTGCGCCCGCCCCCCACCTTTTCGATCGCCTGGAAGCACAGGCCCTTGAAGTACGGAATGTGGTCGTGGCTGACACCGGCCGCATCGCACATCGCCTCGAGCTGGCTCCGGTGGTCGAAGGCGAAGGCCAGGACCTGCGGCCAGTGCCGCTCGCGGTTGGTGCTCCAGTGCAGTTGCTCGAGCACCGGGTCCTTCCTGAGCGCCCGCACGGCCGAGCCGTGCTCCAGGAAATGGCTGAGCTCGGTCCAGGACGGGATGGCCGGCGCACAGCCGTGGCGCGAGACGGCAAACGCACCGCAGGCGTTGGCCAGCCGGCAGCATTCCTCGAGCGGTAGGTCGCGGAGATAGCCCCTGAGAAAGCCGCTCATGAAGGCGTCACCGGCGCCGAGGACATTGTAGACGTCGACCGGGAAGCCGGGGCCCTCGAGCCCGTCCTCGATGTCGTCGGGGATCGTGCTGTCGAAGGCGACGCAGCCCATGGGGCCACGCTTGCAGACGATGAGGGCTTCGGGGGCGAGCTCGCGGACCTTGCGGATGGCGTCCAGCGTCACGGTGGTGCCGCCGGCGATGTGCAGCTCCTCCTCGGTGCCGACGACGACGTCGCACAAGGGAAGGATGGTCTGCAGATGCGCGGAGATCCGGGCACTCTCGACGAAGCGCTCCTCGCCGAGGCCGTGGCCGGTGAGGCCCCACAAGACCGGGCGGTAGTCGATGTCGAAGACGACACGGCGGCCGTTCGCCCGGGCCGTCTCGGCGGCCTTTCTGGAGGCGGCGTCGAGATTGGGGCGCGAGAAGTGGGTGCCGGTGACGACCACGGCCTTGGCCCTGGCGATGTAGCCCGGGTCGATGTCGTCGGCCTCGAGGGCGCTGTCGGCGCAGTTCTCGCGGTAGAAGATCAGGGGAAAGGTGTGCTGGTCGCGGATGCCGAGGATGACGAGCGAGGTCAGCCGCGAAGGGTCGGTCTTGAGGCGGCTGGTGTCGACACCCCAGCGCTCGACCTCTTCCCTGATGAAGCGGCCCATGTGCTCGTCGCCGACGGCGGTGATCAGGCCGGACTTCAGCCCGAGCTTGGCGGTGCCGACGGCGATGTTGGTGGGGCAGCCGCCGACATATTTGGCGAAACTCGACATGTCCTCGAGCCTGCCGCCCACCTGCTCGCCGTAGAGATCGACCGACGAGCGGCCGATGGTGACGACATCGAGCGTCGTCTCGACTTTTTCCATGTGTCAGGGCCTCCCCCGCCTGCCTGCCACACCAACGAAACATACATTCCATGACGATGCAAGCTTGGAACGCTTATTCCTGCTTGCGGGCGCGGGCGGCCACGAGGCGGTGGCCGGTCTCGATGACGAGGCAGGTGGCGAGGCACATGGCGGCCGCGAGCGAGCGGACCTGCTGCAGTTCGGCATCGCGGACGAAGAGGGTGGGCTTGCCGAAGGCGGTCAATGGGCTGACCGGCAGGTCGGTCATCACCACGACCCCGAGGCCGCGCGCGGCGGCGGCGCGGACGGCTTCGAGGGTTTCGGGCGCGTAGGGTTTGAAGCTCACGGCGAGCAGGACGTCGGCCTGGTCGAGCGAGCGGAGATATTGGGCGAGCATGCCGCCCTGGTTGTCGAGCAGGCGGGTCGGCCGCTCGAGGTTCAAGAGGCCGTAGAGCAGGTAGGCGGCCACCGGCAGGCTGCGCCGCTGGGCGACGATGTCGATGCGCCGGGCCGCGGCGAGCCGGCTCGCCGCCAGAGCCAGGATTTCGCGCGGGGTCTCGGCGGCGAGGTCGTCGATGGCGCGATGCGCGGCGGTCGCCAGCTGATCCAGCGTGTCGGCATCGCTGGTCTCGGCGCTCTCGCGCTGTGCCAGCCGGTCGGCATAGGACGGCATCTGCTCGACGAGGCGCAGGCGAAAGAGGCGCTGCATGTCGCTGAAGCCGTCGAAGCCGAGCGCCTGGGCGAAGCGGACGAGGGCCGAGGGCGGCACGCCCGCCTGTTCGGCCACGGTCGCCACCGTCTCGAGCGCGATGGTGTTGGGGTGGGCCAGGGCGAAGACGGCGATGTCCTTGAGCCTGGAGCTCAAACCCGCGTGTCTTGCTGCGATCACCTGCTCGAGATCGGCGAAGCTGTCGGGCGGGTCGCCCGACAGTGACTTGGCGGACATCTGTTTCGTCGTCGGCACATTCGTTCCAATCGCTGACATTCTGGAACTTTTATTCCAAAGGCCTTGATCGAAGGGATAGAATGTGCATTCCATAAAGGCAAGCAGATGGAAACACCGTTCCGAATTGGCCGATCCGCCAGCCCGGTCGGTGGTGTTCTGCAAGGGTTCAATCGGGAGGTATCAATGACGATGACGAGGACACTCGGTGCCGCCGTTCTGGCTGGTGCCTTGATGGCCGGCACGGCCATGGCGCAAACGCAGATCATCGTGGTGAGCCACGGGCAGGCTTCCGACCCTTTCTGGTCGGTGGTCAAGAACGGCGTCGACGAGGCGGCCAGTGACTACGACGTCCAGGTCGACTACCGGGCGCCCGAGACCTTCGACATGGTGGCGATGAGCCAGCTCATCGACGCTGCGGTCAACCAGGAGCCCTATGGCCTCGTCGTCTCGATCCCCGACGCCGATGCGTTGGGCCCGTCGATCCAGCGCGCGGTCGCGGCCGGCATCAGCGTCATCTCGATGAATTCGGGTTCGGACGTGGCAGGCTCGCTGGGTGCGCTCCTCCATGTCGGCCAGTCCGAATTCGACGCCGGCACGATCGCCGGGGCCGCACTGGCCGAGATGGGCGGTGCGAAGGGACTCTGCGTCAATCAGGAGGTCGGCAACGTCGCCCTCGACCTGCGCTGCGCCGGCTTCGCCGAAGGCTTCGGTGGGCCGGTGACCGTGCTGCCGGTGACCATGGACCCGGGCGAGATCCGGGCCAAGGTCACGGCCTCGATCGAGAGCGACCCCGAGATCGACACCATCCTGACACTCGGAGCCGGGACCGCCGGCGAGGCGGCGCTGGCGTCGCTCGAGGCCATGGGCATGGCCGGCGAGATCAAGCTCGCGAGCTTCGATCTCTCCGCCAACTTCCTCCAGGCCATCGCCGACGGCAAGGCCACCTTCGCCATCGACCAGCAGCAGTTCCTGCAGGGCTACCTGCCGGTGGCCTTCCTCGCACTGCAGGCCCGCTACGGCCTGATGCCCGGCGGCGACGTGCCCTCGGGGCCGAACCTGATCACCGCCGAGAAGGCCGAGCAGGTGATCGACCTGAGCGCCCGCGGCATCCGCTGAACCGTCGAGTTGCGCGGGCGGGAGCGCTCCCGCCCGCCGCTCCTTTCAGCCCAGAACAACGCCAGGGAGGCGGACATGGCAGTCGCAGCGGCCGACGAACGGCTGAAGCAGGCATCATTCCTGACGCGGTTGATGCGCCGCCCGGAGCTCGGCGCGCTTGCCGGGCTGATCCTGGTCTCGATCTTCTTCTACATCCTCGCCAGCGAGCAGATGTTCACGCTCTCGGGCATCCTGACCTTCATGTCGCCGGCGGCGCAGCTCGGCATCCTGGCGATCGGCGCCTCGCTCTTGATGGTGGGCGGTGAATTCGATCTTTCCGTGGGCTCGATGGTGGCCTTTGCCGGGCTGATCTTCGGGGCGTCGGTGACGGTGCTGCAGCTGCCGCTGATCCTCGCCATTCTCGTCACCTTCGCCATGGCCGCGGCCTTCGGGGCGCTGAACGGCCAGATCGTGCTCCGGACCGGCCTGCCCTCCTTCATCGTCACGCTCGCCTTTCTCTTCATTTTCCGCGGCCTGACCCTGGTCGGGCTCAAATGGGCGACCGGCGGGTCGACCCAGATGCGCGGCATCAGGGAAGCGGTGGCCGACAGTGCTCTGGCACCGCTCTTCTCGGGCCAGGCCTTCACCGGGCTGTTCGCCTGGCTCGCCGAGCGCGGCATGATCGACACCTTCGCCTCGGGCGTGCCCAAGGTCACCGGCATCTCGGTCGACATCCTCTGGTTCATCGGCCTCGCCGCCGTCGGCACCGTGGTGCTCACCCGCACCCGCGTCGGCAATTGGATCTTCGCCGCCGGCGGCGACGGCAATGCGGCCAGGAACTCGGGCGTGCCGGTCAACCGGGTGAAGACCTCGCTCTTCATCATCACCGCCTGCTGTGCGGCCCTGGTCGCCATCCTGACCGTGATGGAGACCGGGAGCACCGATGCCCGGCGCGGCTTCCAGAAGGAGTTCGAGGCGATCATCGCGGCCGTCATCGGCGGCTGCCTCTTGACCGGCGGCTACGGCTCGGTGATCGGCGCCTTCTTCGGGGCGATCATCTTCGGCATGGTGCTGATCGGTTTGACCTACACCCGGATCGACCAGGATTGGTACCTGGTCTTCCTCGGCGGCATGCTGTTGATCGCTGTCTTCTTCAACAATGTCGTGCGCAAGCGCGCGACCGGGGAGCGCTGAGATGGCCAGAGCCGCTGCCCAGGAAGCCAGTCGCCCGGCCGCCGGGCCGGCCTCAGGAACGCCGCTGATCGAGGTTACGGACATCACCAAGAACTTCGGCTCGGTGATCGCCCTGGCTGGGGTCAGCCTCACCGTCAACCGGGGCGAGGTGCACTGCCTGCTCGGCGACAACGGGGCCGGCAAGTCGACCCTGATCAAGACCCTGGCCGGGGTGCACAAGCCGAGCTCCGGCGTCTTCGAGGTCGAGGGCGAGCCGGTCGCGTTCCAGAGCCCGCGGGACGCGCTCGATGCCGGGATCGCCACGGTCTACCAGGATCTGGCGATGATCCCCTTGATGTCGATCACCCGCAATTTCTTCATGGGCCGCGAGCCGACCAAGGGGGTCTGGCCGTTCAGGTTCTTCGATTTCGCGGAGGCCGACCAGGTGGCCCGCGAGGAGATGAGCCGGATCGGCATCGACGTGCGCGATCCCGAGCAGGCCGTGGGCACGCTTTCGGGTGGCGAGCGGCAGTGCGTGGCGATTGCGCGTGCCGTCTATTTCGGCGCCAAGGTGTTGATCCTGGACGAGCCGACCTCGGCCCTGGGCGTGCGGCAGACCTCGATGGTCCTGAAGTACATCTTTCAGGTCAAGCAGAAGGGCCTGGGCGTCATCTTCATCACCCACAATGTCCGCCATGCGCATGCCGTGGGCGACCGCTTCACCGTGCTCAATCGCGGCCAGACACTGGGTACTTACGACAAGGACGAGGTCGATTTGGAAGAGCTGCAGAATCTGATGGCCGGCGGCAAGGAGCTGCAGGACCTCTCCGCCGAGCTGGGTGGCACGGTTTGAGCAGCACTAGCGCAGCCGGCAGCATCGGCTGCGGGGTCATCGGCACCGGCTACATGGGCGCCTGCCATGCCCAGGCGCTGATCGGTGTCGGCCACGCCTTCGAGCCGGCACTGCGGCCGCGGCTGGAGATGGTGGCGGATGTGAGCCCGGCCGGCGCCGAGGCCGCGCGCGCCCGCTTCGGCTTCGCCCGGGCCACCACCGACTGGCGCGACCTCGTCGCCGATCCCGAGGTCGAACTGGTCTCGATCACCACGCCCAATATCCTGCACAAGGAGATGGCTCTGGCAGCTCTGGCTGCTGGCAAGCATGTCTGGTGCGAAAAGCCCCTGGCGCTGACCGCGGCCGATGCGGCTGAACTGATGGTGGCGGCGGAGGCGGCGGGGACGACGACGCTCGTCGGCTACAATTACCTCCGTTCGCCGGCCGTGGCGTTCGCGAAAAAGCTGGTAGCGGAGGGCGAGCTCGGGGCGGTCACCCAGTTTCGGGCCATTTTCGACGAGGATTTCATGGGGCCGGCGGCTTTCCCCTTCTCCTGGCGCTGCGAAGTCGACAAGGCCGGCACCGGGGCGCTCGGCGACATGGGTAGCCACCTGGTCAACCTGGCCCACTATCTGGTCGGCCCGATCGCCGAGGTCTCGGCCGGCCTCGCCACCGCGATACCCGAGCGTGAGGACGCGCTGGGGCAGTTGCGGCGGGTCGAGAACGACGATGTGAGCGAGGTGCTGGTACGCTTCGCCAACGGTGCCTTGGGCCATCTCGGCTGCTCGCGGATCGCCTGGGGGCGCAAGAACGGGCTGGATTTCGAGCTCTACGGGCGAAACGGCGGGCTACGCTTCACCCAGGAGCGGTTCAACGAGATTCAGCTCTTCAAGCCTTCCACCCGTACCGACGACAACGGCTTTCGCACCATCCTGACCGGCCCGCCACACCCGCCGTTCGGCCGGTTCACGCCGGGATGGGGGCATGGGCTCGGCTTCAACGACCTGAAGGTCGTCGAGGCTGCGCACCTGTTGGAGTCGATCGCGTCGAACCAGCCGGCCTGGCCCGATTTCGCCGAGGGACAGCGGGTCGAAGCGGTCTGCGAGGCGATCGCGCTGAGTGCCGAGAGCCGACGGTGGGAGCGGGTCTCCAGCTAATCGGCGGTCAGCGGCGCCTGATCCGGCCGCTCGTCGATCGGTGCCGCACCGATCGACCCGCTTTCGGTCCGCTCACCCTCCCAGGTCGGCAACGTCTCGAAGTCCGCTTGTGTCATGTCGAGGACGATACGGCGGTCGGGACCGGCGATCGCGACGCGATGCCAAGGCACGGCGACGCGTGTTCCACCCGTGGGCAGGATACCCAGGATGTCCCCGTCTTGCTCGACGACGAGAAAGGTCAAGCGGCCATCCGTGGGATCGACCACGAGATCGTAGACCGAGCCCAGCGGCTCGCCATCGGCGGTCAGGACGTCGAGCTCCAGCATGCTGTGGACGGATATCGAGCCGAGACCGGCCGGCAACGGGTCGTCGGATGCCGGGTTGTCCTGGGCACCGAGCGGCGCCGCGGTCAAGGCGAGTAGCAGGGGCAAGGCGAGGCCCAGCGCGGTGATCGATCGTTGCTGCAACATGGTGTTTCTCCAATGGTCGAATAGGCGGCGGGCGCGCATCGCGCGAGCAGGAAGCCGGCACAATTCGTCAGGGCCCATCCCTGATCAACAGTTCGAGCCGGCAAAGGTTGCATGTTTCGCGACGACGAACACAGCCACCTCGGCACGAGCATGCCACCATTCTGTCGCCGTGTGGTGAAAAAAGGAAAGACTGTCATGGCGCTCCAGATCGAGGACGCGGCGGTTCACCGTCACACCCGGCGGCTAGCCGCGCTCACCGGGCAGAGCATCACCGCCGTCGTGCGCTCGGCTCAGGCGGCCGTTCGGCGGATCACGCCGACCGCTACGGCGATGACGGCTTGCCGCCTCGATCGTCGACGCGTCAGCCGAGGATCCGGGCTTGCCACTGCGCTTCGAGGTGAACGACTTTCCCGAGACGGACATCGGGCCAGTCGTCCGAGACCGACGGCACCGGCTCAAAGCTCGCCGAACGGTGAGCGCGGCACCCCGACGGCCCGGGCCGTCCATTCTCGGCATTCCTGGATCAGGGTAGCGGCGGGACCGCAAATTGCGGGATCTGGCCGGTCAGCGCGTGCATGAAGGCGACGAGGTCCTCGAGCTCCTGGCCCTCGAGCTCGACGCCGAGCATTTCCTGGCCCATGACGACGATGGCCTCCTCCAGCGTCGCGACATTGCCGTTGTTGAAATAGGGGTAGGTGAGCGCAACGTTCCTGAGCGTCGGAGTCTTGAAGGCGTGCCGATCGTAATCCTCGCCGGTCACCAGATAGCGCCCGAGATCCGTGGAGCCCGGCGTCTGGATGACGTGGAATTGGCTGTCGGTCAGCGCCGGCCCGGCGTGACAGCCGAGACAGCCGCGCTCGACGAAGGCTTCCATGCCGCGCTTTTGCGATTCGGTCATCGCTCCCTCGTCGCCGACCAGCCAGAGGTCGAGGGGCGAGTTGGGTGTGTTGAGCGTCCGCTGGAAGGCGGCTAAGGAGAGCGCGACGTTGTCGGCGTGGACCGGGTCGTCGTTGCCCGGAAAGGCTGCGTGGAACTGCTCGACATAGATATCGAACTCGGTGATCCGCTGCAGCGCCTCCTCGAGCGGCATGGCCATCTCGACCTCGGCCTCGATCGGGCCTAGCGCCTGCTCCTCGAGGGTGGCGGCGCGGCCGTCCCAGAACTGGGCGTCGAAGAAGCCGGAATTGAGGACGGTGGGCGTGTTGCGCTCGCCGACCTGACCGTCGTGACCGACGGCGCGGGGGATACGGTCGGTATAGCCCAAAGCCGGGTTGTGGCAGGTGGCGCAGGAGATGACGCCGGATGCACTGATCCGCGGCTCGAAGAAAAGCATCCGGCCGAGTTCGACCCGGGCCTGGCTCATCGAGTTGTCG
>JAABSG010000156.1 GCA_011390475.1 Geminicoccaceae bacterium | reverse complement strand
GGCGCGTCTCGCCGATCCGCGCCTCGAGCAGCGCCAGCACCGCCGCCAGGGACGCCGGCTCCGCCAGCACCCGCGCCGCTTCCTCACGCTGCCTCGCTGAAAGCCCGTCCGCGTCGGCGAGCCAAGCCTGGAATTCCTCGTGCTCCATCATCGTCTCCCGCAACTCCTTGCGGCAGCTTAGCAAAATCGTTCAAGCATGGCTAACGCCAATTGAGCTAATCATTTCCCCCGCTTACTTTTCTTCACGGTATCAGCCTATGGTCGAGACACCTTTTACCTCCATAGTCGCCGGCCTCCCCGCCACCATACCCTTCGTCGGCCCCGAGGCGATCGAGCGGCGGAGGGGCCGGCGTTTCGAACTTCGCCTCGGCGCCAACGAGAGCCTGTTCGGCGTCTCGCCCCTGGTCGCCGACGCGATCGCGGGCGAAATCGCGCGGGCCGGCTGGTACGGCGATCCCGAGGCCTTCGACCTTCGGACCAAGGTCGCGAGCTCGCTCGGCGGGATCGGCATCGACCGGCTGGTAATGGGTGCCGGGATCGACGAGCTTCTGGGCGTGCTGGTGCGGCTGGTGACCGAGCCCGGCGATCCGGTGGTCACCTCGGCTGGCGCCTATCCGACCTTCAACTACCACGTCGCCGGCTTCGGCGGCCGGCTGGTGGCCGTGCCCTACCGGAACGACCAGGAGGACCTGGACGCTCTCGCGGATGCCGTCCGGCGGGAGGGGGCCAAGCTCGTCTATCTCTCCAACCCGGACAACCCGATGGGCTCCTGGCACGACGCCTCGGCCATCGAGGCTTTCGTTCAGGCACTGCCGGAGAAGACCCTCGTCATCCTCGACGAGGCCTATGCCGAGTTCGCGCCGACTTCGGCCCTGCCGCCGTTGGCCTTCACCGATCCGAGGCTCGTGCGCTTGCGCACCTTTTCCAAGGCACATGGGCTCGCCGGTCTCAGGGTCGGCTATGCCATGGCCGATCCCTCGGTGATCCAGGGCATCGGCAAGATCAGAAACCACTTCGGCGTCAATCGCTTCGCGCAGGCGGCAGCCATTGCGGCCCTGGACGATCCCGGCTTCACCGACGAGGTCGTCGTCGAGGTCGAGCGGGGCCGGGCGGATTATGCGCGCCTCGCCAATGATTGCGGCGTCGAGCCGCTGCCATCCGCGACGAATTTCGTCACGATCGACGTCGGCGGCTTCGAGCGGGCCAGGGCCATTCTGCAGGCGCTCGAGGCCGAAGCGGTCTTCATCCGCATGCCCGGCGTGACACCATTGAACCGGTGCATCCGCGTCACCGTGGGCCCGGCAGCCGACCGCGCCCGCTTCGCGGAGATCTTCGAGCGGGTCACGCAGCGCGTTTGAGCTGCTCCAGCCACGGGCCCAGCCGTTCGATCGCCTGGTCGATCGTGGCGGCGGAGCCGGCGAAGGAGAGGCGGACGAAGCGGTCGCCGCGGGCCTGGTCGAAATCGTTGCCGGGCGTGATCGCGACGCCGGTATCGGCCAGAAGGCGGGCGCAGAAGGTGATCGCATCGAGGCCGAAGCGGCTGATGTCGGCATAGAGGTAGAAAGCACCATCGGGCGGGGCGATCTGGTCCAGGCCCATGGCGGGCAGTGCATCGAGCAGGACCCGGCGGTTGCGCGCGTAGCCGGCGACGCGGCTGTCGAGTTCGTCGTGCGCACCGAGGGCACCCAATGCCGCATGCTGGCCGATCGCCGAGGGGGCGATGAAGAGGTTCTGGGCCAGTCGTTCGACGGGCTCGAGCAGGTCCTCGGGCAGCACCAGCCAGCCGGTTCGCCAGCCGGTGAGGCACCAGTATTTCGAGAAGCTGTTGACGATGACGGCATCGTCGGAGTGGGCGAGCGCGGTGCCGGGCGCCGTGCCGTAGGTGATCCCGTGATAGATTTCGTCCGAGATCAGCCGCACCCCTCGGCCGCTGCACCACCGCGCGATGGCGCCGAGCTGGTCGCTTGGCAGGACCGAGCCCGTGGGGTTGGCCGGGCTCGCGATGATCAGCCCGTCGATCGTTCCCGGCAGGGCATCGAGTTCGGCCAGGGTCGGCTGAAAGCCGTTCTCGGCCGCAGCTGCGATCGGCACGACGTCGATGTCGAGCGCCTCCAGAATGTTGCGGTAGGCGGGGTAGCCGGGGTCGGCGAGCGCCACCCGCGCCCCGGCATCGAACGCCGCGAGGAAGGCCAGGATGAAGCCGCCCGAGGCGCCCATCGTCACGGCGATCCGCCGCGCCGGGACGGTGATGCCGTAGCGGTGCTCGACGTGGCAAGCGATGGCCTCGCGCAAGCGCGGCAGGCCGAGCGCCTCGCTGTAGCCGAGAGCGGCGCCATCGAGGGCCGCCCGCGCCGCTACGATGGCCGCTGCCGGTGCGCCGCCCGACGGCTCGCCGAGTTCCAGATGCAGCACGTCGCCACCGGCCGCCGCCCGCGCGTTGGCCGCCGCCAGCACCTGCATGACGAGAAACGGCTTGATGGCGCTCCGCTTCGCCACCCGACAACGGCTCGTCAATGCTGTCCCTGCCATGTCGTACCCCACACCTCGTTCATCGTCCTCATGTAGCATGGCCCTTCTGAAGTGTGCTTGCCATGAAGTCGACCCTCACGGTCGGTCGAGATCGCGTGAGCCGTGGCACGCCTGAAGCCGGCGCGTTTTGCCCGCGGAGTGTGGCCGCCGCACCGATTGCACGCCGATCAGAGCGTGATATAAGCCGGCAACAATTGGTTCTCGACCCACACTGCCGGGCGGCAGGGTGAAGCGCCCTTATTCGGAAACCTTCGATGTCACCCGCTGTTCTGGTGATCAACGGCCCAAACCTCAATCTGCTCGGGCTGCGCGAGCCTGCCGTCTACGGCCGGGAGACGCTGGCCGACCTGGATGCTGCCTGTATCGCCGAGGGCGAGGCCGTCGGCCTCGCCGTCAGCTGCCGGCAGAGCAACCACGAGGGTGAGCTGATCGACTGGATCCACGGCGCCCGCGAGACTACTGACGCGCTGTTGATCAATGCCGGCGCCTATTCGCATACCAGCCAGGCCATCCCCGATGCGCTCCGGGCCTATGCCGGGATGATCGTCGAGTTGCACCTCTCCAACATCTACGCCCGCGAGCCGTTCCGTCACCATTCACACATTTCGGCCACCGCCACGGCCGTCATTTGCGGCCTCGGCAGCGCCGGCTATCGCCTGGCGCTCAGGGCGGTGGCCGAACGTCTCGCGAGCCTGAGGAACGCCTGATCCATGGGCAAGCTCAATATCGACACCGACTACGTGGCCCAGCTCGCCGAGCTGTTGCAGCGCACGGGCCTGACCGAGATCGAGATCAGCGAGGGTGACGCCCGGGTGCGGGTGGTCAAGAAGCCGGCGCCGGTCTACGAGGCGCAGGTCGCTGCCCGACCGGCCGCCGCCATGCCCCACTCGGTCGAGGCCGAGGTAGCCACGGCCAACGCGCCGGACGCGGCACATCCCGGCACCGTCAGCTCACCGATGGTCGGCACCGTCTATCTCTACCCCGAGCCGGGCGCGGATCCCTTCGTGACACCCGGTCAGACAGTGAGCGAGGGGCAGACGCTCTTGATCATCGAGGCGATGAAGGTGATGAACCAGATCAGGGCGCCCAGGAGCGGGCGGATCAGCCGGATTTTCGTCGAGAACGCGACGCCGGTCGAGTTCGCCGAACCCCTGCTCGTCATCGAATAGTCCGGACGCCCCCCGTTGCCCGGCATCTTGCCCATCAAGAAGCTCTTGATCGCCAATCGCGGCGAGATCGCGCTGCGTATCCTCAGGGCGACCAAGGAGATGGGCATCCGTAGCGTCGCCGTGCACTCGACGGCCGACGGCAACGCCATGCACGTCCGCCTCGCCGACGAGAGCGTCTGCATCGGCCCACCCAGCGCCGCCGAATCCTACCTCAATGCCGCGGCCATCCTGAGTGCCGCCGAGATCACCGGGGCCGAAGCCATCCACCCGGGCTACGGCTTCCTCGCCGAGAACGCCGATTTCGCCCAGATGGTGATCGAGCACGGCTTCATCTTCGTCGGCCCGACGCCCGAGCACATCCGGATGATGGGCGACAAGGTGACCGCCAAGGCCGCCGTGGCGCAGGCCGGCATTCCGACCGTGCCGGGCAGCGAAGGGGCCATCACTGACGACGAGACCGCCTTCGCCACGGCCGAGCGGATCGGCTACCCGGTCCTGATCAAGGCCGCGGCCGGTGGCGGCGGGCGTGGCATGAGCGTCGTGCATGCCCGAAGCGAGCTCGCGGCCGCCTTGCGCAGTACCCGCAACGAAGCCCGTGCCGGGTTCGGCGACGAACGGGTCTATCTCGAGAAATATCTCGACCACCCGCGCCATATCGAGTTGCAGGTGATGGCCGACCGCTACGGCCACGTCGTCCATATGGGCGAGCGCGACTGCTCCCTGCAGCGCCGCCACCAGAAGATCGTCGAGGAGAGCCCGTCACCGGTCATCACCGAGACCGAGCGCCGGGCGATCGGCAAGACGGTGGTCCAGGCGCTGGAAAAGCTCGGCTATCTGGGGGCGGGCACCATCGAGTTCCTCTACCAGGACGGCCAGTTCTATTTCATCGAGATGAACACCCGCATCCAGGTCGAGCATCCGGTGACCGAGATGGTGACCGGCATCGACCTCGTGCGCGAGCAGATCAGCGTCGCCATGGGGCACCCCTTGAGCGTGACCCAGGACCAGATCCGCATCGAGGGCCACGCCATCGAATGTCGGATCAACGCCGAAGACCCGAAGACGATGATCCCGCAGCCCGGCAAGATCATCGCCTACCATCCGCCCGGCGGTCCCGGCGTGCGCGTCGATTCGGCGATCTACAGCGGCTACACGGTGCCGCCCTACTACGACAGCCTGATCGCCAAGCTGATCGTTCACGACAAGGATCGCGACCGCTGCATCGCCAGGCTGGAGCGCAGCCTCGCCGAGTTCGTCATCGACGGCATCCCGTCCTCGATCCCGCTCCTGCGCGCCATCCTGGCCGAGCCCGATTTCCGCGAGAGCCGCTACGATACCGGCTGGCTCGAGCGCTTCCTGGCAGCCCCGCCCGGCTCCTGACCGCTGCCAGAACACGGCCGACCGGCCTCGGGCTGGTGGACATCGGGGCGGCAGCTGGTGCGGTGGTCGAGGTTCGGCTTGACGATCGAGTGTATGGCGGCACGCTCGAGGCGATGCCGTTTCTTTGCCGGTCCGGCCGGCTCCAGGCTCTTGACGATCCGCCTGTCTCCGGCGCTTATCATCGGTCATCATGCAGCTGCTGACACCCGAGCTGGTCCTGAGCGCCTACTCCATCGGCCTCTTCCCGATGGCGAACGATCGCGACGATCCGGTGATTCACTGGATCGATCCGCTCCATCGTGGTGTGCTGCCGCTCGACCGTTTTCATGTGCCGCGGCGGCTGAAGAAGGTGATCCGCCAGGGCCGCTTGCGCCTCACGGTCGACACTGCCTTCAGGGAGGTGATCGAGGCCTGCGCCGAGGCGACGCCGGGCCGACCGCGCACCTGGCTCAACGACGACATGATCAGCCTCTATGTCCAGCTCTTCGAGCGCGGTCACGGCCACTCGATCGAGGCCTGGCAGGATGATCGCCTGGTGGGCGGGCTTTATGGTCTCGCCCTGGGCTCTGCCTTCTTCGGCGAAAGCATGTTCAGCCGGGCCACGGATGCGAGCAAGGTGGCCCTGGTCGAACTCGTGGCGCGGCTGCAGATCGGCGGTTTCACGCTCTTGGATACCCAGTTCGTCAACGACCACCTCAAGCAGTTCGGCATCCAGGAAATCACCCGAACCGCCTACAAGGCCCGACTCAAGGCGGCGCTGCAGCGCGAGGCGGCCCTGCCGAGGACACCGGGCAGCTTCGCCCGCACGCTGATCGAGCATCGGGGCGATTGAGCGCTGCCGCGGCGGCTCCTGATCGGCGGCTCAGTCGATCGCGACGTGCCGCCGCCGTTCCGCGGTCTCCTCGCCCCACCAGCGGCCGAAGGTGCCGGTGCCACGCAGCAGGGACGACGGTGGGCCCATCTCGACGACGCGCCCACCGTCGAGCACGACCACGAGATCGGCGTGGCGGACGGTTTGCATGCGATGGGCGATCACCAGCATGCTCATGCGGTCGCGCGCCGCATGCAGCCGTTCGAGGACGACGTGCTCGGCTTCCGCATCGAGCGCATTGGTCGCCTCGTCGAGGACCAGGAGGTCGGGCCGGCGCAGCAACGCACGGGCGAGGATCAGCCGCTGTCGCTGGCCGCCCGAGAGGGTGAGGCCACGCGCCCCGATCTCGCTCCGATAACCCTGGGGCAAGCTCGCGATGAAGCCTTCCGCATTGGCGAGGCGGGCGGCGTCACGGATCGCGGCCTCGTCCGCGTCGGGCGCGCCATAAGCGATATTGTCCCGCACGCTCCCCTGCATCAGCTCCAGGTCCTGTCCGGCATAGGCGAGGCGCCGGCGCCAGGCGGTGAGATCGAGCTCGGGCAGCGGCACGTCGTCGACCAGGATGCGCCCCGCGGTCGGGTCGAAGAAGCGGTGCAGGAGCCCGACCACCGTCGACTTGCCGCTACCGCTCGGGCCCACCAGCGCCACCACGGCGCCTTTCGGGATCGTGAAGGACACGGCCGACAGGCTGGGCGAATCGGGCTCGCCATAGTCGAACGAGACGCCCTCGAAGCGAATGCCACGCTCGATCGAGGTGATCGACCGCGTGCCGCTGCGTGGCGCCTTCGGGTCGGTCAGCTCCAGGATGGTGGCGATGTCCTCGATCGGGCCGGCCAGGGCCGCGAGCTCCACGCGCAGATGGTCGAGCTGCTGCAGATGCGGTTGCAGGCGGTAGAGGAGGAGGAGGTAGGCCAGGAGGGCCGGCATGCCGAGCCCTTGGGCGAGACCGAAGGCGATCACCCCGAACATCAACGGCACGTAGAGCAGCTCGTTGAGCGGCGAGGCGATGGCGCGCAGCAACTCGGTGCGCAGCGAGGCCCGGCGCAGCCCCTCGGTCGTCCGCGCGAACTGCTCGGCCTCGCGGGATTCGGTCCCGGCGGCCCGGATCAGCCGATGATGGGTCAACGCCTCGACGATCCGCTCCGACATCGCGGCATTGGCCACGACCGCGTTGCGGCCGAACCGCTGCGCCCCTCGCCTGACCGCCAGCATAACGAGTGAGATCACGAGAAAGCCCAGCACCACGAAGACAGTGAGCGGCCAGGAGATCAACAGCAACAGCGTGATGAAGACCAGGGCAGCGGCGGCGCTCGCGATCATCCGCGTCGCCGCGTCCAGCCCGTCGGTGGCATACCAGACCTGGGCGTCCACGGTGTTGTGCAGCCGGCCGATGCCGAGCCGCTGCACGGTCAAGAGACCGATCGTGTAGGATTTGGCGAGCACCGCGTCGCGCAGGTTCCGGCCGACATGCCCGCTCAGCCAGATCGACAGCATGTGATGGCCGTAGATCACCACGGATTTGAGGAGAATCAGCAAGAAGACCAAGCCGCCGATCAGCGGCAGGCGGTAGTCTGCCGGCAAAGCCGCGGTAAGGCGGTGCATGAACTCGGTGAAGGGGCCGAAGCCGCTGCTCGCACCACCCTGGTCCAGAACGGTTTGCACCATCGGGATCAGCAGGCCGATGCCCAGGCCTTCGAGGAGAAAGGCCAGGATCGCCAGGAGCACGAGTGGCAGCAGCACCGCCCGTCGCTGGCCGCAATAACGATAGAGCGCACGGATGGTCGCCCATTCGCCGCCGAACTCCAGCCGCTTTTCCTCGGGGCCGGTCACGGGCTCGCTCATCGTCGGGCCAGCGCGCGGCAAGGCGTCGAGCGCGCCGCGCATCGGGTCGGCCGAGTCATGCCTGACCCCCGGCCTCGCCGGCTCGCCCGCTCTCCTCCGGCGCCGAGAACCCGGCCCATGACCGTCGCTCGGGTACTGCGAGCTGCGGGCCGAAGCCGGCGGCACCCAGGGTCGAGAGGATCGGCAGGTAGCGCCGCGCCGTCCGCAGTGCCGCGATCGGCTCTGCCATCTCGCCACGACCGAGGGCTCGGAGCCCCGCCACTACTGCCCGCTTCAGGTTGAGGCCGGTGACCTGGACGCGCCCGCGCCGCCAGGCCCGGTGCCGGGCCGGTGGCTCGCCCGCTTCCGGCCGGTGGCGTTCGAGCACGGTGAGTCCGGCATCGATCAGCCGATCGAAGTCCTGCGACATGCCGGCCGCATGGCGCCGGTAGTCGGCGCAAACGTGGCGGTGGGCCACGACCGCGTGCGTCCTGGCGAGCCGCAGATAGACGTCCCAGTCCTCGCACGACCGCAAGGCTTCGTCGAAGCCGCCGGTGTCTTCGAGGGGCTCGCGGCGATAGAGCACCGTGCCGTGCATGCCGACCACATTGCCGGCCAGGAGATCGTCCAGCGTCGTCGGCCCGGGCCGTGGCAGGGTCGGCGAGGGCCAGTACGTGCCGGCAAGGTCCATGTTGCGGTAGCCGCCATGGACGAAGGCCGCCTCC
The DNA here is from genome assembly GCA_011390475.1 of Geminicoccaceae bacterium. Lineage (GTDB taxonomy): Bacteria > Pseudomonadota > Alphaproteobacteria > Geminicoccales > Geminicoccaceae > SLRI01. The sequence continues at coordinate 1,102 of JAABSG010000156.1, read as the reverse complement.
GGATGCGCGGCGAGGCAGGCGAGGCCGGCGGCGAGCGCCCCCGGACAGAGCCGGTCGTCGGCGTCGAGAAAGACCAGACAGGGGCTCCGGCTCAGCTCGAGCCCGGTATTGCGGGCGGCCGAGAGCCCGCCGTTCGGGCGGCGCACGAGGCGGATCGTGGGCGCCTCGCCCATGGCGGCGACGGCACCTGCGACATCGTCGGGCGAACCGTCGTCGACCACGATGATTTCGGCCGGCCGCGGCTGCTGGGCGAGGCAGCTCGCGAGCGCTTCGCCCAGGAGATGCGCCTGCTTGTAGCAGGGAATGACGATGGCGACGGGAGCGGTCACGCGTTGGACTCGCGACCGCCCGCGGCCAGGTCGAGCGCGGCGAGCAGTGCCGCGAGCCCGTCCGCCAGCGGAGTCGCTGCCCGAAAGCCGAACAGCGCCTCGGCGCGGCGTGGGTCGCCGACCGAGGCCGGAATGTCGCCGGGCCGGGTCGCCGTAGTCGTGACCGCCACCCGGCGGCCGGCCGCCGTCATCAGCTGCTCGGCCAGATCGGCGATCGAGGTCGCCCGGCCGGTGCAGATATTGGCGACCTCGGCCGCCGGTGCCGCGAGCCCGTGGCAGTGGTCCATGGCGAGGCGAAGGGCTCGGACCACGTCGCCGACATAGACGAAGTCGCGGGTCTGGCTGCCGTCGCCGTGCAGCGTGAGCGGCAGGCCGCGGCGGACGCGGTCGGCGAAGATCGAGATGACCCCGCTATAGGGCGAGCCCGGCTGCTGGCGCGGGCCGTAGACGTTGAAGAAGCGGAGCCCCACGGTGGCAAGGCCATGGATCGATGCCGCGACCCGGCCGTGCAGCTCGCTGCCGAGCTTGTCGGCGCCGTAGGCGGTGAGTGGCACGGGTGGCGCGTCCTCGGCGAGCGGCAGCGCTGCTTGGGCGCCGTAGACCGCGGCCGAGGAGGCATAGACGACGGGGATTTGGCCGGCACCGGCCGCGGCCTCGAGGACGGCGACGGTGCCGGCCTGATTGACGCGATGGGTTTCCAGCCAGGCCTCGTTGGCGCGGGCGACCGAGGCGATGGCGGCGAGGTGAAAGGCCCCCCGGGCGCCGAACATCGC
>JAABSG010000155.1 GCA_011390475.1 Geminicoccaceae bacterium | reverse complement strand
GGAGCGGACCGTTCTGCCAGTAGGCAGTGCTGCCGGTGGCGGTCTCGACCAGATGGATGTCCGGTGCGGCGGTGCTCGGGCGGGTCTGCAGATAGAGCGCCATCGCCCGGCCGTCGGGGCCGGCGAGCTCGAAGCGGACGGTGGGCTCGCCGTCGATCTCGACCAGGCGCTGCAGCTCGGGCGAGGCGACACTGGCCCCCAGCGTCGGTGCCACGAGCTCGACCGTCACCCGATCGGTGAACCAGGGAGCGGCCCGCTCGATCATGCCGTGCTCCGCTACGCCGGCACCGGCCGCCCGCGTCTCGACCTGCGGCCGGCCGAGTGGCTGGAGGCTGCCGAGGATGCCGCTGGCGGGCGCGTTCGCCTGGAGGCCGGACAGAAAAGCCGGCGGGCTCGCGGCGACCGGGTGCCCGGTCGTCCCGACCCACCAGCCGCCGAGACCGCTGAGCAATGCCAAGCCGAGGATCGAGGCCGCCTGCAGCATCGGCCGCAAGCTTCGTGGCGCGGGCCGTTCGAGCACGGCCTGGAGCCTGCTCGGCACGGGCTCGGCCGCGATAGGGTCGAGGGCCCGTCGCAGGCTCTCGTTCTGCAACACGAAGGCCTCGACCAGGGCCCGGGCCTCGGGGTCCTGGGCGAGATGCGCCTCGACGGCCCGGCGGCGCGCGGCATCGAGCCTGCCGTCGGCATAGGCCATGAGGTCGAGCTCGGTGATCTGGTCGTGGCTGAAGGTCATGCGGTCCCCCTTCATTTGACCCGGCGCAAGCTCGCCCGGTTGCTGCCCGAGCGAGCGGGTCGGACGGCCTTCAAGGCCTCGCGGCCGCGCCAGAGCCTGGAGCGCAGCGTCCCGATCGGGATGTCGAGGGCGTCCGCTGCCTCGTCGTAGGCCATGCCCTCCACGGCCACCAGGAGCAGGGCGGCGCGCTGGTCCTCGTCGATGGTGACCAGCGCCTCCATCACCTCGACGGCCTCGACATGGTCGACTTGCGCCGCCGGGATCGCCGGCGGCTGGACGACGTCATCGAGGCTCGTCGTCTCTCGCGCCTTCTGGCGCCTGGCTCGGCCATTGAGAAACTGGGTATAGACGATGCGAAAGAGCCAGCTGCGCAGGCTGCCCTTGCGGCGCCAGAGACGATGCTTCTTCAGCGCCCGCTCGAGACAATCCTGGACGAGGTCGTCCGCGGCATCCGCATCGCGCAGGAGAGCCCGGGCATAACGGCGAAGATGCGGAATTTCCCGCGCTATCGCCCATTTGACGTCGTCCACAGCGCCTCCTGTTCGCCAGCAACCCTGCTTGAAAGGACAGCGCGCGGGCCGCGGCGGTTCCCTCGGCGGTCCGAAATTTCGGGCGGGATCCCGACATTCTCGGAACTTGTGCAGCGCCGCACTTGTCGGTGGCCCCAGTGGTGCTTCGGCATCGCGTCGCGAAATTCAGCAAACGGAGTTATCGATGACCATCAAATCCGGGCTTGTCCATCTCACCCTTCCGGCCGCGGCCATTCTCGCCTTCGCGCTGGCCGCACCCTTGCCCGCGTCGGCCCAGATGGATAGTGGCCAGCCGCCTATTTCGGCCGAGGATCTGAGCGAGACCCAGCTCGAATCGTTCGCCGCAGCCGCCACTCGGGTCAGCGAGATCACCGAGCAGCTGCAGATGCAGGCGCAGGGTGTGGAGAACGAGGAGGAGCTGATGCAGCTCCAGGAGCAGGCCAACATGCAGATGCTGCAGGCCGTCGAGGACGAGGGGCTGACCGTCGACGAGTACAACACGATTTTCCAGGTGGCGCAGGTCGATCCGGAGCTGAACGCGCGCCTGGTCGAGATGATGGAGCGCTGAGCCACCCCACCTCGTCATTCCAAGCGTCGTTGATCGAGCCGGCCCGGCGATTGTCGGGCCGGCTTTTTTTTGCGTTTGCGCCGTCCGCCGCACGTTGCTGCCCTGCCGCCTACCGTCAGTTTCGGCGCTGGTCGCCGAGACTGAAGAGATCGCGGATGGTGGTCATGAGGTCGTTCTTGTTGCGGTGGCTCGTCGGCTTCTCCGCACCGTTGCGGCTGTGGGCCTCGAGAGCCTCCCTGGTGCCGCTTTGGCGGCGCTCGAGGATGCTGCTCAGTTTGGCGGCGAGACCCGGTCTAGCCTGGAGGATGGGGCCCAGGGCGTCACGATCGATCTCGAAGAGACGGCTGGTGCACAGGGTGCGAATCGTCGCTGTGCGCGGCTCGCCACAGAGTAGGGCGTATTCGCCGAAATGACTGCCTGGGCCCAGGGTCGAGACGCGATGCTCCTCGCCGTCGCCTTCGGCCAGGACATCGACGAGCCCCTCGACGATGACGAATAGCGAGCGGCCGACGGCACCCGCCTCGATCACCGTTTCCCCCCGCCCGAGCCGGTGCTCGACGGCATTGCCGGCGAGTTCTTCGAGTTCGTGCGCATCGAGGCTGGCGAAGAGTTCGCTCTTCGCCAGTTGCTCGACCAGGGAGCGGCGACCATCGCTTCCGGGTTCCGGCAGCGGCGCCGCGTTGATCTGGCGCACCGGGCGGGCAAGTGGCAGCCCGGCATGGTGGAGGTGGTGCAGGACGGCGCGCAACACCTGATCCTCGAGCTCGATCGCACGGCCGTAGTCGTCGAGCCAGTAGCGCAGGCGCCAGTTGGCGCCATCGAGGGTGATACTGTGCAGCAAGACGTCGGCGCGGCGCCCCGGCGGACGATCGCGCAGGGCTTCGACGTCGAGAAGGGCGGCCTCGAGGACCGCTTTGACCCTGGTCGGCGGCAGCGCCGCGTCGAGATGCAGGTAGACGTTGTCCCGCCAGAACCAGCCGGCCGCCCCGAAATTCCTGTGAATGCTGGCGGCGAGCTGGCTGTTGGGCACCACCACTCGGACGCGATCGCGGGTGACCGCTCGTGTGGTGAACCAGCCGATTTCCTCGATCCGGGCGGCGGTACCGTCGGGCAGGCCGATCCAGTCGTCGATGTGGTAGGGGCCCTCGACGTTGATGGCGATCGCGGCAACGAGGCTCGCGATGGTGTCGCGCATGGCGAAGCCGACGACGGCAAGGGCAACGCTCGACGTCGCGATCAGCCCGCCGACCGGTTGCTCGAACACCTGCGAGGCGATGCCGATGCCGGCCACCAGCCAGACGACGACGGCCAGAAGGTCGGTGACCAGCCGCGGCAGGCGGTGGCCGGTGCGGCGGACGGCTGCGCTGTTCAGGACGCTGTTGAGCAGGGTTACGCCGGCAAAGGTGGCGGCGAGCCAGAGGCCGGTTGCCGCCGCCTGCTCGAGCAACCGGTCCCGGCTCGGCGCCAGCGCCAGCCACCCGATCAGGGCTTCGACCTGCAGCTGCAGGACGATGGCCGCCACGAGCAGCGCCGCCGGCAGCCAGTAGCGGCGCTCGTTGACGTCGGTGCCGGAACGCATCGTGGACTCCCGAGAAAGTCACCGCTGACGCGGATCGTCGCTGGTGGAAGTCTCGGCCAGGCCCGGGTGGTCCGCAACCGGCGCCGTGCTGACGGGCGATCAAGACTCCGTGGCCCCGGCGTGAAGCAAAAAAAACGGGCGGTCCGAGGACCGCCCGAGTCGGGGGAGCTGCTGGACGACTGGACCGGCGGGCTTGTCCTGACTGTGGGGCCTGCCGGTCCGGGGAGAACTCAGCAATCGTAGTAGAGGACGAACTCGTAGGGGTGCGGGCGCAACCGGATCGGGTCGAGCTCTGCCTCGCGCTTGTAGGCGATGTAGTTCTCGATGAAGTCCGGCGTGAAGACGTCACCCTGGGTGAGGTAGTCGTGATCGGCCTCGAGGGCGGCGATGGCGTCGGAGAGCTGGCCCGGGACCTTGGGGATCTCGGCGGCTTCCTCGGGCGGGAGGTCGTAGATGTTCTTGTCGATGGGCGCACCCGGGTCGATCTTGTTCTTGATGCCGTCGATGCCGGCCATGAGCATCGCCGCGAAGGCGAGGTAGGGGTTGGCCGAGGGATCGGGGCAGCGGAACTCGACGCGCTTGGCCTTCGGGCTGTTGGAGTACATCGGGATGCGGCAGGCGGCCGAGCGGTTGCGGAGCGACCAGGCGAGGTTGACCGGCGCTTCGTAGCCGGGGACCAGGCGGCGGTAGGAGTTGGTGGTGGGTGCCGCGAAGGCGAGGATCGACGGCGCGTGCTTGAGCAGGCCGCCGATATAGTAGCGGGCCATGTCGGAGAGCCCGGCATAGCCGGCCTCGTCGGCAAACAGCGGGGTCGAGCCGTTCCAGATCGACTGGTGGCAGTGCATGCCGGAACCGTTGTCGCCGTAGAGCGGCTTGGGCATGAAGGTCGCGGTCATGCCGTGCGCCTTGGCGACGTTCTTGACCACGTATTTGTACTTCATCTGGTGGTCGGCCATGGCGAGCAGCGAGTCGAACTTCATGTCGATCTCGCACTGGCCGCCGGTCGCCACCTCGTGGTGGTGACATTCGACGGTGAGGCCGATCGACTGCATCACCAGGGCCATCTCGGCGCGCAGGTCGTTGAGCGAGTCGGAGGGCGCGCAGGGGAAGTAGCCACCCTTGGGCGGGATCTTGTAGCCGAGGTTCGGGCCCTCGTCGCTCATCGTGTTCCAGTGGCCCTCGGGGCTGTCGACCTCGTAGGAGCCGTAATTGACCCCCTGGCCCATGCGCACGTCACTGAAGACGAAGAATTCGGCCTCGGGGCCGAAATAGGCGGTGTCGCCGATGCCGGTCGTGCGCAGGTATTCCTCGGCCTTGATCGCGACGCCACGCGGGTCGCGGCTGTAGAGCTCGCCGGTGACCGGGTCGGCCACGGCACAGATCATCACCAGCGTCTTGTGCCGGGTGAACGGATCGAGGAACGCGGTGGTGATGTCGGGACGCAACAGCATGTCGGAGGCCTGGATCTGCGCGAAGCCGCGCACCGACGAGCCGTCGAAGCCCAGGCCTTCCTCCAGGTTGTCCTCGCTGAACACGGCGGCCGGATAGGAAATGTGCTGCCAGATCCCGGGCACGTCGATCAGGCGCAGGTCGATCATCTCGACCCCGTGGTCCTTGACCGCCTTCATCACGTCGGCAGCGGTCTTGCATCCCAAAGTCATCGTTCACCTCTTGCTTGAAGCGGAAGGGCCCGGCCGGCCCTGGCCATTTGCCCTGATTGGCGCCGAGCAACTCCCGTCGCTCAGCGCATTACTCATGTCGATCGGCGGTGGTCGATCCCTGCGGCTCAGACGGCGTCCGGGCCGTGCTCGCCGGTGCGGATCCGCACGACGTCGTCGATCCCCATGACGAAGATCTTGCCGTCGCCGATCCGATCGGTCTTGGCGGCCTGCTGGATCACCTCGACCGCGCGCTCGACGATGCTGTCGTCGACGACGAGCTCGATCTTCACCTTGGGCAGGAAGTCGACGACGTATTCGGCACCCCGATAGAGCTCGGTGTGGCCCTTTTGGCGGCCGAAGCCCTTGACCTCGGTGACGGTCATCCCCTTGAGCCCCACTTCCTGGAGCGCCTCTTTCACTTCATCGAGTTTGAACGGCTTGATGATGGCCTCGATCTTCTTCATGCCTCGGGATCTCCCTCCGCGTGTTGCCTGCCACCGCCCCGAACGCCATCGTCGCGGGCAGCCAGTCGAGCGTGGCGGTGACGGACCGATCCGGCTTGGCCGAAGCGGTCACTGTTTCTCGTGCACTGGCTTATGCACGGAGCGTGCCAGCTCGCTTACGCGCGGTTTCAGGGGCTGGCAAGACGGCTCGGATCGGGCAGTGTATGCCCGATATTTGTGCATTGTGGTGAAAAAATCGGCAAACGCTTGCGCCCTGCCGATGCTTGACGACGCGCGGGCTTTGCGCCACATGACGGCCATCTCGATGGTGGGCGTAGCTCAGTTGGTTAGAGCGCCAGGTTGTGGCCCTGGAGGCCGCCGGTTCAAGTCCGGTCGCTCACCCCACCTTCCTTTCCTCAGGACGCAGCGTTCGACACTCACCGCTTCGTGAAGTGCCGGGCGGCTATCGTGGGCGACCGCGGTGCGCCATGATGTGGCGGTGTTCAGCCTCTCGACCATCAGGACACCGCCGATGCTCCGCGCGCCCGCCGGCTCCAGCTTCGCTGCACTGCTCGTTGCCGGCTTTCTCGTCACGCCCGCCACCGCCTCGACCTTCACGTGGTCGACCAATAGCGAGCCCACGACCATGGACCCGCACGCGGCGGCGACCGCCCCGGTCCTGGGCTTTCTCAACAACATCTATGAAGGGCTGGTGCGGCGCGGGCGCGACATGGCGCTCGAGCCGTCCCTCGCGACCGGCTGGGAACCCATCGGCAGCGAGGGCTGGCGGTTTACCTTGCGTGAGGGCGTGACCTTCCACGACGGCGCAGCTTTCGACGCGGACGACGTCGTCTTCAGCTTCGAGCGCGCCTCGTCCGAGGCTTCCGACGTCAAGACGTTCTTCGCCACGGTCGAGCGGATCGAGGCGCCGGACGACTTCACCGTCGAGTTCTACACCGAGAAGCCCGACCCCTTGTTCGTCTCCGGCATCGCCAATTGGCTGATCATGGATCGCGACTGGACGGAGGAACGTGGGGCGGCACTGCCCGATGCCCAAGCGGCCACGGTGACCAATTTGGCGGCAAATGGCACAGGTCCGTTCAGGCTGGTCAGCCGGACGCCGGACAGCGAGACGGTACTCGAGCCGTTCGCCGATTGGTGGGACACGCCCGGGCACAATCTGACCCGCGCGGTCTACAATCCGTTGGCGGCGGCCGGCACGCGGGTCGCAGCCTTGCTTTCGGGTGCTGTCGACATGATCGAGCCGGTGCCGCTGCAGGATGTGCCGAGGCTCGAGGCGAGCCCCGACATCGAGGTGCTGACCGGGATCGAGAGCCGGGTGATCTTCTTCGGCTTCGATCACCAGTCGGAGAGTCTCGCCATGGGCGAGGCCGGCGGCGGCAACCCGTTCCAGGATGTCCGGGTGCGGCGCGCGATCTACCGGGCGATCGATGCCGAGGCGATCGTCGAGCGGATCATGCGTGGCCAGGCGCAGCTGGCCGGCCTGTTGATCGGCCCCGGGGTCGATGGCTACCAGCCCGAGGACGATGTCCGCCTGCCCCTCGACCTCGAGGCCGCCGAGGCGCTCCTGGCCGAGGCGGGCTATGCCGACGGCTTTCGCTTCACGCTCCGCTGTACCAACGATCGCTATATCAACGACGAAGCGATCTGCACCGCGATCCCGCCGATGCTGGCGCGGATCGGGCTCGAGGTGGACGTGGTGACGGTGCCGGTGAGCCAGTACTGGGGGGAACTGCAGGATGGGCAGTTCGACATGTATCTCCTGGGCTGGTCGCCCGGCACGTTCGATGCCGAGCATCCGATGCGCTTCTTGCTGGCGACGCCGAACGAGGAACTCAGGCTCGGCAGTTGGAACTTCGGCACTTACAGCCATCCGCGGATCGACGAGCTGGTGCCCTCGATCCAGGAGGAGCTCGATCCTGTGACACGGCAGGCGATGATCGACGAGGTGCATGCCATCTTGAAGGACGATGTGGCCTATGTGCCGCTGCACATCCAGCCCTTGGTCTGGGCGGTCAGGGCCGGGGTCGAGGTGCAGCAGCGGCCCGATAACTTCTTCCTCCTGCGCTGGGTCCGCCTCGACGGCTGAGCCGTTTGCTGGCACGCTTGTTGCTGTCTTTCGGGCTTGGTAGACGATGCCCCGATGACGGCATCGCGCAGCAAAGGGAACGCATCAAGATGACCTTCCAGACGTGGCAGGTGGGCAAGACGTGGCAGGCGCGCGCGGCCTCGAGCACCCTCGCGATCGGTCTTCTGGCGACCAGCGGACCGGCGCTGGCCCTCGACGCGGTGAGCTTCGGCACCAACTGGAAGGCGCAGGCCGAGCACGGCGGCTATTACCAGGCGGTCGCGACCGGCATCTACGAGGAATTCGGCCTCGACGTCGAGATCCGGCCGGGCGGGCCACAGGTCAACCACCCGCAACTGCTGGCCGCCGGGAACATCGACTTCAACATGGGCTCGGCCATGTTCGGCGCCTTCAACTTCGTCCAGAACGAGGTGCCGATGGTGACCGTGGCCGCGATCTTCCAAAAAGACCCGCAGATCCTGATGGTCCACCCGGACCAGGGGATCGAGACCCTGGCCGACATGCAGGGCATGCCGGTGCTGATCTCCACCGGGGCCCGGACCACCTACTGGGAATGGCTGAAGATCGCCTACGGCTTCACCGACGACCAGATCCGCCCCTACACCTTCAACTCGGGCCCGTTCATCGCCGATCCGGGCATCGGCCAACAGGGCTATCTGACCTCCGAGCCGTACGCGATCGCCCGCGAGGGCGGTTTCGAGCCCAAGGTCTTCCTCTTGGCGGATGCCGGCTACGACACCTATTCGACGACGATCGAGACGAGCTGGGCCCTGGTCGAGGAGAATCCGGATCTGGTGCAGCGCTTCGTCGATGCGACGATTCTCGGCTGGTACTCCTATCTCTACGGCGATCCGACGCCCGGCAACGAGCTGATCAAGGCCGACAACCCGGACATGACGGACGAGCAGATCGCGTACTCGATCGAGAAGCTGAAGGAGTACGGCATCGCCGACAGCGGTGACGCCGAAACGCTCGGCATCGGGGCGATGACCGACGCGCGCTGGGCCGATTTCTTCGCGCTCACGGTCGAGGCCGGGCTCTATCCGGAGGATCTCGATCTATCGCGGGCCTACACGCTGGACTTCGTCAACAAGGGGGTCGGTCTCGATCTCAAGAAGGAGCTGACCGGCGGGTGATGGCAGCCGCCTCAGCGCCCAAGGTCGTCGAGCGCAAGGCAGGCGGTGGCCGGCTGCTCGAGCTGCAGGGGGTCTCCAAGACCTTCTCCAATGGCACCGTGGCGCTCGAGAACCTCAACCTCGCGGTCGAGCGGCACGAGTTCCTGAGCCTCCTGGGACCGTCGGGCTGTGGCAAGAGCACGGCTTTGCGCATCATCGCCGGGCTGGGGTCGGTCTCGGGCGGGCGGCTGTTCTGGCCCGAGGGCGGCCATGTGGGTGATATCGGCTTCGTCTTCCAGGAGCCGACGCTGATGCCCTGGGCTACCGTCTTCGACAACGTGCAGCTGCCGTTCAAGCTGCAGGGCAAGGGCCGGCGGCAGACGCGGGAGCGGGTCGAGGAGGCGCTTGCCATGGTGGGGCTCCAGGACTTCCACGAGGCCTACCCGCGCGAGCTTTCGGGCGGGATGAAAATGCGGGTCTCGATCGCCCGGGCGCTGGTCACCAAGCCCAAGCTCTTGCTCATGGACGAGCCCTTCGCCGCCTTGGACGAGATCACCCGCATCCGCCTCAACAACGACCTCCTGCGCTTGTGGGAGGGTCAGGGCTGGACGGTGATCTTCGTCACCCACAGCGTCTACGAATCGGTCTTCCTGTCGTCCAGGATCGTCGTCATGGCGGCGAGGCCCGGGCGGATCGTGGGCGAGATCGGCATCGACGCCCCCTACCCGCGCGACGAGGCGTTCCGCATGTCCGAGCCCTACAACGCCTATTGCCGCGAAGCCTCGGCCGCGCTTCACCTCGCCATGGGCGACACCTGATGCCCACCAGAAACCGGTGGGGCGTGGGGAGGATCATTCTCCCCACACTTTCCTGGGAGATCCGCCGATGTCGACCATGATCGAGGACGATCGCGTCGTCGGGCTGCAGGACG
>JAABSG010000017.1 GCA_011390475.1 Geminicoccaceae bacterium | reverse complement strand
GGCGATAAAGAGGCCGAGCATGGCCCCGAAGATGCCGACCGTGACCGAGAGCAGGACGGGCACCGGGATGGTCCAGCTCTCGTACAGCCCGACCAGGAAGAGAAAAGCGAAAAGCACGGCGAGGCCGAGGATGATGCCGGTCTGGCCAGCCGCTTCCTTCTCCTGCAGCGCCGTGCCGGTCCAGGCATAGCTGTAGCCTTCGGGCAGGGTGGCGGCGGCAATCTCCTCCATCGCGGCAATGGCCTCGCCGGAACTGCGACCCGGGGATGGCTGACCAGAGATCGTGATGCTGCGGAAATTGTTGTAGCGAAGGATGAACTGAGGACCCAGGATCAGCCGCGGCTCGAGGAACGCGCGCGTCGGCACCATCTGACCTTGCGCGTTCTTGACATTGATCCGGTAGATGTCCTCGACCGCCGCCCGGTCGTCCTCCTCGCCCTGCACCAGGACCTGCCAGGTGCGGCCGAAGAGGTTGAGGTCGTTGACGTAGAAGCCTCCCAGGGTCGACTGCAGCGCGTTGAAGACGTCGCCCAGATTGATGCCCAGCGTCTGCACCCGCTCGCGGTCGATGTCGAGAAAGAGCTGCGGCGTGGCCGCGGCAAAGGTGGTGTAGACCGCGCCTAAGCGCTCGTCCTGGTTGGCAGCGACGATCAGGCCGTTGGCCGCGGCCGAGAGGTCGGCGGCACTGCCGCCTTGCAGGTCGAGCAACTGAAACTCGAACCCGGCCCCGGTGCCGAGGCCGAGGATCGGCGGCAGGTTGAAGGGGATGACGATCGCCTCGCGGAAGGTCATGAACTCCTGGCGCAGCGACGCGATAAGCCCCTGTGCCCGCGTCTCCGGCGTGGTGCGCTCGGCGAAATCGGCAAGCGTGACGACGACGAAGGCCGCGTTCGACTTGGCGAGGCCGTCGATGAAGCTGTAGCCGACGACAGAGGTCACGCTGACCACGCCGGGCTTTTCCTTGATCACCGCCTCGACCTGCTCGACGGCGGCGAGCGAGCGGTTGACGGCGGCCCCCTCGGGCAGCTGGACCTCGACGAAGATGACGCCCTGATCCTCGTCGGGTAGGAATCCGGTCGGTACGTGGGTGAAGAGCCAGCCCGTGCCGACGACGAACCCGGCGAGCAGGATCAAGCTGATGACGGCGACCCGCACGAGCCGGGCGACGATCGCCGCATAGCCGTCACGCACCCGGTCGATGGCGCCCAGCACGTAGCGCATCGGCCCGCGCTTGGGCCCGTGGCTGTGCTTCAAGAGCACGGCGCAAAGCGCGGGCGAGAGGGTCAGGGCATTGATCGCCGAGATCACCATGGAAACGGAAACGGCGACGGCGAATTGCTGGTAGAGCTGGCCCGAGATGCCGGGGATGAAGGCGACGGGCACGAAGACCGAGAGCAGTACCAGCGTGATGGCGATGATGGGTGCGGTGATCTCGCCCATCGCCTCCTTGGTGGCGTCCGCCACCGAGAGCTCGGGCTTCGCCTCCAGCTTGGCCTCGACGGCCTCGACCACGACGATGGCGTCGTCGACGACGATGCCGATGGCGAGCACGAGCGCCAGGAGCGAGACGGTATTCGCCGAGAAGCCGAGGGCCAGCATGACCGCGAAGGTACCGATCAGCGCCACCGGCACGGCGATCAGCGGGATCAGGGTGGCCCGCGCGTTGCCGAGGAAGAGGAAGACCACGATGATGACGAGGACGAAGGCCTCGATCAGTGTGCGCACCACCTCCTCGATGCTCGCCTCGACGAAGCGGGTGGTGTCGTAGGGGATCTGGTACTCGATGCCAGTGGGAAACCGCTCGCTCAACCCCTCCAAAAGCGCCCTTACACCCTCGGCAGTCGCGATGGCGTTGGAGCCAGGCAGCTGCTGGATGGCGATGACCGCCCCGTCACTGCTGTTGAAGCGGCTCTGGACGTCCGCGGTGCGGGCACCCAGCTCGACCCGGGCGACGTCGCCCACCCGGACGAACGAGCCGTCCGGATTGGCGCGCACCACGATCCGCTCGAACTCGGCGGTATCGGTGAGCCGGCCCTGGGTCTGGATGTTGAGCTGCAGCTCGGCATCGGCCATCGGCTGGGCGCCGATCCGCCCGGCCGCGGCCTGGATGTTCTGCGAGCGGATGGCGGTGACCACGTCGTTTGGTGAGAGGCCGAGCGAGGTCAGCCGATCGCTGTCGAGCCAGATCCGCATGGCGTAGTCGAGGCTGGCGAACAGGTAGGCGTCACCGACGCCCGGGATCTGCTTGATCTGGTCGATGACGTTGATGGTGGCGTAGTTGGAGAGAAAGAGCGCATCGCGGCTCTGATCGGGCGAGTAGAGGCTCACCATCTGCAGAAAGGCTGCGGACTTCTTCTTGGTGGTGACGCCCTGGCGCTGGACCTCCTCGGGCAGCTTGGGCAGGGCCTGGGCCACGCGGTTCTGCACGTTGACGGTGTTGATGTCGGCGTCGCTGCCGACCTCGAAGCTGACGGTCAGCGTGTAGCTGCCGTCATTGCCGCTGGTCGACTTCATGTAGAGCATGTTCTCGACACCCACGACCTGGGCCTCGATCACCTGCGCCACCGTCGCCTCGACGACATCGGCGCCGGCCCCCGGATAGCGTGTCGTCACCGAGACTTGCGGCGGCACGATCTCGGGGAACTGGGCCACCGGGATCGCCCGCATGGCGATCAGCCCAGCGAGCGTGATGACGATCGAGATGACGACCGCGAGGCGCGGCCGGTCGACGAAGACGGCGGAGATCATGGGTTCAAGAACCTGTCGCCGGGGCGGGGTCGACGACCATGCCGGGGCGCACCCGTTGGATGCCGTCGGTGATCACCCGCTCACCGGCCTCGAGGCCGCTGGTGACGACGAAATTGCCGTCGATGGTGGTGCCGACGGTGATCGGTCGCGCCTCGACGGTGTCGTCGGCACCCACCACCAGGACGTAGCGGCCACCCTGGTCGGCGAGCGTCGCCGCCTGCGGGACGAGGAGGGCGGTCGTGGGCTCGGCGCTCTCGACCACGACGGTCACCAGCTGCTGGTCGATCAGCACGCCATCCTGGTTGTCGACGACGGCGCGCACGGTGACGGTGTCGGTGCCGGTGTCGACCTGCACGTCGACGAAGTCGATCGTGCCGACACGGTCGTAGAAGCGGCCATCGGCCATGCGGACCTTGACCGCGAGCGTCGACGTGTCGCCGCGCGAGCTTGCACTCTCACGAAAGCTCAAGAGCTGGCGCTGGGTGACCGGGAAGGTGACGTAGATCGGGTCCTCGCTGACGATGGTGGCGAGCGGCCCGAGCCCTGGGTTCACATAGTCGCCGACAGAGGCCGTGGCCCGGCCGATTCGCCCGGTGATGGGGGCGCGGATTTCGGTGTAGTCGAGATCGAGTTCGGCCCTGGCGCGCGAGGACTGTGCCCGTAGCAACTCGGCTTCGGATTTTCCCGCCAGGGCCGTTGCCTGATCGAGCACGGCCTGGGCCGCGGCCTGACGCTGAACGAGAGTCGTCTGGCGATCCACCTCGAGCCGGGCCAGGGTCAACTCGGCCTGGGCTGCGGCGATATCGGCGTCGACCTCGCCGAGTCTCGCCAGATAGGGGCCCTGTTCGATCGAGAACAGCAGGTCGCCCTCGTCGACGACCGCACCCTCGGTAAACGGTCGCGCCTTGAGGAAGCCGTCGACCCGGGCGATCAGCTCGACCTTGTCGATCGCCTCGATCCGCCCGGTGAAGCTGGAAAACGGCGTGACGTCGGAGGCCTCGACCGTCACCACGCTGACGGCCGGCGGCGGCGGCTCTTGGGTCCGAGCGGGCCCTCCCGCGACGACGATCAGACCGATCAGCACGGCAATGGCGCGCATGTTGGCGTTTCCTCATGGAGCGTGGCGCGAACGATCGGTAGCTTCGAAATCGCTGCAACACCACGGTATTTCAATGGCGCCCGGCTTTCACTAGTTTTGGAACGACGCGGCACATGAGGTCGGCCGAGTCGCCATTCGACCAACTAGAGCATCGGATAGCGGCGTTGGGGCGGCGGTGCAATGGCATGGACGCCATCGGCATAGCGACAACAGACGGTAGCCGATCCCGTTACGGGCGCCGCCGTGCCGAAGATCCGGTGCCCGACCCGCAGTCGACGACCGCGCAAAGGGCGCTGCCGCTGTCGCCGGGACATTGGTCCATCACTGGTCGTCCGACCGGACGGCCGGCGCTCAGCGAAAGCGTGGCAGTTGCGCCTCGACCGGGCCCGCGCCGTTCAAGCCGCGCCACCAGGCCATGGCAGTCGCGGCCGCTTGGACCCAGGGTTGGTCGACGAGGTCGAGCAACTGCTCCCAGGGTGGTGCCTGTTCGGGGTAGCGGCGCAGCTCGACCGGGGCGTCCCCGGGCAGGTCGAGCAGACGGATGGCGGCGGAGCGGGCGGTGCGGATGCCGCCCAATTCGTCGACCAGGCCGTGGCCGAGGGCCTGCGCACCGAGCCAGACGCGGCCCTGGGCAATCGCTTCGACCTCGCCTTCCTCCAGCCCACGGCCGGCTGCGACACCGTCCTTGAAGCGGGCGTAGAGGGCGTCGATGCTGGCTTCGAGGCGCGCGCGGCCGAGGCTGTCGAACGGTTGGTTGAACGACAGGAAGGCCGCGTTCTCGCCCCGCTCGACACTCTCCCAGCCGACGCCGAGCATGTTCCAGGCCTCGGCCAGGACCGGCTTGCCGGCGATCACCCCGATCGAGCCCGTGAGTGTGGTCGGCTGGGCCACGATGTGGCTGGCTCCCATAGCGATCCAGTAGCCGCCCGAGGCCGCGGCATTGCTCATCGAGACCACCACGGGCTTGCCGGCGTCGCGCAATAGCGCGACCTCGCGGGCGATGGTCTCCGATGCCACCGCCGAGCCGCCGCCGGTATCGAGGCGCAGCACCACGGCCGCTATCGCCTCGTCCTCGCGCGCCGCGGCCAGATGGTCGGCAAGGTCATCGGCGCCGATCAGCTGCTCGAACCCGGCCGAGCCCCGCTGGATGGCCCCCTGCCCGACGACGAGGGCGATCACCGTGGCAGCCTCGTCCTCGACCGGCGCCGTCCGCCGCGCATAAAGATCCAGGGCCACGATCTCGGCCTCCGGCCCGGCTGCCTCCAGCGCCTGGTCGATTACCTCGTCGCGAAAGGCGAGCGCATCGACCAGGCCGGCCCCGAGCGCGTCGTCAGCCATCAACGGGCCGCTGTCGATTGACCGCCGAACTGCCTCCGGCGTTTGTCCGCGGCCCTCGGCAATCGCTTCCACCAGGGTCGCATAGAGCCCGTCCAACAGGTCGTTCAGCATCTCCCGATTGGCATCGGTGAACCCCGGCTCGACGAGGCTGTCGAAGGCGGTCTTGTAGGCCGACCGGCGGGTGATCTGCGGCTCGATGCCGAGCCGATCGAGCAACGGGCGAACGAACGGCACCTCGGCGATGAGACCGGTCAGGCCCAGCATTCCACCCGGCTGGAGGTAGATGCTGGGGAAGGCCGTTGCGATGAAATAGCCCTCGTTGCCTGGGCCGAGCTCGCCGAAGCTGTCGGCCCAAGCCGCCGTGGGCTTGCCGCTCTGGGCAAAGACACGGACCGCGTCCCGCAGCTCCTGCGCCACGGCAAAGCCGTGGCCCGTGGCATCGAGCCGGGCAACGAGGCCCTTGACCCGCGGATCGAGGCTCGCCCGCTCGAGGGCCAGGACGACCTCGGCGACTTCGAGCGGCTGCTGCAGGCCGAGGGTCGCGAAAGGATCGACGGAGCGCGCCTCGCTGAGCGCCTCGCCGAGATCCACGGTGAGCACGATGTCGTCCGGCAAGGGCTCGGGTCCGCCATAACTGCGCACCAGCCAGATCACGCCGCCACCGACAACGGCGACGAGAAGGAGTGTGAGCACGCCCACCGTGGCGAGAAAGCCGACCAGCAAGCGCCTCAACGACGTCGCCCCGTCGGCAGCTGCCCGCCAGCGAGATCCGGCTTCAAGCGGCGACCCTCTGCCGCCGTTGCCGCTCGCTCGCGGTCTTCAGCTGGCCGCAGGCAGCAAGAATGTCGCGGCCACGCGGCGTGCGCACCGGCGAGGCGTAGCCGGCAGCCTCGACGATCGCGGCGAAGGCGCGGATGCGATTGTTGGACGAGCAGGCATAGGGGGCACCCGGCCAGGGATTGAAGGGAATCAGGTTCACCTTGGCCGGGATGCCGTCCAGCAGCCGAACGAGTTCTCTGGCCTCGGCGTCACTGTCGTTGATCCCGGCCAGCATGACGTATTCGAAGGTGATCGGCCGGCGTGTCGGGTAGCGGCTACAGGCATCCAGGAGAGTGGCGATATTCCACTTCTTGTTCAGCGGCACGAGCTCGTCGCGCAGGTCGTCGCGGACCGCATGCAGGGAGATCGCGAGGCCGACGGCGAGCTCCCGCCCGCATTGCTCGATTCGCGGCACCACACCCGACGTCGAAAGGGTGATTCGCCGGCGCGACAGGGCGAGGCCTGTCTCGTCCATGGCGAGGCGGAGCGCCGCTGCCGTATTGTCGTAGTTGAAGAGCGGCTCGCCCATGCCCATCACCACGATGTTGGTGAAGAGCCGGCCCTCTTTTGCTGTCGGCCATTCGGCCAACGCATCGCGGGCAACGAGGATCTGCGCCGTGATTTCGGCCGTGCCGAGATTGCGCACCAGCGGCATCGTGCCGGTATGGCAGAAGCTACAGGAAAGCGTGCACCCGACCTGGGTCGAAACGCAGAGTGCGCCCCGATCCTCTTCGGGAATGAAGACGGTCTCGACCTCCTGGCCATCGGCGAAGCGGAGCAGCCATTTGCGCGTGCCGTCGGCCGCTCGTTGCTCGGTCGTCACCGTCGGTCGGGCGGCCGAGAAATCCAAAGCGAGCGCGTCGCGCAAGCCCTTCGGCAGCGTCGTCATCGCGCCGAAATCCGTGGCGCCCCGGTGATAGAGCCAATGAAAGAGCTGCCGCGCCCGCAGGGCGACCTGCGTCGCGCTCGCTGGCTGGACCGCGGCGATCACCGTGGCAAGGCCGTCGACATCGAGGCCGATCAGGCTCGACTTGCCGTCCGCCGCAAGCGGCTTGGGCAAGGTCATGGCGGCCGGGACGGTCGTCTCGGTGTCGATGGGCTCAGTCGGGGCAGGCATTGCGCATCGCCTCGAAGGCCGCGGAGAAGCCGAGCAGCGAGTACGTGTCGAGCGAGAAGGTGTCGAGCTGCGAGGTGCCGCGCACCGTCATGTCGACGCCGGCCTGCATGGCCCGGATGATCGCCTGGTCCTCCTCGTCGGTGTTGGCCCAGGCATGCTCACCCTGGGTGAACAGCTGCCACTCCCGATTGCCGATCTTCACCTCGACGGTGCTGCCGGTCTTGAAGGTATAGCCGGGCTGCACGCTGATCTGCTCGCTGGCATCGGTGACCGGTAGTCGCGAAACCAGGATGGCGGCTGGGCCTCGACGGTTCCAATTGCCGGCTTCCTCGGTGGGCTTGCTCGCGATGTAGCAGGTCTTCCCGGCGGCCTCGTCGTAGGCATAGAGGTGCCAGTCACGAAAATCGCCGAGGAACTGCGGGGCCTGGGCCAGCGCCTCTCCGCCGAGGCACAGCATGCCGACCAAGCCGGCGACGAGTGCTAGGGGTCGTTGCATGGGCTTCCTTGTGAGATGGAATGAACGCGATGGGCTAATACCAGATGCCACTTACGGCTTCTATGTCATAACGCCGGTGGTTCGCTCACGATAGCTCGTAGCGGCGCGAATTCGGCCCGCCGACGCGGACCGGCCGTTCGGCGAAGCGGCCGAGGCAGACCATGCGGTCGTACATCACCACGGCGCCGGCCACGGCGAGATTGATGCAGAACCGGGTCGGAATCCGCACCACGTGATCGCAGCGCCCGAGCAAGGCCGGGCTCAGGCTGCCGCGTTCCGGGCCGAAGACATACGCCGCCTGGAGCGGGTGCCGAAAGCTCGGCAGATCGACCGCGTCCGGCACCAGTTCGACCCCGACCAGCTGACAGCCGCGCGGCAGCTGCAGATCGGCCGGACTCGGCACGTCGTAGACCGGCACTGCCACCTCGGCGTTCGAGGTATCGGACTTGGCCGTCTTGCGGTCGTATTGCGCATCGATCAAAAAGACGAAGCTGGCGCCGAAGGCATTGGCGGAACGCACCAGATTGCCGAGGTTCATGGCCTTGGAGATCCGTTCCGCCCCGATGGCGAAGTAGCCGCGCGTGGTATCTATCTGCATGGGCTTGCAGATAAGGCTCGAAAGGCGTTTTTGCCAGTTGCGATCGAGCGCGGTCGCGGTGGTTCGTGTCGCACCCCCGAGCAGCACACGGCAACCGCGCCAGCGCGCTTTTTTCTCCAGGAGGTCGGCAGAAGACCACTATGCGAGCCATTCTTACCCGAAAGCTCATCGGCACCGCCGGGCTGGAGCTCGTCGAGCTGCCGGCGCCAGAGCCCGGCGCTTGCCACGTCCGGATCGCGGTCGAGGCCGCCGGCATCAATTTTGCCGACGCGCTCATGCTCGAGGGCCGCTACCAGGAGCGGCCGGCCCTGCCGTTCGTGCCGGGTCTCGAGGTCGCGGGCACGATCGACGCCGTGGGCGTCGGCGTCGGTGGACTCGCTCCCGGTCAGCGGGTCTTGGCGCTGGTCGACCATGGTGGCTTCGCCGAGCAGGCCGTGGCCCGCGCCGACGACGTCGTCGTTCTGCCGGACGAGCTCGATGCAGTGACCGCCGCGGGCTTCGCGATTGCGTACGGCACAGCCTACGGCGCTCTGGTCTGGCGGGCGGGGCTCGCCCGCGGCGAGGTGCTGCTGGTCCACGGGGCAGCGGGTGGGGTGGGGCTCACCACGGTCGAATGCGGCAAGGCGCTAGGCGCCACCGTCATCGCCACGGCCCGCGGTGCCGCCCGCACGGCGGTGGCCGCGGCTCACGGTGCCGATCACGTCATCGACAGCGATGCTCCGGATCTGGTCGAGCAGGTGAAGGCGCTGACGCAGGGACGTGGTGTCGACGTCGTCTTCGATCCGATCGGTGGCGCCCTCTTCGACGCCTCGCTGCGCTGCCTGGCCTGGGAGGGGCGGATCGTCGTCATCGGTTTCGCTTCCGGCACGATTCCGCAGATCCCGGCCAATATCCTGCTGGTCAAGAACATTGCCGCTATGGGCTTCTACTGGGGCAGCTATCGCCGCCACGATCCGGAGCGGATGCGCGCCGGCTTCAGGCAGCTGTTCGAATGGTGCCGCGGCGGGATCATTCGGCCAGGGGTCAGCGAGGTCGTGGCGCTGGCCGGCACGCCGGCGGCGATCGACCGGCTGCGTCGGCGGGAGACCACGGGCAAGCTCGTGGTCGATCCCGGCCGGTAGGGGCCACCATCCGGGCAACGCTCGCCGGTCAGGCGGCGTCGAGGCCAGCGCAACCGTCGGTGCAGCGGATCGCGGTAGCAAGCCAGCGCCAAAAAATCCATTTGCACCAATGAGATACCATAGGGCGCCTCGAGTGTCGTGGCCAGCCAATGGGCTTTACCGCCGCTCACGATTGGTTAACCTTCATGATCAACGAACAGTCATGAGGAAACGCCATGCGCCCGCGACCCGCGTCGCTCGAGGCATCCTGTGCGGCCGATCGGCAGCGGGTACGCGGGAAAAAGCGGCCAACGCCATGGCTGGCGGCCATCGTAGCCCTCATGGTACTCGGCGCCTGTGGTGGCGGTGGCGGGAGCGGCGGTGGTAGTGGCTCGTCGGGCGGCGGTGTCCGGACGGTCAGCGCTCCGGATCCGATCCGCATTACGCCTGTGCTGCAGCCGGGCGATCGGCCCGTGGGCACGGCCGAAGGCTCGGCGAATTACGGGGTGGCCCGGATCGGTGCCGATAGCGCCTACGCCGCCGGTGCCACGGGCCGCAACGTCAAGGTGGCGATCATCGACTCCGGCATCTCGCTCGACCATCCGGAATTCAGTGGCCGCATCGACCGGCGAAACAGCATCGACATCGTGACCGGCAACCGGACGACGCTCGAGGACCAAAGCGGTCATGGCAGCCATGTCGCGGGCATTGTCGCCGCCAATGTCGACGGTGCCGGCATGCGGGGCATCGCGCCGGAGGCGACTCTGCTCGCGATCCGTGCCGATCTGCGCGACAGCAGCATCTGCGATCGTGCCGGCTGTGGCTATCTCGACAGCGACATCGCGGCCGCCCTCGATTACGCCCGCGCGCAGGGAGCCAGCATCATCAATCTCAGCATCGGCAAGGACGGCGCCATCAATGCCGCTTACCGCACCGCCCTCGAGCGGGCCGTGGCCAGCGGTGCGCTCGTCGTGGTCGCCGCCGGCAACCAAGGCAACAGTCAACCACTGTCACCGGCGCGGCTCGCGACCCAGAGCGAATTTCAGGGTGGCATCCTCGTCGCCGGCGCTGTCGATCGCGACGGCGACATCTATGGCCCGACCAACCGGGCCGGCGGTACCGCGCCCTATTTTCTGGTCGCACCGGGCGTCGACATCTACAGCACCTACCGCAATGGCGGCTATTCGCGGCTGACCGGCACGTCGATGGCGACGCCCCATATCGCCGGGGCGGCAGCAGTGCTGAAGGGCGCCTTTCCGAGCCTCTCGATGCAGCAGGTCGCGGCCATTCTCCTGGAGACCGCCGACGACCTGGGGGCGCGTGGCATCGACCAGACCTTCGGCAGTGGCCTCGTCAATCTGGCGCGTGCCCTGGCGCCGGTCGGCCGCCAGCAGGTCGCCTTGGGCGATACGGTCGACGAGCGGCGCGTTGCCCTCGACAGCAGCCGGCTCACGCTCGGCAGTGCGTTCGGGGATGCACTGAGCGGCGCGGCGGCGCTGCGAAATGCCATGGTACTCGATGTCTATGGCCGCCCCTATGCTGCCGATTTCGGCCGGCTGGTGCAGCGGCCCGACGGCGCCATCGATCTCGGGCAGAAGCTCTTGGACCAGCTGCAGTACCGTGAGCTGCCGATCGGCTCCTTCGCGGCACTCGGGGTCGACGCCCGGTTCGGGCTCAGCGAGCCGCTCGACCGGCCGATCGAGGGTAGTGCCCGGGCGGCACTCTCAGGCGGCGAGGACGACACGGGCCAGGTGTTCGAGCGCCTCTCGTTCGACGGGATCGACCTGCCTTACGGCCGCGCCAGCATCGGCTTCGGGCTGGCGGCGTCCGACATCGGGGGCGCGGCCGGCGGGAACGCCCTGGACGGGCTCTTTCTCGATGCAGCTCCATTGCTCGCCCCGGCCGACAGTCTCGTCGACCGGGGCACCGGCGGCAGTCTGAGCCTCGCCCTCGGCGACGCCACGGCGCTGCGGATAGGCCTGCTCGACAGCGCCGATCTCGGCACCGAAACGGCAAATGGCGAGGGATCGCCCGGCCGCCTCGCGACGCTCGGCGCGGCGCATCGCCTGGGTGACCACACCACGCTGCAGGTCAGCTACAGCTATGTCGACGAGGCCTCCGGATTGCTCGGCAGCCGGGCTTCCGGCGCTTTTGCGTTCGCCGACGGGGCCGTCTCGCATCTCGGCACCACCCGCCTCGGCTATCGGCCTCGAGACTGGCTCGAGCTCTTTGCCCAAGCGACACTGGGTGCCAGCCAGATGGACGATAGCGACGGGCTGTTGCGCGATTGGGGCACTGTACGCTCCGACGCCTTCGCGATCGGCCTCATTGCCGCCGATGTGGCCAGCGACGGCGACCGCTTGGGCTTGGTGCTCGGCCAGCCGCTGCGGGTCAGCAGCGCTTCGGCCGTTCTCGACCTGCCGACCGCGCGGGCCCTGGACGGGCGGATCGAGCGTCATCGCGAACGTGTCGACGTCGCGCCGAGCGGCCGCGAGCTTCGCCTCGAGGTCGCCTATCAGCGCAGCCTGGACCCGACCAGCACCGTCGGCACCTGGGTGCTCCTGCAGTACGAACCCGGCCACGACGCTGCGGCCGACCCGGCTCTGGGCGTCGGGCTGCGCTACACCAACCGATTTTGAGAGAGTGCCGCGATAGGCGGCCGATCGTCGGCGTTCTCTGAATTGTAGCAATTGTCATGGGCAGTCGTGCCGTTGCTCGATACGTTGTCGGTCGAAACCGCAGGAGTTCGACCCGCCCATGAGCCGTCTGGACAGCGTCATCCGGCGCCTGGAAGCGCAGCGTGCCTGCATCGATGCCGCGGTGCGGGCGATCGCCGAACTGCCGGGGTTGGTGCTGGAACTCGGCCTCGGTAATGGGCGAACCTTCGATCATCTGCGCGATCGGCTGCCGGAGCGCCGCATCATCGTCTTCGAGCGCGACCCGCAGCCGCACCCGGATTGCTGGCCGCCCGAAGGCGATCTCGTGATCGGTCCGCTCGACGAGACCCTGCCCGAGGCCGCGCGACGCTGGCCGGCGGGCGCTGCCCTGATCCACAGCGACATCGGAACGGGTGATCCGGCACGCAACCAGCGAGTGGCGAACCGTCTCGGCCAGCTACTGCCGCCGCTCTTGCGGCGCGGCGGCATGGTGGCGAGCGATCAGGCGCTGTCGGCGCCGACGCTCGTTTCGGTACCACCGCCGGACAGCATAGCATCCGACCGCTATTTCCTCTACCGTCGAACCTGAGGCGTTCGGTGATCGTGTCGAGATCACGCCCGAGCACGACACCAGGACCGAGCGCCAGCGCTCGACGACCATCCGGGTGAAGAATGCGCAGCCAATGACCTCTCCGCCGTTCACCATGCGCTTTTGGGGCGTGCGCGGCACCGTGCCGTGCCCGGAAGCCGCTCTGTCGCGCTATGGCGGTAACACCTCCTGCATCGAGGTTCGCTGTGGCGAGGCGAGGCTCGTCTTCGATGCCGGGACAGGCTTGCGGGCACTGGGCAACGAGCTCTTGGCGACAGGTGACAAGCGCCAGAGCCATATCTTTTTCACCCACACCCACCTCGACCATATCGCCGGCCTGCCGTTCTTCAAGCCGGCCTATGACGGGCGAAATCATTTCGAGTTTTGGGCCGGCCACTTGCGGGCACACGGCCTGACGCTGCAGTATGTCTTGAAGCAGCTCATGCAGCCGCCGCTGTTCCCCGTCCCGCTCGATATTTTGCACGCCTGTGTCTCGTTTCACGATTTCTTGCCGGGCGAGGTGCTGCGCCCATTCGCCGATGTCGTGGTGCGCACCCTGGCGCTCAACCACCCGGGAGGGGCCACCGCCTATCGCATCGAGTTCGCCGGGCGTTCGATGTGCATCGTCACCGATGTCGAGCATCGCGGCGGGGAGTTGGATCAGGACATCGTCGCCTTTATCCGAGGAACCGACATCGTCGTCTACGACTGCACCTACACCGAGGAAGAATACGGGCGGTTCGTCGGCTGGGGGCATTCGACCTGGCAACAGGGAGTGCGGCTCTGCGACGCCGCCGGCGCTGGCCGGCTGGTCGCCTTCCACCACGACCCCGAGCACGACGACGATTTCATGGACGAGATCGCCCGGCAGATGACGCGCCAGCGGCCGGGCTCGCTGGTCGCAGCCGAAGGGCTGACCTTGCGGCCGTGAGCGAGCGGCCGGGCTACTTCATCCCCTATCGCTATGCCGCGTCGACGACACCGTGCGACTACCCGGCACTGGAACCGCTGTTCGCCGCGGCCGCTGCGCGCTTCGCGGTAATGCTCGACCGACTGGACCGCTACCGAGAAGCCTTCGCCCGGTTCGGCGGCGCGCCGCCGGCACCGCGCTTCGAGCAGGACTGGTTCCCGAGGCTCGACGCCTGCGCCGCCTATGCGACGGTCCGCGAGCAACGGCCACGACGCATCGTCGAGATCGGCTGCGGCCACTCGACCAGGGTCATGGCGCGCGCGGTCGTCGATGGCGGGCTCGCGACCCGGCACCTCTGCATCGACCCGGCACCCCGGGCACGGCTGGACGGTCTGGCGGTCGAGCATCTGGCCGCCACGGTCGACCGTCTCGATCTCGAGATGGTCGCCGAGCTCGACGCGAACGATATTCTCTTCATCGATTCGAGCCACATCGCGGTGCCGGGCAGTGACGTCGATCGCTTGGTGAATGATGCCCTGCCGCGCTTGCCGGCGGGTACGCTGCTCCATTTTCACGACATCTTCCTGCCCCACGCTTATCCCGACGCCTGGGCATGGCGAGGCTACAACGAGCAGCTTCTGGTCGCGGCCTTGCTCGCCGGTGGCGGTTTCGAGCTCCTGTTCTCGAGCGCCTATGCGGTTCGCCGCATGGACGATGCATTGCGTCGATCGATCGTCGCAGAGCTACCGTTGGTCCACGGCGCGATCGAGAGCAGCCTCTGGCTGCGCAAGATCGCGCCATCCGTCTAGAGCAGTTTCATGCTGACCGTATCCTTTGTCAGGCTGCGGACGATCGGTGTTCACGCAGGTTTACTGCGCGCCGCGCCGATCGCCCATCTTGCCGACTTTGGACCTTCCTCGTCTCCGGTCACCCTGAAACTGCTCTAGTCGTCGTACCAGAACGTGTCGGGCCGGTAGATGCCGATCTGGGCGTGTGGTTCCCAGTTGTAGATGGCTTCCTCGGGCACGTTGCGCAGGGTGGTTCGGACGGCGACCGGCTGCAGCACGTTGGCGACGAGGCCGATGGTGTAGCATTGCGGAGCATAGATCTCGAGGATCTTTTGCCAGGCGGCTTCCCGCTCCGCCCGTTCGGTGGCGACCCGCCAGTCGCCGAACAGGTCCAGTAGACGTTGGGCCACCGGATCGTCGGGCGGCTCGCCGGCGGCGCCCTTGGTCTGAAAATGCTGGCCCCACATCGGCCATTGCGGCTGGTCGTACTGATTGACGGGAACGAACTCCTGGGGGCTCATCTCGGCGGTCGGTACCCCGTTCTCCAGGCCGTACCAAATGGTCATCAGCGCTTCGCCGGAGAAGATCCGGTTACGCAGGACTTCACGCTCGGTCGGCCGGGTGTGGATGACGAAGCCGATCTCCGCGAAGTCGGCGGCCACCAATTCCAGCACATCGGCTTGCTCGCTGTCCTCGCCCGCCGTCTCGACGACGAGCTCGAGCGGGCGCCCATCCGGGAGGAGGCGGACACCGCGGCCGTCTCGCTTGTCGAGGCCGAGCTCGTCGAGCAGCGTGTTGGCGCGCGCCACGTCATGCCCGAGACACGCACTGGCGATCTCCGGCGTATGGAGTGGGCTTTCCTCCAGAACCGTGTTGTTGGCCGGGGTCGCGAGGCCGAAATAGAGAAACTGCGAGAGGCCGTCGCGATCGATGGCGATCGACAGGGCCTCGCGAAAGCGCACATCGCGAAACAGCTCGCGCCAGACCGGGTCGGCCGCGTTCAGATTGGGGTAGAGTGCGAGATGAGCGCCCCGCGCCTGCGGCCACAGAAACGGCTCGAGGCCACTGCGCGGCTCGCTCTCGCGCAAGAAGGTGTAGTCGCGAAAGGCGAGGCCGCGGCTCTGCAGGTCGGCATCGCCGGCACCAGTCTTGATCGGGATCAGCCGGCTGTCGACCACGTCGAGGATGAAGCGGTCGATATAGGGCAACTGCACGCCGTTCGGGTCGACCCGATGGAAGTTGTCGTTGCGGAGCGCGATGAAGCGCTCGGCCGGCGAGGGCGTCGCCAGCCGCCACGGTTGCAGCGTCGGCAGATCGACATTGTCGAACTGGGTCATGCGATCGCGGCGGTGGTAGAGCTGCGCCCAATCGCGGGCGTTGTCCTCGCGCACGAGACGCTCCAGCTCGTCCGCGTCGGCATAGTCCGCGTGGAACTGCTTGAGGTAATGCGCCGGAGCATAAATGAAGAGTGGCGAAGCCTTGGCAATCTCGTTCAAGAAGAACGGATTGGGCGATGGCCACGTATAACGAATGGTCAACTCGTCGATGATCTCGACGACCGGCGGCACGTCGTCGACGAGCATGTTGACCGGTGGTCCGACCGGCGATAGCTCTGCGTTATTGGCAACGTCTTCCCAATAGAACCGCAGATCTTCGGTAGTGAATGGCGCGCCATCCGACCAGAGGTGGCCTTCTCTGAGGCGGAACGTGAAGATGCGCCCCTCTTCGACGCTGAAATCCGCAAGAATGTCGGGTTCCAACTCGAGATCCATGTTGTAGCCGACCAAACGCGCAAAGCCGTAGACGTAGAGCAGCCGCGTATCACGGGTGCGGCTGACCAGCATGCGCAGGTCTCCACCGCGCTCGCCCAATTCGGGGATGTCGGTCAGAATCCGCGGTTCGGTGGGCGGTCCGGCAAGGGCGTCGGCGGCAGGCCATGCGCCTGCCAGCAAACCGAAGCCGATGGCCAGTGCCGAAAGTACCCCTTGACGTCTGCTCATTTGCCCATCCGCACGAAGTGATTCTGATCGAACGCTATCAGCCTTCCCACCTCGCCGTCCAGGCGGTAGGGCGTCGGCCAGGCCGTCGGCTCCGAGGCACGACCAGCGAGCAGGGCCTCGAAATCGAGCGGACGGTCGAGATCCGGCTCGGGGACCGCCGCCAGAAGCGCCCGCGTGTAGGGATGCTGCGGCTTCTCGAACAGCTGCATGGTCGGCGCCAGCTCGACGATCTGCCCGGCGCACATCACCGCCACCCGATTGGCCAGATAGCGAACCACCGCGAGGTTGTGCGAGATGAAAAGATAAGTCAGTCCGAGCTCGGCCTGCAAATCCTTGAGCAGGTTGAGAATTTGGGCTTGGACGGAGACGTCCAAGGCGGAAACCGGCTCGTCGCAGATCAGGAGGCTGGGCTCGAGGGCGAGTGCCCTGGCGATGCCGATCCGTTGCCGCTGCCCACCGGAGAAGCTGTGCGGGTAGCGGCTGGCGTGACGGGCATCGAGGCCGACCTCACGCAGCAGCCAATTGACCCGCTCGGCGCGACTGGCGGCGTCACCGATGCCGTGGATGATCAGGGGCTCAGCGACGATATCGCGCACCGTCATGCGTGGGTTCAGCGAGCCGAACGGATCCTGAAAGATGTACTGGAGCTTACGGCGGAATTCGAGCAGCGCTCGATTATCGAGCCCCAGTACATCGACCTCGCGGCTGCCGTCATGAAACAGCACCTGCCCGGAGTCGGGCTCGAGACCGCGCATGATGAGCTTGCTCACGGTCGTCTTGCCGCAGCCACTCTCGCCCACGATGGCGAGGCATTCGCGGCGCTGCACCTCGAACGAGACATCGACCACGGCACGTATGGTCTGCTGCTCGCCCCCGAGCCAGCCCGCACGCCGCGTCCAGAAGGTCTTGTTCAGCCCGTCGACCCGCAAGATCCAGTCGTCGGCTTCTCGGGTGACGGGCCGCGGCGCCGCGCGCACCACCTCGCCGTTCGCCGGATCACCCACCGAGCGCAGTCGCTCGTCAGGATCCATGCCGATTCTCGGCACCGCATGGAGGAGCGCTTCGAGATAGGCATGGCGGGGCTGGCGGATCAGGTCGTCGGCCTCGCCGCTTTCCATGACGCGGCCCTGATACATCACCACCACCTCGTCGGCGACGTTGGCGACCACGCCGAGATCGTGCGTGATGAACAGGACCGCCATGCCGAACTCGGCCTTGAGGTCGTCGATCAGCTTGAGAATCTGCGCCTGGATGGTGACGTCGAGGGCGGTGGTCGGCTCGTCGGCGATCAGCAATGCGGGCCTGCAAATCAGTGCCATGGCGATCATCGCCCGCTGACGCAGCCCGCCCGAGAGCTCGAAGGTGAAGGTGCGAAAGGCCCGAGCGGGATTGGGAAAGCCCACCTTGTCGAGCATCTCGATGGTGGCCGTGCGCGCCGCTTCGGCGTCGTCCTCGATATGCAGGCGATAGGCCTCGCCGATCTGATCGCCGATCGTGTGCAGGGGCGAGAGTGAGCTCATCGGCTCCTGGAAGATGATCGCGATCCGGCCGCCACGGATTTTTCGGCGCTCGCGGCCGTCCTGGTCCATCGAGACGAGGTCGCGCGGCGGCCCTGGATGTTCGGGATCGGCGAAGAGGATGGAGCCTTTGGTCACCCGAGCCGACTTGGGCAAGATGCCCAAAATGGCATGCGAGAGCACGGTCTTGCCCGAGCCGCTCTCACCGACCACGGCCGTCGTCCGATTGGCTGCGATGTCGAACGAGACGCCGCGCACGGCCTCGACGGTGCCTTCGTCGCTGGCGAATGAAACGTGGAGATCGCGGACCGCGACGAGAGGGGGCATCGATGGGCCTTCCCGATAAGCCATCAAGATGGTGCGAACAGCTGTCGTGGGCTCGCCCAGCGACAGCTGTCGATCGAGTCCACGTAGTGAAAGAGTTGCTCGAGCGCGGCCATATCGCCCGGGGTCATGTCGAGATGATGCGACAAGAGCCCGACAGTGCCAAGCGCCGGATTTGCCAGCTGCCGCTCGAGTTCGGCCTGGAGTTCGGTCAAAGGCTTCATTCGCCGACCACGGTGCCAATCGATCACGTCGACATGCGTGTTCACCTGACGAAGCCCATGCGCCACGCCGCGTCCATCGTCCGCGAAGGTGGATACGCCAGCAAAGCCGAGCCGCTCCAGTGTGGCAAGGCAGTGCCCGTCGATCCGATTCCACGGCGGCACCAGTACCGACAGGAAACGGTCGCCGAACGCCCGCTCCAGGATAGTCCTCCCGCGTTGCAGTCTGCGGCTGCAAGCATCGGTGGCCAGCATCCCGCCGAGCTCGATCTTCTTGCTGCCGGCGGGTGCGTGGTCGGCATGATTCCAGCCGTGCTGGAGGACATCGACGTTGTCCGCGGCCGCGACTTTGCTCGTCACCGCGGGCTCCAGCCAGGCCGGCACGACGGCGAGGCCGAGTGGCCGCCGCGCTCGCGTCGCGAGCTCGAGCAGGCCGGTGAACTTTTCGTTATCTCGCCCGGCATCGTCGTCGCGCCACCAGATGCGGATCTCATCGCTCATTCGGAGCGCACCAGCGACACGATAGCGCGCACCTCGAGCCGCCCAGTGGCGGGTAGGTCGAGGCACAGCGCCTGATGATCGCGGAGCTTGACGGGTGGTGGGCCGCGCATGTCCCAGCCGGTCGCAAGCGCCAGCAACGCCCGGCGTACGCCTTTATGGGTGACGGCCACGGCAGCGCCCGACGGGCCGGCGAGGCTTGCCAGCCAAGGGCGCAGCCGCTCACCCACCTCGCGCGGGCTCTCGCCCCCGGGTGGTCGAAAGTCGAGCCCCAGCGCTTCGTCGGCGGCAAGTGTCGCGCCGAGCTCGGCGCGCAAGTGCTCGAGCGTCTCGCCTTCGAAGTCGCCCCAGTCCATCTCGATCAGCTCGGGCACCACGACCGGCTCGACAAAGCCCAGGACGAGCGCCGTCTCGCGCGCCCGGCGCAAGGGACTGACCCGACAGGGCAGGTCCAGAGACCCGGGCGGCAGCGACCAGGCGGCGACCTCGGCACGGCCTTTCGGGCTCAGCGGTGGATCGGCCCGGCCCTGGATCCGTCGTTCCAGGTTCCATGCAGTGGCACCATGGCGGAGCACCGTCAGTTGCATCGCAGAGGACCATCACCTCGACCGACCCTCGCCAACACGTCGGCCAGGCGGGCGTCGGCCGCGCCAAGGCTGTGCCGATCCGCGGCCATAGCGGCGGCTTCGCCAGCCATGCGCCGGCGCAGGTCGGCGTCCTCGATCAGCCGGTTCAGGCTTGCTGCCAAAGCCTCGGGCGAGCGACCCTGCGTCAGGTAGCCGTTGCGGCCGTGCTCGACGAGATCGCTGATGCCGCCTTCGTCGCAAGCCACCACCGGCAGCCCGGCCGCGAGCGCTTCGAGAATGGCCATGCCATAGGCCTCCTCCAGCCCCGGCCAAGCGAAGACGTCGGCCGCGTGGAGCAGGGCCGCGACGGAGTCGGGCGGCTGCTCGCCCAGGAACCGTACGTTCCCCCCGGCGACCGCCATCAGCATCTCGCGAATCTCCGGGCCGGCCGGACCGTCGCCGATGATCAAGAGCCGCCAGTCTTGCCGTGCCAGCCGGGCCAATGTCTCGGCCAACAGCCGGTAGGAGTGGCATTTGACGTCGGCGCGCATCATCGCGACCGTCGCCAGCCAGACCGTGTCGCCCGGCAGGTCGAGCTCGCGGGCCAGACGCTCTCGCGCAGCGCTCCGCTCGATAGGTTGGCGATGAGAGGTCGAGAGGAAGGGCGGGAACAGGACGAGCTTGGCCGGGTCGCTCATATGACGAGCCAGATTTCGGGCGTCGACCCGGGTCATCGCCAGCACGGCGGCCGCGGCATCGACAGCGTCGATGGTCGCCCGATGGCCGAGGTCCCAGCGCCCACCGGCCTGCTTGCCGGCAATCGAGGCCTCGGCGATGACATAGGGAATGCCGAGCGCCCTGGTGACGGCGGGCCCGAGCCAGTCCGGTGCCTTGTGATAGGCGTGATAGGTAAACCAGAGGTCCGGTGCGCCGTTTCGACTGTAGTCCTCGAGCAACCGAGCCGTTGCCGCCGTTGACGCCTCCTTCAGCTGCAATTGGTGGTCGAGATCGCCCGCCCGATCGAAGCTGCGCAGGCGAGAGGCGACCTCGAGCGTGTGTCCCTGGCCTTGCAGCAGACCGAAAAAGGCACGCGCCATCAAGCGGTCGCCCGACGGTACCGGATGGTCGATCGGCTTGAGCGGCGCATAGAAGGCAATGCGCATCAGTCGGCGCCCACCGAAAGCTTTCGCAGTTCGCGAGCGATTTCGGCGATGCCCGGGCCTGCTGCGAACCGGGTCTCGATGCGCGCCCGGCCGGCTTTGCCCATCGCCGATCGACGCGCCGGATCGCGGATCAGCGCCGTCATGGCGGCCGCCAGGGCTGTGGGGTCGTTCGGCGGCACGAGGATCCCGGTCTCGCCGTCCAGCACGAGTTCATCGACCGCACCGGCACGCGCCGTGACCACTGGCAGGCCCTGCGACATGGCCTCCGCCAGGACGTTGGGGATGCCGTCACGATCACCGTCGGCGGCAATCCTCGGCGCAAAGCAGAAGAGATCGGCCCGGCGCAACGCCTCGAGCACATGGTCGAACGACAGGGCGCCCTGCCAGCTGATCCGATCGCCGATGCCGAGCCCGACGGCCTTGGCCGCGAGAACGGGCAGGAGTGGCCCGCCGCCGACATGCCGCCAGCGCCAGTCGATGTCGGCTGGCAGGCGGGCCAGTGCCTCCAGGATCACGTCCAGCCCCTTCTTCTCGACGGCGCGGGCGACGGTGAGCAGTTCGACCGGTCCCCCGACGGTGCAGCGATGGCCGGAAGCTGCCGGCAGGCGCTCGAGGTCGATGCCGTGCGGCAGGCAGAGCAGCCGAGCCCCGGGGGCGAGCGCCTCGAGGTGGCGATAGCCCATGGTCGTGCAGGTGGTGAGCCAGGCTGCATCACCGAGCTTCTCGCGAATTTCCCAGTCCGGAATCGTCCAGATGTCCTTGGCGTGCGCCGAAATGGCGAACGGCAAGTGGCGTAGAGCCGCCGTGTAGCGGGCGACCGACGCCGGCGTGTGGAGGTAGTGCACGTAGAGGCAGCCGATATCGTCCGGCAACTCGTGGGCGAGAACCAGCGCCTGGCCGAGCCGGCGCAGGCGGTTGCGGGTGAGATCGCGGCGGAGGTCGCGCCAGAAGGCGCCGAGCACCCGGCCGAGGCGCCGCTCGCGGACGGCAGCCCAGAAGCCGCGCCAGACCCGAAGCGGCTCCTCGTGCAGGTACTCGGGCAAATAGAGCACCCTGGCCCCGATCTCGTCGTGGATCGGATGGCGGGCAGGATCGGTCGGATGCCGGAGCGAGACGATCAAGAGATCGAGTCCCGCCTGCTCGAGTCCGAAGATCTCCTGGGCGATGAAGGTCTCCGAGAGCCTGGGATAGCCCTTGAGCAGCAAAGCGATGCGGCGCTGCATGGCGGGCTCTCAGGCTGAGCGGGCGATGCGCTTTTCCGGGTCGAAGGCCGGCGCACACAGCTCGGCGATCCGGTCGAGCCCGCCGAGCAGCCGGCGTCGCCGAGCCGCGCTCGGGCGTGGCCAGCCGGCGATGTCGTGCAGGCAGGCGGCCATCGCCTCCGGTCGCTGCTCGTCGCCATCGCCGAGCATGCGCACGAGGCCCAGGCGCTCCGCCCGCTGGGCACGAATGAGCTGCTCCAGCCGGGGCTCCGTCCGGGGCACGATCAGCGCCGGCTTGTTGAAGGAGAGAATCTCGCAGAACGTGTTGTAGCCGCCCATGGCAACCACCCCGACCGCCGGCCCGTAGAGCGCTTCCGGGTTGGCCTCGAAGGTGGTGGCATAGACCTCGGGCAGACGGTCCGCGCGTTCCTGAAACTGGTTGCGCTGCTCCAGGCTCATGAAGGGGCCAAAAATCACGAGTGCTGGATGGGGAATTGTCGGATCGGTCTCGTAGGCTCTGAGCACCAGATCGACCAGCGCGGCACCATCGCCACCGCCGCCCGCCATGACCAGAACATAGGGCCGCTCCGGGAGTTGCAGGCCGGGTGCCAAGCGATCCGGCTCGGTGGCGGCACGTTCGATATAGCCTGTGAAGCTGATCCGATCGGCCAAGCGCGCCATGCCCGGGATCTCGCTGATCGGGTCGAACATCTCCGGCAGGCCATACACCCAGATGTCGCGGTAGTAGCGCTCGAGCGCCGGGAAGACGCCCTTGCGTTGCCATTCGAGATAGAGTGCCTTGGGCTCGTCCATCACGTCGCGCAAGCCCAGCACGCACTGGCGACCGCGGCCGGTCAAGAGGTCGAGCGTCTCCTCGACCTCGCCCCTGAGCCCCAAGGGCTCCTTGTCCACGAGGAACATGTCCGGGTCGAAGGCGCTGGCCGTGTGGGTGATGATCGATTGGCGGATTTCGAGCGTCTTGCTCAAGTTGATGTTCAGCTTGAGCGATGTGTAATCGCCGTTCTTCAGCTTGATGACCCCGGGCACGCGGACGAAATCGACGCGTGACTTGAAATCGAAGCTGCCGATGATCGG
This sequence comes from Geminicoccaceae bacterium, assembly GCA_011390475.1. GTDB lineage: Bacteria > Pseudomonadota > Alphaproteobacteria > Geminicoccales > Geminicoccaceae > SLRI01. The sequence continues at coordinate 6,991 of JAABSG010000017.1, read as the reverse complement.
TGAGCCCGAGAGGATCAAGACGGAGAGATCAGCGTAGCGAGCGACGAGATCGTGCGCGATCGCCCGGCAGCGGCGCAGATGGCCGAGGCCGAAGCTATCGTGGCTGTAGATCAAAAGGCGGCGACCGGTCGGCATCTGTCTCGAGGCGTCCTGCTTTTCTCGGACTATGTCAGAGGCAGGCCACTCTCTGGAAGGGCTTTGTTGCGGCGAGCCCTGATTGCGACGTCGGTCCTTGACATAGGTTTATTATCCTATATCATTCAGGCCAGTCAACCGCTCGAACCTTTGCCCCCCCCCCTTGCCCCAAAGAACCCGCCGGAGATTGCTATGAGCCTGCTTTTGCCCGTGGACGACAACGGCAACCCGATGCAAGTCCTCGGCTTCGCCCGAGACGGCACGCAAAAGCTGACGGTCGCCGACAGCTCGGTGCGTACCTCGACCGCGCTGAGCGACGATATCCAGGTCATCACCCTGATCGCGACCGGGCCCTGTCGCTTCGCCATCGGCGACGCGGCGGTGATCGCCGACTTGGCGTCGAGCCCGTTTCTCTACCCGGGCATCTATGTCGACGTGCCGCTCCGTCGCAGCGAGCGTCACGTCGCCTTCATCGCCGAGGCCGAGGACTGCGTGGCCTATGTGATCGGCCGCAACTGACATGACGATGTCGCTGTCCCCGACGGCGCGCGGTCTGCGGTTGATCCGCTCGACCCATAGCGCGCCCATCATCCTGCCACCGGACGCCGGTGGCGGCACGCAGACGCTCCTCGTCACCGAGACCAACGATCCGATCGTGACCGAGACCGGTGCCCGCATCATCACGGAGACCGCCTGATGGCGACCAAGCAAATTCACGAGCTGCCGCCGGTAGCGGCGCTCGCCGCCGAGGACCGGATCCTCGTCTCGACCCAGAACGGCAACCTGACGCGGCACGCCACGCTGGACAGCATCGCCGCCAGGATGCCGGGCAGTGGTGCCGTTGATCGGCGCATCGCCGGCAAGCTGGCCGATGCCGTATCGGTCAGGGATTTCGGCGCTGTGGGCGACGGTATCACCGACGACTCGCCGGCCTTCGCCGCGGCCCTCGCCGCGCATCTGAGCGTCTTCGTGCCCGCCGGTCGCTACCGCCTCGCGACCCCGATCGATGTCCTGCCGAAGCGGACCATCCTCGGTGCCGGGCGCGACGACGCCGAGATCGTCGCCGAGGGCAGCCATGCGTTCCTCTTTCGCCGCAACGAGGGCGCCTTTGCCATCGATGCCGGCGGCACCGACGACTGGAACCGATCGATGCTGGGCAACCTCTCGATCCGCATGGCGGTGGGCGGCATCGAGGTCTGGGGGCACGAGTTCCGCCTCGGCGACGTCAACTTCTACGGCGGGTCGGCCGCCGGCTGGTGTGTCGATCTCGTCGATTCGAACGAATGCGTCGTCGAGAAGATCAATGCCGGCTACGGCGGCGGCGCTTTTCGCCTGTTCGCCGGCGGCGTTCGCTTTCGCACCGACAAGCCGGGCGTCAATTACGGCGACAGCCTGATCTCCGAGGTCTCGGTCAAGCTCGGCTCGGCCGCGACGCAAGGCATCCTTCTCGACGGCAGTGCGGCGAGCCAGGCCAACTGGATCAACAACATGATCCTGCAGCGCATTCAGGTGAATGCGGCGATCGGTGGTGCCGGCCTGACGCCTCTGGCCGGCTGTGTCGGGATCAAGCTGAAGAATGCGGCCCGGATCAACCTCGTCGACTGCGACGTCGAGGTGGTCGAGACCGGCTTCGAGGAATATTCGGAAAGCGCCGGTGGCGCGGCCGGCGCTTGCGTCGCCAACACCTTCATCGGCTGCATCACGCACTGGTGCCCGACGCCCTACAAAGACAGCAACGCGCTCTTCGCCCGCTCGGCCATCCAGCGCAATTTCATCGGCTGCGACAATATGGCGCCGCTGAACACCCGCCTCGAGCCGGAGCTCGGCCGCTGCCAGGACGGTGACGCCTTCCTCGTCGGTGCCTGGCTCTTCAATCGCTGGAGCGAGCCCTCGATCCAGTTGCGCTCGCCGCAGAAGAATATTCTGCTCATCACCGGCGACAACAAAGGGGCAGCCCAGATCAAGGCCGACGGCCATGCGACCCAGGACACCCCCTACCGCAGCTTGATGATCGATATCGGCTCGAAGAATTCGACCAGGCTGACCCGCCCGATCAGCATCGGCGCGCCCGATCCCGACAGCGGTGGCCCGATGCTCGACGTCCGCCTCGAGCTGGGCAACGGCGAGGCCGGCCCCGGCGACGAGAACCATCCGGGCGAACTCGCACGAATCCAGGTCAACGATCCGTTGTTGCTTCGGCCGCGCAGCAGCGAGCCGCTGCGCCCGGTCGACGGCCTGATGCACTTCGCCGCCGCCCCGACCGCTCTGCCGGCCACGGGCGAGCGCTATCTCGGCCCCGGCATCTACGCCCGACTGAACGACGGCGAGTATTCCCCCGTGGCGGTGCAACGTGGTGCTGTGCCCGAGCGCGTGGTCAATTTCGACTGGACGATCTCGGCCAACGACTTCGGCAAGATCCTCCGCGTCGACCACGGCAATCCCCGGACGATCACCATCCCGGCCGACGTCGTGCCGGCTGGTGTCGGGGCCCGACGGGTCTGGATCATCCGCGAGGGCGAGGGTGCCGTGAGCATCGCCACCGGACCCGGCATGAATCTCCGGCTGCCGCGCACCGAACGCAACTTCATCGCCAAGCGCTATCAGGCGGTCGAGCTCGTCATCTTCGGCAACAACACCGCCTATGCCAACTATCTCGATCCCGACGTCGACCTCCACTACACGCTGCGCGCGCGCACCTCGATCGGCTATCCGACCGGCGTCGGCGCCGTCCACATGGGCAACATCGTCCACGTGTCGCACGGCAGCGAGCAGGTCGACGTCCTCTTCGGGCCAGGCCTCGTGCCGACCGGCGCCGAGGCCGCCTGGATCAAGCTGGTCAAGGCCGGCAACGCGAACGTCCGGATCATCGTCACCCCGGAGATGACGCTCAGGGCGCCGGGCGGCGGCAGCGAGTACGTCATCACCCAGCTCAACAAGATGGTCGAGGTCTATGTCACGGCGGCGACCGGGCCGGCGGCGATGAACGGCATCACCAATCACGTCTACATCAGGGACTGAGCCGGCGCCGCGACAGCCTCGGTTTCCCGCGCGCCGATTGACTTGGGTCAATGCGCGGCGGCCCCGATCTGCCAGTCTCTTGCCATCCGCCGCGAGCGTCGTCAGCGACGCCGAGGCGGAGACGGCAATAGCCCGCTCGGGGGAGTTTCGGGTATTGCACGGTGAGCGCGGAGAGGGAGCCTGCCATCCCTCTCCGCGGCCCGCCGACGCGCGGGAAGTGGTAGAGCCGCAGGCGCGGGTTGACCCGAAACCGGCGGTTGCCTCATGCTCCAGTCGCCTGAACAGCTTCGGAGCGCAGCCATGGAACAGCCCCTCGAGCAAAAGCAATGCACGCCGTGTCGCGGTGGTGTTCCGCCTCTCGACGAGGCCGCCGCCCGGGCCTACCTCGCCGACCGGCCGGATTGGCAGCTCAGTGGCGATGCGAGACGGATCGAACGGGCATTCCGCTTCGCGAATTTCGCCCAGGCCCTGACCTTCGTGAACGCGGTCGGTGCGGTTGCCGAAGCGGAAGGCCACCACCCGGACATCCATTTCGGCTGGGGCTATGCGACCATCTCGTTGCAGACCCACAAGATCGACGGCCTGCACGAAAACGACTTCATCCTCGCGGCCAAGATCGACGCCCTGCCGCGACCCTGAGAGTTCGATGTCGAAGCGTTTAGGCCGCTTGCGGCGCGCGCGCGTTTCGCCTATCTCTCCCGCACCGTCGGAGTGTAGCTCAGCCTGGTAGAGCACCGTCTTCGGGAGGCGGGGGCCGCAGGTTCAAATCCTGCCACTCCGACCATTAGGCCGCCTCCTGCCAACACCCCATACCGTCCCTGTCGGTCGACGAGACCATGCCTTGCTGCGGCGCGTGGCCTGGACGGGGCAAAACCCCTGCGCCATTCTTCCCTTGTCGGCCCCCTTCGGCGGGGACGTCGACCAAAGAGCGGCTGATACGGCCGCAGGGGATGGAACATGCAACGAGCGGCCTTGGTCGCAACGGCGCTGCTTTGGGCAGGCGGCGCCTGGGCGAATTGCGTCGATATCAATGCGGATGCACTGGGGCGGCTGCAGCAGATCGTGCATATCGACGCGGTGCGCGCGCACGCCATCGAGGCCCGCCGCCCCTGGCCTGCCGTTGCGTCGTTGACCGCGATCCACGGCATCGGTCGCGGTCGCATCCGTGACATTCTGGCCGAGGGTATCGCGTGTGTCGGTTTGCGCGCCGAGCCCGGTGAGCGCCCGGTCATCGAAGGCCCGGCCACCGTGCTCGATGCCGACACCTTCGTCGTGGTGGGCACGCGCATCCGCCTGATCGGCATCGATGCCCCGGAGGGCCGCCAGTTCTGCCAGCTCGACGATCACGACTGGCCCTGTGGCCAGGTCGCGACCGCCGCCGTCTGGGAGCTGGTCGGCAGCGAGCCGGTGGCGTGTGAGGTCTACGGCCATGATCGCTGGGCGCGAACCCTGGCCGTCTGTTATCAGCATGGCGCGGACCTCAATGCCGAGATCGTCCGCAACGGCTGGGCGCTCGCCTGGTATCCGGAGAGTGGTGCCGTGGTCGGGCCGAGTTACGAGGAGGCGCAGAACGAAGCCCAGCTGAAGGCCGCGGGTGTCTGGCAGGGTACGTTCATCGACCCTTGGGCCTGGCGCCGGCAGACGAACTAGAGGGAGCAGACATGCGTTGGAAAGATTGGCTCCCCTTCGGCGGCGTTCCCGAGATATCGCCGGAGGATCTCGCCGGAAGGCTCGCGGCAGGCACGCCGGTCCAGCTCGTCGATGTCCGCACCGGCCTCGAGTTCCGGCAGGGCCATATCGCCGGTGCCCGTCACGTTCCCGTGCATGCCCTTCGCGCCGCTCTTCCCGAGCTGGCGCTCGATCCCCAAGTCCCGGTGGTCGCGATCTGCAAGACGGCGCACCGCTCGATTCCAGCCGTCCGCCTGCTCGAGGGGCGGGGCCTGAAGGCGCTGCAGCTCGCCGGCGGCATGGATCGGTGGCGGCGTCGGGGCTTGCCGATGATGGCGGGCGGTGCCGACCCAGAAGGAGAGATATCTTGAGCCTGCAACTCTTGTACTTCGCCAATCCGATGTGTTCCTGGTGCTGGGGCTTTCAGCCGGTCACCCGGGCCCTGGCGGAGCGGGGTTATGCGATCGCCGTAGCCTTGGGCTCACTCGGTGCCGATCGGGCGCGGCCGATGCGCGACCTGGACAAGGCCAAGGTGCGCGAGCACTGGCAGCATGTGATCGAGCGGACGGGCCAGCCCTTCGATTTCGGCTTTTTCGAGCGTGAGGGCTTCGTCTACGACACCGAACGACCATCGCGCGCCATCGCCGTCGTCCGTCGGCACTATCCAGCGTTGGCCCTGCCGTTTCTCGGGCGGCTGCAGGAGCGGTTCTACGCGCTCGGCCAGGACATTACCGATGCCGCGATCCTGCGTGAGGCCGCGGGCGAGTTCGGCATCGAGGGCGAGGCGTTCCAGACGGCGTTCGAGGCGCCCGCCACGGCCGCCGAGATCGCCGCCGAGTGGCGACAAACGGCCGAGCTCGGCGTTACCGGTTACCCGACCCTCTTGGCCCTGCAACCGGGCCGGCCGCAGGTCGTGACCATCGGTTGGCGACCGGCGAGCGACGTCTTGGCGGTATTGGACGATTTGGCAGCACCGCAGCAATCGCCGAATATGGCCTGAGGGCGCCGTGTTCGACCGGCGTATCCGAACTGCAGCTCCGGCTCTAACGCGCCGCGGCGGCCGCCGGGCTAGATGCGCTGTCGGCCAAATAAGGCAACGGTGCCGCGGCGATCACGAGCCCCAAGGCCAGGGTCGCAAAAAGCGTGACGCCCCAGGCGACGAACAGTCCGGTCTTGCTGTGATTTCGTGGCCGTTCGATCGTCACCATCGTCAATCCCGCTCCATCGACCATGATTGCTGCCAAAGGCTCTCGTGCTCGACGAGGATGCCTGCGCCGCGTTAAAAAACAATTGTCCTGCTCGGCACCCGGTTGCATCCGGGTGTTGCAAGCGGCGAAACACGGCCCCGACTGCTCCCGGGTACACACGCTTCGGCTCTACCGCCTTTGCAGGATATTTAAGCCACAATGCAAGCTGCTATTCCTATCGATCTCCAAACATTGACGTTTCCGGTGATGCTGGCACCCATGACCGGGGTCAGCGACTGGCCGTTTCGGCGCATGGTGGCGCGCTTCGGCGCGGGCCTCGTCTTCTCCGAGATGATCGCGAGCCCGCACCTCCTGGCTGCCACCGGAAAGACCCGCCGCCAGCTCGTGGCCGATGCCGCGGCGCGGCCTTGGGCCGTGCAGCTCGCCGGCCACGATCCCCTGATCATGGCCGAAGCGGCGCGGCTGGTGGCCGGCGAGGGCGCCGATCTGGTCGACATCAATTTCGGCTGCCCGGCCAAGGAGGTGGTGGGCAAGGCCGCGGGCTCGGCGCTGATGCGCGACCCGGCCCATGCCGCGCGCATCCTCGAGGCCGTGGTCCGCGCCGTGGATGTGCCCGTCACGCTGAAAATGCGCCTCGGCTGGGACGATGCGCAGCGCAACGCACCGGAGATCGCCCGGCTCGCCGAAAAGTCGGGCATCCGGCTCCTCACCGTCCACGGACGCACCCGCTGTCAGTTCTACAAAGGTGCCGCCGACTGGGCCGCGATCCGCGCCGTCGAGGAGGCCGTCGACCTTCCCGTCATCGCCAATGGCGATATCGTCGATCTCCAGACGGCGCGGCAGGCACTCGCCCTTTCCGGCGCCGACGGTGTGATGATCGGTCGTGGCGCCTACGGCCGACCCTGGTGTCTGGCCCAGATCGCGGCCGGTCTGCAGGGCCGCCCGGTGCCGGCCGACCCTTC
>JAABSG010000154.1 GCA_011390475.1 Geminicoccaceae bacterium | reverse complement strand
GCATCGACCTCTCGATCGGCGCGATCGTCGCGCTCTCCGGCACGGTGATGGGCCTGATCCTGGTCAGTTGGCAGTTGCCCTTGATCCTGGCGCTGATTGCCGGACTGGCCGCCGGCGCCGCCTGTGGCGCGTTCAACGGCTTCTGCATCGCCCGCTTTCGGGTGCCGCCGCTGATCGTGACGCTGGGCACCATGGCGCTCTTTCGCGGCATCTCCTACGTCGTCCTCGGTCACCAGATCCTCTTCGGCTTTCCCGAGGAGTTCTTGTGGATCGCCCGCGCCCGCATCTTCGGCATCTCGCCCGCGGTCTACCTCGCCGCCGCCGTCGCCATCTGGGGCTGGTTCTTCCTCAACAAGACCCGGACGGGACAGAACATCATCGCCGTCGGCGGCAACGAAGAGGCAGCACGGCTCGCCGGTATCGACGTCAGCCGGGTCAAGTTCATCGCCTATACCATCATGGGCGTGCTCGCGGCGCTGGCCACGATGGTCTGGGTGGCGCGGCTGAACTCGGTGCAGGCAGCGATTGCCTACGGCGTGGAATTCCATACGATCGCGCTGGTGGTGCTGGGCGGCACCTCGCTCTTCGGCGGCCGCGGGCTGGTCATGGGCTCGCTCATGGGGGCCTTGATCCTGGCGATCCTAGAGAACGGCCTGGTCATCGTCGGCCTCTCCTCGTTCGTCCAGCAGGTGCTGTTGGGCCTCATCTTCATCACCGTCGTGGCCTTCCGCACGCTGCAGTTCCGCGAGGGACAGGTAACGCGCTAGGCCGCTACCGACCGCGTGGTCGGGGCGGGCAGGTGACCATCGCCAGGGTCGCCTGCCCGCCGTCGTTTCATCCACCAAGGCAACGAAAGGCTCATTCATGGGCAAGCGCATCATGTTCACCGGCGGCAGCGGCAAGGCCGGCAAGCACGTCGTTCAATATTTGGTCGAGCACGGCTACGAGGTGCTCAATCTCGACATGGCCCCGCTCGACAACCCCAAGGTCAGGACGCTCAAGACCGACATCACCGATTCCGGCCAGGTGTTCGTCGCCCTCTCGTCCTACATGGGCCTGCACGAGCTCGATCCGTCGCTCCGTCCGCAGCCCGTCGATGCCGTGGTCCACTTCGCCGCCATCCCGCGGATCATGATCACCCCCGACAACGAGCTCTTCCGCATCAACACCATGGGCACCTACAACGTCATCGAGGCGGCGGTTACCCTCGGCATCAAGAAGATCATCATCGCCTCGAGCGAAACCACCTACAGCATCTTCAACCACGAACCCGTCGACAAGGACTATTTCCCGCTCGACGAAGAGTACGACACCAATCCGCCGGACTCTTATGCGCTCTCCAAGGTCGTCAACGAGAACACCGCGCGGGCCTTCGCGACCCGGAGCGGCTTCGACATCTACGCGCTTCGGATCGGCAACGTCATCGAGCCGCACGAATACCCGGAATGGGGCAAGTACTTCGCCGATCCGGGCTTCAAGAAGCGGCTCGCCTGGAGCTATATCGACGCCCGTGACTTGGGCCAGCTCACCCGCCTCTGCATCGAGAAGGACGGGCTCGGCTACGACGTCTTCAACGCCGCCAACGACGAGACGGCCTCGCAGCTGCCGACCCGCGAGCTGCTCGAACGCTTCTACCCGAACGTGCCGCTCAAGGTCGACGACCTCGGCGAATACGAGACGCTGCTCTCCAACCGCAAGGCCAAGCGCGTCCTCGGCTTCAAGCCCGAGCACAGCTGGCGCCGCTACGTCCAGCCCTGAGCCGGGCAGCGACGACGACGGTCGGCTGGGCCCGGCCCGGCCGACCACCCTCAGATCAGGTCTGCCGGTGCCAGCCGGCAGACGCCGTCACCGCATTCGATCTGCAGCGTGACGTGATCGATGCCGAAATCGTCCTCCATCGCCCGGGCGGCGTCCTCGAGAAAGACGTCGCCCGGGCAGCCTTCGGGCATGACGAGATGGGCGGTCAGCGCGGTTCGGGTCGTGCTCAGCGACCAGATGTGGAGGTCGTGGACCGAGGCGACGCCGGGCAATGTCCCGAGCCGGGCCTCGACCGCTTTCAGGTCGATCCCGGCCGGCACCGCATCCAGTGACAAGGCGAAGGCCCGCTTCAGCAGCCGCCATGTCGTGAGCGCGATGACCAGGCTGACGACGATGGCCGCCGCGGGATCGAGCCAGTACCAGCCGGTGACGAGAATACCGGCCGCGGCCAAGACCACCCCCAGGGAGACCGCGGCATCGGCCGCCATGTGCAAAAACGCGCCCTCGGCGTTGAGGTCGCTGTGCCGAGCGCGGGTGAACAGCAGCGCCGTGCCGCCATTGACCAGGATGCCGAGGCCGGCGACCACCAGAATCGGCAAGCCCGCCACGGCGATCGGCTCGCCCAGGCGCTGGATCGATTCCCAAAGCACGGCACCGACGCCGACCAGAAGCGCGATCGCATTGGCCAGCGCCGCCAGGACGGTCGAGCGGCCGAAGCCGTAGGTGAAGCGTCCCTTGGGCGGCAGCTTGGCCGCCACCGCCGCCCCCCAGGCGATCAACAGCCCGGCGACATCGGTGACGTTGTGCGCGGCGTCGGCCAAGAGCGCCAGCGAGCCCACGGCGAGCCCGGCGACGATCTCGACCACGATGTAGCCGACATTGAGCCCGATCGCCCATTTGAAGGCGGGGCCGAGATCGCTGGGCACGCTGTGGTCGTGGCCGTGCCCATGGCCGTGGTCCTGGCCCTGATCGCGCGCCGCCATCACACCACCGTCCCGAAAAGAGCGCCGATCGCGGCGGTCGCTGCCATCGCCAGGGCGCCCCAGAAAGTCACCCTTAAGGCGGCCCGCAGGACGGGCGCGCCACCTGCCGCGGCACCGATCGCGCCGAGGGCGGCCAGCAGCACGAGGGCGATGAGCGAAACCGAGTGGATCAGCCAGACGGTGGGTGCCACGAGCACGGTCAGCAACGGCAGGGCGGCGCCGACGGCGAAGGTGGCGGCCGAGGCCAACGCCGCCTGCATCGGCCGGGCGCTGGTCGCCGCCGAGATCCCGAGCTCGTCGCGGGCATGAGCGGCGAGGGCATCATGGCTGGTGAGCTGGCGGGCGACCTCGGCGGCCAGTGCCGGCTCGAGGCCGCGGCCGACGTAGATGGCGGTGAGCTCGGCGAGTTCGGCGCCCGGCTCGTCACGCAGCTCGGTCGTCTCGCGGGCGATGTCCGCCCGCTCGGTATCGGCCTGCGAGCTGACCGAGACGTATTCGCCGGCCGCCATCGACATGGCCCCGGCGACCAATCCCGCGAGGCCGGCGGTGACGATCGCCGCCGGTGCCGCACCCGAGGCGGCGACGCCGACGATCAGGCTCGCGGTCGAGATGATTCCGTCATTGGCCCCGAGCACGGCGGCGCGCAGCCAGCCGATGCGGTCCATGTAATGGCTCTCGGGGTGGACCTTGCGCGCCCGCATCACCTCAGCGTCACCGACCGAACGACAAGGATCTTCCAATCTTCAGCGATGACCGTCTAGCCGACATCCGCAGCCGAAATCCCGGTGCTCCCCGGGGAGGATCATCCTCCCCGGTGACTCTCGTCCTACTTCTTCACGACGTGCCGCCAGGCGAAAATATTGTCGGCGCGTTGCGCCAGTTCCAGGTCGTCGTCGACGCCCCAGGCGAGCGCCTGCTGGTGCAGCGGGATGTAGCCGACATCCTCGTGGAGGAGCTGCCAGGCCTCGGCGATCATCTCCGCCCGGGCCTCGAGATCGGTCTCGGTGAGGATCCGGCTGGTCAGCGCGTCGATTTCGGGGTTCGCGTAGCCGCCGAGATTGAAGGCGCCGGCGCCGTCCTCGGTGCGGCTGTGCACCAGATTGTAGAGCGCGTTCCAACTGTCGAAGCTGCCGGGGGTCCAGCCCAGGAGATAAAAACTGGTGTCGTAGCCGGCCTGGGCAAGGACCTTGCCGAAGTAGAGCGAGCGGGTCTGCGCCAGAAGGTCGACGTCGATGCCGATCCGCGCCAGCATCCCGACGATGGCCTGGCAGACCGCTTCGTCGTTGACGTAGCGGTCGTTCGGGCAATCCAGGGTGACCGAAAAGCCGTCAGCGTAGCCGGCCTCGGCAAGCAGCGCCTTTGCGGCGTCGGGATCATGAGGATGACGCTCCAGGTCCTCGGGGAAGCCCTGGATGCCCGGCGCCACCATGGTGGCGGCCGGGGTGGCCTGGCCGCGCATGATCCGCTCGACGATCGCGTCCATGTCGATCGCCTGGTACATGGCCTGGCGCACCCGGCGGTCCTTGAACGGGTTGGCGCCGGTGACCGAGGAATGCAGCAGCTCGTCGCGGTCCTGGTCGAGGCCGAGGAAGATGGTGCGCAATTCCGGGCCGGTCAGCGCCGCGACGCCGGGCGTGCTGTCGACCCGGGGCACGTCCTGGATCGGCACCGGGTAGACCATGTCCATCTCGCCCGAGAGCAAGGCCGCGATCCGCGTGCTGTCGCTCGAAATCGGCTGGAAGACGACCTCGGTGAGGTTGTGCTCGGGCGTGTCCCACCAGTCCGGGTTGGGCACCGCCACCGTGCGGATGTCGGCCTCACGCGAGCGGATCATGAAGGGCCCGGTGCCGTTGGCGTTCATGTGGGCATAGGAGCCGCTCTGGTCGGCGACGTTCGTCGGCCTGGTGGCGTCGTTGGCCTCGGACCAGGCCCGGCTCATGATGTACCAGGTGTCCCATTCGGCATGGAGGATGGGGTTCGGCGCCTCGGTGACGAAATCGACCGTCAAATCGTCGACCGCGATCACCTCGACCACTCCGGCGAGCCGGCTACCGAGATCGGAGCCCTCGGCGCGGGCGCGCTCGGCCGAGAAGACGACGTCATCGGCGGTGAACGGGCTGCCGTCGTGGAAGGTGACGCCCTCGCGCAGATGGAACCGCCAGCGATCGGGCTCCAGGATCTCCCAGTCGGTGGCCAGCGACGGCTCGATCGACAGATCCGGGGCGCGGCGGATCAGGCCCTCGTAGAGATTACCCTGAAAGCCGAGGCTGAAGGTCTCGTTCAACCCGTGCGGGTCGAGCGTGTTGACGTCCGCCTGATAGGCGAAGCGGAGTGTCTCGGCCGCGCTCGGTGCGGCAAGGGCGAAACAAGCCAGAACGGCAGTGGTGCCGAGGAGCATGGTGCGGCGCATGAGCGACCCCCCTTTTTTCGTGTGTCAGCAACATCGTGCGGCATGCCCGGTCGCTCTGGCAAGCACGGCGTCGCCCCGCACGTTCGACGGTACGCGTCGGGCGTACCACCAGCCCCCACCCGAGAATCGGCTGGGGCGCGGGGACTCGCCTCCCCGACCCTTTTTCCGCTCAACGCTACCGCGTCGCCTCGACAGCCCGAACAGCTGCGAAGAACGCGCGCACCAATGGCAACCGCCGGTGCTCTTCCAGACAGATCACGTACTCGGCAACGGTGAGGTCCACGCCGTCCACCTCCAGCGTGTGAATACCGGACTCGCTGCCGCGCTCGCTGGCGAAGACCACGCCGATCCCGAAGCCGGCCAGCACCGCCTCGCGCACCGCCTCGCGGGATTGGACCTCGATCAGGGAGGCGGGCTTGATGCCGGCTTCGGCGAGGCGGGTCTCGAAGACTTCGCGGGTGACCGAGCCCGGCTCGCGAATGACGAGATCGCGGCCCTGGATCTCGGCCACCGCGATGCGGCGTCGGCGCGCCCAGACGTGGCTCTCGGGAACGAAAACGACGAGGCGGTCCTGCTTCAGCGCTCGGGCGAAGAGGCGGGGGTCCGGCGAGCGCTTGGCGGCAACGCCGATATCGGCGTCGTAGGCGAGCACCGCGCCCAGGACATTGGCCGAGTTGTCGATCCGAAGCTGAAAGGTGACGCTGCCGTGGTGGCGCTTGAGCTGGGCCAGAAGCGGGATGACGTGGGTGGCGCTGTCGGCGGCGATCCTCAAATGACCGCGGCGCAACGTTTCGGCACCCGCGAGCAGGGCCAGAGCCTCGTCATGGGCGGCAAACAGACGGGCCGTTACCTGAAAGAGGTTCTGGCCCATGCCGGTGAGCTCGACCTTGCGGCCACGGCGATTGAAGAGGCTGACCCCATGCCGCGCCTCGAGCTGCTTCACCTGGGCCGAGAGGGTGGGCTGGCTGAGCCCCGCCTCGCGCGCGGCCTTGGTGAAGCTCTGGGCTTCGGCCACGAGGTGGAAGGCGCGGAGGTGACTGATCGTCATGGGCCTATCATAGACCTGATCTATGCGAGCCATACAAAGGGTATATTGGACATATGCCGCATCGGGGCGCTAGCCTGCGCGCTCAACCTCGTTGCCGAGAAAAGCCCATGGCCGCCACGTCCGAGACCGGTGATCCGCTGCTGTTGACCCCGGGTCCGCTGACCACCGCCAAGTCCGTCAAGGCGGTCATGGTCCACGACTGGGGCTCGCGCGACGCCGGCTTCATCGCCATCAACCGCGCCGTGCTGACCCGGCTGCCCGAGCTGATCCATGCGCCCGACGACTTCGTCACCGTGCCGATGCAGGGTTCGGGCACCTTCGCCGTCGAAGCCATGCTCACCACCTTCGTGCCGCCCGAAGGCGAGGTCCTGGTCCTGGTCAACGGCGCCTACGGTCACCGGGCGAAGCGCATCCTCGACATCGCCAGGCGCGCCACCGTGGTGCACGAGACGCCCGAGGACACAGCCCCCGACCTCGCCGAGATCGACCGGATCCTGGGCCAGTCGCGCAGCATCACCCACGTCTTCGCGGTGCAGTGCGAGACGACCAGCGGCATTCTCAACCCGATCGAAAACATCGCCGAGCTCTGCGATCGGCACGACAAGCGTCTGTTGATCGACGCGATGAGCGCCTTCGGTGCCTTGCCGCTCGATGCCCGCCAGGTCCGCTTCGACGCGGTCGCGGCCTCGTCCAACAAGTGCATCGAGGGCGTGCCGGGCCTCGGCTTCGTCCTCTGCCGGAAGTCGGCGCTCGCCGAGACAGCCGGCAACGCGACCACCCTCGTGCTCGACCTCTTCGATCAGCACCGGGCCCTCGAGAAGACCGGCCAGTACCGCTTCACCCCGCCCATCCACGTCATCGTGGCCTTCCACCAGGCGCTCCTGGAGCACGCGGAAGAGGGCGGCGTCGCCGGCCGCGGCGCCCGTTATCGCGAGAACTGCCGTATCCTGGTCGACGGCATGCGCACCATGGGCTTCGCCACCCTGCTGCCCGACGACCTCCAGGCCCCGATCATCGTCACTTTCCACATGCCGACCGACCCACGCTTCGACTTCCAGCGCTTCTACGACGGGCTGAAAGAGCGCGGCTACGTCATCTATCCGGGCAAGCTGACGGTTGCCGAGAGCTTCCGCATCGGCTGCATCGGCCGGCTCGACGGGGGTCACATGCGGGGCGCCCTCGAAGCCGTCCGCGAGGTCCTGGAAGATCTCGGCCTTGCTGTACCGCTCGTCGAAACTGCCTGAGAAGAAGAACCCGACATGACCGATCTCGCTCTCGAGGACCGGGTGATCACCGCCAACGGCCGCGACTACCGCTGGCCCAGGCGCCCGACTGTCGTCGTCTGCATCGACGGCTCGGAGCCCGGCTATATCGAGGCCGCGATCCTGAAGGGCCTCGCCCCCAACTTCGCGCGGCTGATGGAGACGGGCGCCGACCTCACCGCCCTCTCGGCCATGCCGAGCTTCACCAACCCCAACAACATCTCGATCATCACCGGCCGTCCGCCGGCCGTGCACGGCATCGCCGGCAACTTCTTCTACGACCCGGAAGCCGGCGAAGAGGTGATGATGAACGATGCGAAATTCATGCGCACCGGCACCATCATGGCCGCCTTCCACGACGCCGGCGCCAGGGTCGCCGTGGTGACGGCCAAGGACAAGCTCAGGACACTTCTCGCCAAGGACCTCGACGTCGCGACCGGCCGCGCCGTGGCCTTCTCGGCGGAAAAGGCGGACCAGGCGACCAGGGCCGAAAACGGCATCGACAACCTGCTCGACACCCTCGACCGCAAGCTGCCCGCCGTCTACTCGGCCGACCTCTCCGAGTTCGTCATGGCCGCCGGCGTGCATCTGGCCCGGACCTGGCGCCCCGACCTCGTGTACCTCTCGACCACCGACTACATCCAGCACAAGGCCGCCCCCGGCACCCCCGTCGCCGACGCCTTCTACGCCATGCTGGACCGCCACGTCGGCGCCCTGGACGCCGCCGGCTGCACCCTGGTCCTCACCGCCGATCACGGCATGAACGCCAAGCATCTCGACGACGGCAGCCCCGACGTCGTCTACCTCCAGACCCTGCTCGAGGATTGGCTCGGCGAAGGCAAGGCCCGGGTGATCCTGCCGATCACCGACCCCTACGTGGCGCATCACGGGGCCTTGGGCTCCTTCGCCACCGCCTATCTGCCCGACGGCGCCGACCTCGAGGCGATCAAATCGCGCATCGAGGCGGTGGATGGCATCGACCTCGTCCTCACCCGCGACGAGGCGGCGGCACGCTTCGAACTCCCCGCCGACCGGATCGGCGATCTGGTCGTCACCTCCACCATCCACAAGGTGCTGGGCACCCGCGCCGACCTGCACGACCTCTCCGGCCTCGACGAGCCGCTGCGCTCCCACGGCGGACTCACCGAGCAGCGCGTGCCGCTGATCGCCAACCGCAAGGTCAAGGTCCCGGCCGGCCGCACCCTGCGCAATTTCGACGCCTTCGACGTGGCGCTCAATCTGGTGGAGGGCTGACGCCATGCGCAAGGAAGCGATGCGGATCGCAGGCAAGCTGGTCGAGACCGGCGAGACCCTCGAAGTCATGAACCCCTACACGAACGAGGTCGTCGGCACCGTCCCGGCAGCCCGACCCGAGCACGTCCGCGACGCCTTCGCCCGGGCCCGCGCGTTCAAGCCCGAGCTCACCCGCTACGAACGCCAGCGCATCCTGATGGCAACGGGCGAGAAGCTGGCCGCCCGAAAAGACGAGATCGCCAGGCTGATCACCGCCGAATCCGGCCTCTGCCTCAAGGATTCGCTCTACGAGGTCGGCCGCGCCTACGACGTGTTCACGCTGGCCGGCCAGCTCGCAATCAACGACGACGGCGAGATCTATTCCTGCGACATCACGCCCCACGGCAAGGAGCGGCGCATCTACACGATGCGCACGCCGCTTTTGGGCGTCGTCTCGGCGATCACGCCCTTCAACCACCCGCTCAACATGGTGGCGCACAAATTGGCGCCGGCGATCGCCACCAACAACCGCGTGGTGCTCAAGCCCACCGAGCTGACCCCGCTGACCGCCCTGCTGCTCGCCGACGTGCTCTACGAGGCGGGCCTGCCGCCCGAGATGCTCTCGGTGGTCACCGGCAACCCGTCCACCATGGGCGATGCGATGCTCACCGACCCGGACGCCGACCTGATCACCTTCACCGGCAGCGTGCGGGTCGGCAAGTACATCGCCGAGAAGGCCGGCTACCGCCGGCTGGTGCTCGAGCTCGGCGGCAACGATCCCTTGATCATCATGGCCGACGCCGATCTCGACAAGGCGGCCGACCTCGCCGTGGCGGGTGCGACCAAGAACTCGGGCCAACGCTGCACCGCGGTCAAGCGCATCCTCGCGGTCGAGCCGATCGCCGACGCGCTCGCCGAGAAGATCGTGGCGCGGGTGAGGAAGCTCCGCTGCGGCGATCCGATGGACCCCGAAACCGACATCGGCACGGTGATCAACGAACGCTCGGCCGGGCT
>JAABSG010000153.1 GCA_011390475.1 Geminicoccaceae bacterium | reverse complement strand
GCCTTCGAGTTCGCCGAGTTGCTCGGCGTCGCGGCGGATTTCGACGGGGCTGGTGATGTAGGCGGTGATGAGCTCGGCTAGGGAGCGTAGGGCGTGCATGTGGATGCGTTCGTAGCCGTGGCTGGCGTCGACGCCGAAGGTGATGAGGGCGGTGCGGACGTCGGCGCCGGCTTCGATGGCCGAGGCGCTGTCGGAGCGGTAGTAGCGGAACACGTCTTTCTGGTAGCGGATGTCGTGGTCGCGGCAGAGCTGCACGAGTTTTTTGGTGAGGTGGAAGTCGAAGGGGCCGGTCTGGTCGGCCATTGAGATGGTGACGCCGAATTCGTCGCTGTTCTGGCCCGGGGCCGTGGTGCCGTTGTCGACGGTGACCATGGCGGCGATTTCCGGCGTCAGGAGCGAGGAGGCGCCGACGCCGACTTCCTCGGCGATGGAGAAGAGCCAGTAGATGTCGACAGGCGTGGGCTCGCCGCTTTCGACCAGGGCCTTGAGGGCTGCCAGCATGACGGCGACGCCGGCTTTGTTGTCGAGGTGGCGGGAGACGATGTAGCCGTTGTCGAGAAATTCGGTGCCGGGGTCGATGGCGACGATGTCGCCGACGTCGATGCCGAGCTTGACGAGGTCGGCGCGTTTGCGGGCGAAGGCGTCGACGCGGATTTCGACGTGGTCCCAGCCGATGGGCTGGCTGTCGATTTGCTCGTTATAGGTGTGGCCTGAGGCTTTGAGCGGCAGGATGGTGCCGCGATAGGCGCCTTTTTCGCTGAAGATGGTGCAGCGGCAGCTTTCGGCGAAGCGGGCGGACCAGTGGCCGATCGAGCAGACGCCGAGCCTGCCGGTATCCTCGAGCGAGCGGATTTGCGCACCCAGGGTGTCGAGATGCGAGATGATGGCGCGAGCACCCTTGCGCCGGCCGCCTTGCAGGTAGGCGCGGATGGCGCCGCGGCGGGTGATCTCGATGCCGACGCCCAGGGGCTCGAGTTCGGCCGTGACGGCGCGGACGATGGTGTCGGTGTAGCCGGTCGGGCTCGGGATCGCGAGCAGGCGCTCGAGGACGCTGCGGCAGTAGTCGATGTCGATGGCGAGGCGGGTCATGCGGCGGCTCCGCTCTGGTGGCGGGCGTTGGGCCGGCGGGCGGCCAAGGGCATCGAGAGGGGGAAGAGGAGGTCGACGAAGCGTTCGGCCGTGGGTTGTGGTTCGTGGTTGGCGAGGCCCGGGCGTTCGTTGGCCTCGATGAAGACGTATTCGGGTCCACGGGGGCTCGGCACGATGAAGTCGATGCCGACGACGGGGATCTCGATGGTGCGGGCGGCGAGGATGGCGGCCTGGATCAGCGCCGGGTGGACGTTGTCGGTGACGTCGTGGATGGTGCCGCCGGTGTGCAGGTTGGCGGCTTTGCGGACCTGGATTTCGCGACCGTTGTCGGGGATGTCGTCGAGGCTGAAGCCGGCATCGGCCAGGCAGCGCTCGGTTTCGGCGTCGAGCGGGATGCGGCTTTCGCCGCCGGTGGCGGCCTCGCGCCTTCTGCTTTGCCTTTCGATCAGGTCTTTGACCTTGGACTGGCCGTCGCCGAGGATGTGGGCCGGGCGGCGGATGGCGGCGGCGACCACGCGGTAGTCGATGACGACGAGGCGGAGGTCCTGGCCCTCGGCCATGGCTTCGATCAGCACGCGGTCAGAGAGCTGCCGGGCCCCGGTGAAGGCGGCCTCGACGGCGTCCAGCGAGGCCAGGCCGACGGCCACACCCCTGCCCTGCTCGCCCCGCGCGGGCTTGACGACGAGGCGGCCGTGTTCCTCGAGGAAGGCTTCGATCGTCGCCTTGTCCGCCGCCCAGTCGGCGACGGTGAGCTGTGCCGGGACGCTGATTCCGGCCTTCTCCAGGATGCGGCGGGTCGTGGCCTTGTCGTCGCAGAGGCTCATGGCGACGGCGGAGGTGAGCTCGGAGAGGCTTTCCCGGCAGGCGACGGAACGGCCGCCGGAGACGAGGCGGAAGAAGCCGCCCTCGGCGTCGATGATCTCCACCCCGATGCCCCGCCTCCGGGCTTCGTCGACGATCAGCTTGGCGTAAGGGTTGAGGCCCTGCTCGGGCTCGGGGCCGAGGAAGAGCCGCTCGTTGATCGGGTTCTTGCGCTTGAGGGTGAAGACGGGGAGGCGCTCGAAGCCGAGCTTTTCGTAGAGGGCGATGGCCTGCTCGTTGTCGTGGAGGACGGAGAGGTCGAGCTGCTCGGCACCGGCATGGCGGAAGAGCTCGGCCAGGTGGCGGACCAGGGCCTCACCGACGCCGGGGCGGCTGGTCTGCGGATCGACGGCGAGGCACCAGAGCGAGCTGCCGTGTTCGTTGTCGTTGAAGGCGCGGCCGTGGTTGCAGCCCATCACCGTGCCGATCACGCGGCCGGTCTTGTCGTCCTCGGCCACGAGGCAGGTGACGACCCGGCTGTCGCGCCGTTGCCAGAAGAAGTCGGGGGCGACCGGCACCATTTTCTGCGCCAGGAAGATGCGGTTGACCTCGTCGGCGTCGCGCAGCGAGTTGAGCCGGCGGATGGTGAAGCCGCGAGGTTTCCGGCCGGCGCCTTTGAGCTTGGCGAAGTCGAGGCGGTAGGTGTGGGACGGGTCGAGGAAGAGTTCCTGCGGGGCTTGGGCCAGGACCACGTGCGGATCTTGGATATAGGCCGCGATATCCCGCCGGCCCGGGCCCTCGGCGCGGATCGCGGTGATCAGGTCCTTGGGTTCGGCGAAGGTCTGGCCGAAGATCAGCCGGCCCCAGCCCATGTCGACGACGGCGTTCTGGCCTTCCGGCTCGGTCGGCGTTTCAGCCATGTCAGATTCCGTGCTCTTGCAGCCACATTTCGAGCACCGCGACTTGCCAGAGCTCCGAGCCCTGGAGCGGCGTGATGTGGGATGTCGGGTCGGCGAAGAGGGTGTCGAGATAGGCCGTCTGGAAGAGGCCGCGCTCTTTGGCCTTCCGGTTGGTCAGCGCGGTCTCGACCATGGCGAGATAGGGGCCGGCTATGTATTTGAGCGCCGGCACCGGGAAATAGCCTTTCTTCCTGTCGATGACTTCCGACGGGATGACCTTGCGGCTGGCTTCCTTGAGGACGCCCTTGCCGCCGTGGCTGAGCTTGTGCTCGGCCGGGATGCGCGCGGCGAGTTCGACCAGGTCGTGGTCGAGAAAGGGGACGCGGGCCTCGAGGCCGTGGCGCATGGTCATGTTGTCGACCCGCTTGACCGGGTCGTCGACCAGCATGACGGTGCTGTCGAGCCGGAGCGCCTTGTCGACCGCCTGATCGGCGCCCGGGATGCCCATCGCCCGGCGCACGAAGTCCAAGGCCTCGTCGCTGTCGGCCATGTAGTCGGGCGAGAGGTGGGTGCCGAGCTTCTGGTAGTCACGGTCGAAGAAGACACGGGCGTAGTCGCCGACGGGGTCGTTGGAATGGGTCATCGGCGGGTACCAGTGATAGCCGGCGAAGACCTCGTCGGCCCCCTGCCCGCTTTGCACCACCTTGATGTGCTTGGCGACTTCGCGGGAGAGGAGGAAGAAGCCCACGTTGTCGTAGGAGACCATGGGCTCGCTTTGCGCGGCGATGGTTTCCGGCAAGGCCGTCAAGAGCTCGGAGGAGGGCACGAAGATCTTGTGGTGCTTCGTGCCGTAGGTTTCGGCGATGAGGTCGGAATAGACGAACTCGTCGCCCTTCTCGCCGTGCGCCTCCTCGAAGCCGATCGAGAAGGTGTTGAGGTCCTGCTGGCCCATCTCGGCGAGGAGACCCACGATGACGCTCGAATCGACGCCGCCCGAGAGCAGCACGCCGACCGGCACATCGGCCACCATGCGGCGCTTGACGGCGGTTCTGAGCGAGTCGAGCACCATGTCGCGCCAGTCCTCGAAGGGACGCTCGATGTCCTCGACGGTGCGGTGGTATTCGAGGCGCCAGTAGATGTCGTCCTTCACGCTCCCGTCGGCCTCGTAGGTCCGGATAGTGGCTGGCGGCAACTTTCGGATGCCCCGCAGAATGGTGTGCGGTGGCGGGACGACGGCGTGGAAGCTCATGTAGTGGGCGAGGCCGATGCGGTCGATCGAGGTGTCGATGTCGCCGGTCGCGAGGATCGCCGGCAGCGACGAGGCGAAGCGGACGCGGCCCTTGGTTTCGGCGAGATAGAGCGGCTTGATGCCGAAGCGGTCGCGGGCGAGGACGACGCGGCCGGACTCGCGCTCCTGGATGGCGAAGACGAACATGCCCTTGAAGCGGTCGACGCAGCGCGGGCCCCAGGCGTGGTACGCCTTGAGGATGACCTCGGTGTCGCCGGTCGAGAAGAAGCGGTAGCCCTCGGCCTCGAGCTCGAGGCGCAATTCCGGGTAGTTGTAGATACAGCCGTTGAAGGCGATCGAGAGGCCGAGCTCGGCGTCGGTCATCGGCTGGGCGGCTTTTTCCGAGAGGTCGATGATCTTGAGCCTCCGGTGGCCGAAGCCGATGCCGTTCCTGACCAGCATGCCGCCGCCGTCCGGCCCGCGGGGGATCATCACCCGCATCATGGCCGAGAGGGCTTCGGCCGAGGCTTCGCTGCCATCGAAGCGGAGATCACCGCAGATGCCGCACATGAATGGGTATTCCCGTGAGTGGTCGAGGGATGGGCAGCGCCGCGGGGGAGCCGGGCGCTTCGATGAGCTGGAGCATAGGCAAGTGCCGGGCATTTGGCAAAACGGCTCGTCGCGCCGCGAGAGGGAATCATCGGCAGGCAGGCCGCCCGAACAAGCGTCGATGGTGCTGGACGTGCGGCCGCGCTATGCTGATGCCGGCCGGCCAAGGCACCGGCAGAAAGAAGTGCCATGGACATCGGGGTGTGGCTGCGAGGATGCGGCATGGAGCGCTTCGCCGAGGCGTTCGTCGCGGCCGAGATCACGGTCGACCTCCTGGCCGAGCTGACCGAGGCCGATCTTGCCGACCTCGGCCTGCCGCTCGGGCCGAGGAAGGCCTTGCTGCGCGCCATTCGTGAGGGTCGAGAGGCGCCGGTGGCAGCGGCGCCGGCTGCATCCGTACCCGGTGCTGCCGAGCGGCGGCAGCTGACGGTGATGTTCGTCGATCTGGTGGGCTCGACGGCGCTTTCGGCGCGGCTCGATCCCGAGGAGATGGGGGCCGTGCTGCGCGGCTACCAGAATGCGGTGGCGGGCGAGATCGCGCGGTTCGAGGGGCATGTGGCGAAGTTCATGGGCGATGGGGTGCTGGCCTATTTCGGCTGGCCCAAGGCGCACGAGGACGAGGCCGAGCGGGCGGTCCGGGCGGGGCTCGCGATCGTGGCTGCGGTGGCGCGACTGACTGGCGGCGAGGCGCCCCTCGCCTGCCGGATCGGCCTGGCGACGGGCCTGGTGGTGGTCGGCGAGCTGATCGGCGAGGGGGTGGCGCAGGAGCAGACGGTGGTCGGCGACACGCCCAATCTGGCAGCAAGGCTGCAGGCGCTGGCGGCACCCGGTCAGGTCGTGGTGGCCGAGGCGACACGGCGGCTGCTGGGTGCGGGCTTTCTGCTCGACGATCTGGGCGGGCAGGCGCTCAAGGGCATCGCAGGGGCGGTGGGGGCGTTTGCGGTCGGCGGCGAGCGGGTGCTGGCGAGCCGCTTCGAGGGGCGGGCCACCGGCTTGCAGCCGATGGTCGGCCGTGATCAGGAGCTGGCGCTGCTGATGGAACGCTGGGCACAGGCCGAGGCCGGCGAGGGCCAGGCGGTGCTCTTGGTCGGCGAGGCCGGGGTCGGCAAGTCGCGGATCAGCCGCGCCCTGCTCGATGCGCTGGGCGAGCGGCCGCATCTCCGCATTCGCTACCAGTGCTCGCCCTACCACACCGGCAGTGCGCTCTGGCCGGTGATCCAGCAGCTCGAGCACGCCGCCCGCTTCGCCGCCGACGATCCGCTCGAGACCCGGCTCGACAAGCTGGAAGCGGCGCTCGGCGGCGGGTCGCATGGCGAGGCCACGGCGCTGCTCGCCGATCTCGTCGGCCTCGACGGCAGCGTTCGCTACGGCCGGCAGGAGTTGAGCCCCCAGGCGAAGCGCGCCCGCACCCTCGAGGCGCTGACCCACCAGCTGCTGCGGCTCGCGACGTCCCGGCCGGTGCTGCTGCTCATCGAGGACGCGCACTGGGCCGATCCGACCACGCTCGAGCTGCTCGAGGCGTGGCTGGATGCCATCGCCACCGCGCGCGTGCTGCTGGTCCTGACCAGCCGGCCGGACAACCAGCCGGCACTCGCTGCCCATCCCCACGTCACCCGGCTCTCTCTGAACCGCCTCGGTCGGGCCGGGGTCGAGGCGATCGTCGCCCGGCTCGGCGGCGACCGGCTGCCGCCGGCCACCGTCGACGCCATCATCGCGCGGACCGACGGCGTGCCGCTCTATGTCGAGGAGCTGACCAAGGCCGTGCTGGAGACCGGCGAGGCGGCGATCCCGGCCTCGCTGCACGACTCGCTCATGGCCCGGCTCGACCGCACGCCCGAGGTCAAGGAGATCGCCCAGACCGCCGCCTGTATCGGTCGCGCGTTCGACCATGCGCTGCTGGCCGCGGTCGCCGACCGGCCGCCGGCCGAACTCGCCGCCGCCCTCGACAAGCTCGGCACCGCGGAGCTGGTCTTCCGCCGCGGCGCGCCACCCGACGCCCACTACACCTTCAAGCACGCGCTGGTCCGGGATGCTGCCTACGAGAGCCTGCTCAAGAGCCGCCGCCAAGCGATCCACCGACGCATCCTCGAGGCGCTGGAGGGTATTGGTGCGGCAGCGGAGCTCCTGGCGCTGCATGCCGAGGCCGCCGGGCTCGGCGAGCGGGCGCTCGGCTATTGGCAGCTGGCAGGCGGGCAGGCAATCGCACGTTCGGCGATTGCCGAGGCGATCAGCCACCTGACGAACGGCCTCGGATTGATCGGGATGCTCGAGGATACCACCGAGCGTCGCAAGTCGGAGCTGGGCCTGCTGTCGGCGCTGGCGCCCGCCCTGATGGCCGGCAAGGGCTACGCCGCCCCGGAGGTGGCGCCGACGCTCGCCCGAGCACGCGAGCTCTGCATCCAGGATGGGGACGATGCGGCGCTGTTTCCCGTGCTCTGGCAAACCTGGCTGGTTCGCATGACCCGAGCCGAGCATGCGCCGGCCGAGGAGCTGGCCCGCGAGTGCCTGGCGCTCGCCGAGGCCGGCACCGACGACGCGCTCTCGATCGAGTCCGAAGCTGCCGTCGGTCTCTCGACCTTCTATCGAGGCCGACTCGCCGACGGCGAACGGTTCATGGAGCGCAGCGAGGCGCGCTATGACCCGGCGCGGCACGGTCAGCTGAGCCGTCGCTTCGGCGGGATCGATCCGGCCGCCGCCGTGATGGGCTATCGCGCCTGGACCCTATGGCTGCGTGGCCATCCGGAGCGTGGTGCTCGGGTCGCCGCCCGGATGGTGACGCTGGCCGAAGAGCTCGGGCAACCCTACACGCTGGCCCGCGGGCTCTACTGGTCGGCGCTCTTTCATCATTTGCGCCGCGACTGGGTGACGACCCTGGAGCAGGCCGAGACCACGACCCGGATCGCCGACGAGCACGGCTTCGCGATGGTGAGCGCTCTCGGCCCCATACTCAGTGCGTCGGCACGCATCGAGCAGGGCGGGGACGAGCAGCCGATGGCCGCACTCCTGGCCGGAATCGACCGCTACGCCAGGACCGGTGCCCGGATGCAGCAGCCGCATCTGCTGGCCATGCTCGCCCGGGCGCACCTGAAGCTCGGGCAGCCCACCGAGGGGCTGGCGGTTCTGGTCGAGGCCACGACGCTCGCCGAGCAGACGGGCGAGCGCTACCTCTTGGCCGACCTGCACCGGCAGCGTGCCGAATGCCTGCTCGCCGGGCCGCGGCCCGATGCGACCGCCGCCGCCGAGGCGCTCGAGCAGGCCTTGGCGATCGCCCGCGAGCAGGACGCCCGCTCGCTCGAGCTGCGTGCCGCCCGCGACCTCGCCCGCCTCTGGGCCGAGCAGGGCGAACGGCAGCGGGCGTTCGATCTTCTCGCCCCGATCCACGGCTGGTTCACCGAGGGCTTCGTCACGCCCGACCTGATCGAGGCCGCGGCGCTGCTGGAGGAGTTGCATGGCGGGTGAGCGCGTCGTGCGGCGGCTGGCGGCGATCCTGGCGGCCGACGTGGTCGGCTACTCGCGGCTGGTGCGCGCCGACGAGGAGGCGACGCTCAGCGCGCTCGCCACGCTGCGTGCGGTCGTCGTCGAGCCCGCGATCGTTCGGCACGATGGGCGGGTCTTCAAGCTGATGGGCGACGGGCTGCTCGCCGAGTTCAAGAGTGTGGTCGATGCGGTGCGCAGTGCGGTCGAGATTCAGGCGGCGCTGGCCGCGCGCGACGACAGCAGCGGCCAGCGGCTCGACCTTCGCATCGGGGTCAATCTCGGCGACGTGATCGTCGACGGCCTCGACCTGCAGGGCGACGGGGTCAATGTCGCGGCCCGGCTCGAGGGGCTGGCCGAGCCCGGCGGCATCTGCATCGCCGCGTCGGTTCACGAGCAGGTTCGCGACCGCCTCGATCTCGTCTTCGAGGATCTGGGCGAGCGAGCGCTCAAGAATATCGACCGGCCGGTGCGGGTTTGGCGCTGGGCCGGTGCTGCAGCCGCGACGGCCGCGGTTCCGGCCGGGCCGCCGGCCGTTCAGGACAAGCCGTCGATCGCCGTGCTGCCGTTCGCCAATATGAGTGGTGATGCAGACCAGGATTATTTCGCCGACGGCATGGTCGAGGAGATCATCACCGGTCTGGCGCGGATCGGCTGGCTCCTGGTGATCGCCCGCAACTCGACCTTCGCCTACAAGGGCAAGTCGCCCGATGTGCGGCAAGTCGGCCGAGAGCTCAATGTCCGCTATGTGGTGGAGGGCAGCGTCCGCAAGGCCGGTGGCAAGGTGCGGATAACGGCGCAGCTCATCGCGGCCGAGACGGGCAGCCATCTCTGGGCCGACAGGTTCGATGGCGCGCTCGACGACGTGTTCGACCTGCAGGACCAGATCACCGCCGGCGTGGTCGCCGCGATCGAGCCGTCGGTGCGGCGGGCCGAGATCGAACGGGCCAAGCGCAAGCGCCCGGGCAATCTCGATGCCTACGACCTCTATCTGCGGGCGCTCGAACAGTCCTACACCTTTACCCCGGCGGGACGGTCGGCCGGGCTGGTGTTGCTCGACGCGGCACTCGCCCTGGACCCGGCTTATGCCGAAGCGCATGGCGTCGCAGCCTTTTGTCTGCAACAGCGTTACCTTTGGGGTGGCCGGGCAGCGGCCGACCGGGAGACGGCCCTCGCCCACGCCGAGGCGGTCGCGGCCGCGCGGACCGACGACGCCACGGCGCTGGCCTTCGCGGCCATGGCCTTGGCTGCGCTGGGTGGCAGCCGGGATCGAGCATTGGTGATGGTCGAGCGGGCCTTGGCGCAAACCCCGAGCTCGGCCATCGGCCATACTGTCGGCGCCCTGCTCGAGATGCTGGGCGGCCGCCCCGAGGCCGCCGAGCGTCACGCGGAACGGTCGCTCCGCCTCAGCCCCTTCGACCCGCTGCGCCATATTCCCGAATGCACCTTGGCCGTGGCGAAGCTGGCGGCGGACCAGAACGAGGCCGCCCTGGCGTGCGTTCGCCGCGGCCTAGAGGCCAATCCGGGGTTCGCGCCCGGGCTCACCACCCTGGCGCTTTGCCTGGTCAGGCTGGGCCGGATGGAGGAAGCGCGGGCGACCGTCGGGCGGCTGGTAGCATTGGCGCCCGACACCCGCGTTGCC
>JAABSG010000152.1 GCA_011390475.1 Geminicoccaceae bacterium | reverse complement strand
CCTCGCGGGAGAGCCAGGACGAGCGCCATTGGCTGATCGCCCGCCAGGCGCGCTCGGGGTGGCCGAGGTGGAGGGTGGAGGAAAGGAGGCCCAGGGTCACCAGGGCGAGGGCCGGGCCGAGAAGGGCGAAGCCGCTGGCAGTCGTGACCGGGACGACGCCCAGGAGGCCGGCGAGGGCGGCGAAGACCAAAAGGCCGTAGCCGGCGCCGGAGGCCGTGGTGAAGAAGACGATCGAGGGTGCGGGGTGCAAAGCGAGTGGCCAAAAATCAGTCGGTGAGGACGCGGTCGAGCCAGCCGAGAAAGCCGCCGGGGGCGGGCTCCAGGGCGGCTCTGGGCCCGGTAGCGGGGGTGGCATCGGCGGCGGTGCCGGCGGGGCGCTGGCGGGGTGGCAGATAGCGGTTGGTCGGGGCGTAGCCGAGCTCGGGCATGAGGGCCACGCCCGCGCGCTCGGCGACGAGCGTCGAGACGGCGCTGTCCGGATCGCCGAGATCGCCGAAATGGCGGGCCTTGGCCGGGCACGTCCTGACGCAGGCGGGCTCGCGCTCCTCCACCGGCAGGTGCTCGTTGTAGATGCGGTCGATGCAGAGCGTGCACTTCTTCATCACCTTGGCGACGCCATCCATCTCCCGGGCGCCGTAGGGGCAGGCCCAGGCGCAGAGGCCGCAGCCGATGCACTTGGCCTCGTCGACCAGGACGATGCCGTCCTCGGCACGCTTGTAGGAGGCGCCGGTGGGGCAGACGGTGACGCAGGCGGCGTTCTCGCAATGCAGGCAGGAACGCGGGAAGTGGACGGTGCGGCCGCAGCCGCCGGTATCGGCGTCCTCGACCTCGAAGCCGTGGACGCGGTTGAGCCAGGCGCCGGAGGGCTCCTGGCCATAAGGGTCGGTGTCGGCCAAAGGCGAGGCGGTGGACGAGGTGTTCCACTCCTTGCAGTGGACGACGCAGGCCTGACAGCCGACGCAGGTGTCGAGGTCGATGACCAGGCCGAGCCTTTTTGCGCTCGGGTGCTTGGGCAGCTCGGTCATCGGCCGGCCTTGACCGCGTAGGCGACGACTTTCGGTGGCTTGGTGGCGTTCGGCTGGCGGCGGATGCCGGGGGGCGGGTTCTCGCGATGGTCCTCGGGCAGCTTTTCGACCTTGACCCGCAGGTCGTACCAGGCGGCCTGGCCGGTCACCGGGTCGGCATTGGCGTAGCGGTAGCCGCCGTCTCGGGCCGGCAGGAGGTCGTCGATCAAGGGATTGAGCAAGAAGCCCTCCTCGGCCTCGGGGATGTTGCCTTCGAGGCCCCAGGAGCCCCGGCGCTTGCCGATGGCGTTCCAGGTCCAGACGGTCGAGGGATGGACGCCGGCCATCAGCTTGGCGCGGCCGACGACGCGGCCGTGGCGGCTGGTGATGGCGACCCGGTCGCCCTCCTGGATGCCGAGCGCCGCTGCCGTCGCGTGATGCATGTAGAGGGCGTTTCGGCTCAGGATCTGCCGCAGCCACGGGTTGTGGCCGCCCCAGCTGTGATACATGAACATCGGCCGTTGCGTCACCGCATGCAGCGGGAAGGCGGCGGCTGCCGCGGCGGCCTCGTCGAACGGCGGATACCAGATCGGCAGCGGGTCGAAGTATGTTGCAATGCGCCCTCGTTTGTCGTCGGGCGGTTGCGTCTTGCCGTGGCCCCGGGCGGCGAGGCGGAAGCGCTGGAGGGGCTCGCTGTAGAGTTGGAGGATGATCGGGTTGGGTGCCTCGATCAGGCCCATCTCCTTGGCGAAGGCGAGATAGGCCGCGTTCACGTGCTTGAAGTAGCGGGCCTCTTCGGGGATCGGGTGGGAGAAGAAGCAGCCATTGGCGATGTAGCGGTTCAACTGGTCGGGATTGACCGGCCCGACGCCGTGGCGCTCACCGTCCTTGCCGCGCCAGCCGGCCAGGGGGCCGACACCGGGCTTCCTTTCGTGGTTGACCATGTAGTCGGGATAGCCGCCCGGGAAGCGAGGGGCGCCGTCGTCATCGATGAAGGCCGGCAGGCCGAGCCTGGCGCCGAGGTCGATCAGCACGTCCTGGAACGGGCGAACGTCGCGATCGGGCTGGACCACGGGCTGGCGGATGGAATCGGCGACGGCGTCGGCCGAGCCGATCGGGCGGTCGAGCAGCGAGATGCAGTCGTGCCGCTCGAGGTAGGTGGTGTCGGGCAGGATCAGGTCGGCATAGGCCACGGTCTCGGCATAGAAGGCGTCCGAATAGATGAACTTGGGGATGACGTAAGAGCCGTCGGGCTTCTTGGCGGTCAGCATCGCGGCCGTCTCGGTCGAGTTCATGGCCGAGTTCCAGGCCATGTTCGCCATGTACATGAAGAGCACGTCGACCTCGTAGGGATCGCCGCGGAAGGCGTTGCCGATGACGCTGTGCATCATGCCGTGCAGCGCCAAGGGGGCGTCCCAGGAGAAGGCCTTGTCGATCCTTCTGGGTGAGCCGTCGTCCTCCAGGATCAAGTCCTCGGGACCACGGGGAAAGCCCAGCGGTGGGCCCGCCATCGGCATCCCGGCCGCGATCTGGTCCGGCCGGCCGGCGGGCTGGGGGCCCGGCGGGATGGGCCTCGGGAACGGTGTCTTGAAGCGAAAGCCGCCGGGGGTGTCGATGGTGCCGAGCAGCATTTGCAGGAGGTGGATGGCGCGGCAGGTGTGAAAGCCGTTGGAATGGGCCGAGATGCCGCGCATCGCGTGCATGGCGACAGGCCGGCCGATCATCTGCTCGTGGCGGACGCCGTGGACGTCGGTCCAGGGCTGGTCGATGACGACGGGCTCGTCGAAGGCGGCCGCTGCCAGTTCGGCCGCGATCCGGCGAATGGTGGCGGCTGGGATGCCGCAGGTCTCGGCCACGGCATCGGGCGCGTAATCGGGGCCGGTGTAACGGCGAGCGAGGAGTTCGAGGACCGGGACGGCGCTGCGGCCGTCAGCGAGGGTGAAGCGGCCCTTGAAGGCCGGCTTTACATTCGGGCCGGTCGGCACGACGCCATTGCGGGTGCCGACGAGCGGCCGGCCTTCACCGTCGCGGGCGATCAGGCCGTCGTCGGGATCATTCGGGGCGTCGATCACGAGCGAGGCGGCGTTGGTCCAGCGGCCGAGGTAGTCGAGGTCGATCTTCCCGGCATTCAAGAGCTCGTGGAGCAGGCTCATGACGAAGAGCCCATCGGTGCCCGGGCGAATGCCGATCCACTCGTCGGCGATGGCGGAATAACCGGTGCGGATCGGGTTGACCGAGACGATCTTCGCCCCGCGCTTCTTCAGTTCGGCCAGGCCCAGCTTCAAGGGATTGCTGTCGTGGTCCTCGGCGACGCCGAAGAGGAGGAAGTAGCGGGCATGCTCGAAATCGGGCTCGCCGAATTCCCAGAAGCTGCCGCCGATGCTGTAGAGTCCGCCGGCGGCCATGTTGACCGAGCAGAAGCCGCCGTGAGCGGCGTAGTTGCAGGTGCCGAACTGGCTGGCCCAGAAGCCGGTCAGGCCCTGGCTCTGGTCGCGGCCGGTGAAGAAGGCGAGCTTGCGGGGATCGGTCTTGCGGATCTCGGCCAGCCAATCGGTGGCCAAGGCCATCGCCTCGTCCCACTCGATCTCCTGGAACTCGCCGGCGCCGCGCTCGCCGACGCGCTTCAAGGGCTTGGTCAGCCGCGCGGGCGAGAGATGGTGCATGATCCCGGCCGAGCCCTTGGCACAGAGCACGCCACGGTTCACCGGATGGTCGGGATTGCCGTCGATGTAGCGAATCCGGCCGTCGAGCATGTGCACCCGGATGCCGCAGCGGCAGGCGCACATGTAGCAGGTGGTCTTCAGGATCTCGTCGGCGATGCGGGGCTGGGTGTCGGCCTCGGCGGTCATGTCGGCAACTGTTCCCGATCGTTCAAACCTCGCTCCCTGCCTTCGCCGCATGCCCGCGACCGTCGGTTGACCCCGTGTCGATGGTGAGGGCTTTAGCACGCAGTTCCGCGTCAGGTCACTAGCCCTGCGGTGTCCCGCCCCGGGCGATCGCTTGACCGGTGCCGGCCGCCCCGCCTAAGTACGGCACCGCAGCAATTTCGACCGGGTTTTTCATCGACGTGACCGCACCGAGTTTTCAGGAGCTGATCCTCCGGCTCCAGACCTATTGGGGCGGCAAGGGCTGTCTCCTCTTGCAGCCCTACGACATGGAGGTGGGGGCGGGCACGTTTCACCCGGCGACCACGCTGCGCGCCTTGGGCCCAGAGCCCTGGAAGGCGGCCTATGTCCAGCCGTCCAGGCGGCCGACCGACGGGCGCTACGGCGAGAACCCCAACCGGCTGCAGCACTATTACCAGTTCCAGGTGATCCTCAAGCCGTCGCCCGCGAACCTGCAGGAGCTCTACCTCGAGAGCCTCTACGCGCTCGGGATCGACCCCCGGCTGCACGATCTCCGCTTCGTCGAGGACGACTGGGAGAGCCCGACCCTGGGGGCCTGGGGGCTGGGCTGGGAGGTCTGGTGCGACGGGATGGAGGTCAGCCAGTTCACCTATTTTCAGCAGGTAGGCGGGATCGACTGCCGGCCGGTTTCGGGTGAATTGACCTACGGCCTCGAGCGGCTGGCGATGTACGTCCAGGGCGTCGAGAACGTCTACGATCTCGATTTCAACGGCGCCGGGGTCAGCTACGGTGACGTGTTCCTGCGCGCCGAACGGGAATATTCCGCCTTCAATTTCGAGATCGCCGATACCGAGGCGTTGTTTCGTCATTTTGCCGATGCCGAGGCCGAGTGCGCCCGTATCCTCGAGCGCGGGCTGGCCCTGCCGGCCTACGACCAGTGCTTGAAGGCGAGCCACACCTTCAATCTCCTGGACGCCCGGGGCGTGATCAGCGTGACCGAGCGGCAGGCCTATATCGGTCGAGTGCGCGCACTGGCCAAGGCCTGCGCCGAGGCCTGGCTCGGGAGCAGCGCCCATGGCTGAGTTGCTGCTCGAGTTGTTCTCGGAGGAAATCCCGGCCGGCATGCAGCCGGCAGCCGCACTGGTGCTCGATCTCGCGGTGCAGGCCAAGCTGAAAGCCGCGGGCATCGAGGTGACCGGTGGCTCGGCCGTGCACGTGACGCCCAGGCGCCTCGTCTTTACCCTGGACGGCATCGCTTCGGGCTCGCCCGATCAGACGATCGAGCGACGCGGCCCGCGTGTCGATGCGCCGGAGAAGGCGCGGGCCGGGTTCCTGCAGAGCCTGGGCACGGCCGACTACGAACTCGGCGAGATCGAGGACAAGAAGGGCCGCTTCTTGACCGCCAGCTTCATGCAACGGGGCCGCTCGACCGTCGATGTCGTGGCGGAGGCCATCCCCGACATCCTGGCCCATTTCCCCTGGCCCAAATCGATGCGCTGGGGCGCTGGCGAGGCTCGTTGGGTGCGCCCCCTGCAGGCGATCCTCTGTCTCTTCGACGGCGACGTGGTGCCGTTCGCCTTCGCCGGGATCGAGACCGGCAGGCGAACCTTCGGGCATCGGTTCATGGCGCCGGCGGCCATCGATGTGGCGGACTTCGCCGACTACCAGGAGAAGCTGGCGACGGCGCATGTCGTGTTGTCGGCGGATGCGCGGCGCCGGTCGATCGAGGGCCGGGCGCGCGAGCTGGCCGAATCGGTGGGGTGTCGGTTGCGCGAAGACCCGGCGCTGATGGGCGAACTGGCAGGTCTGGTCGAATGGCCGGCGCCGCTCTTGGGGCGCATCGACGAGGCCTTCATGACGATCCCGCCCGAGGTCCTGGTGACCACGATGCGGGCCAACCAGAAATACCTGGCGCTCGAGGACAGCGCCGGCCGGCTGGCACCCTTCTTCATCACGGTTGCCAATATCGAGGCACCGGACGGCGGGGCGGCGATCACGGCCGGCAACGAGCGGGTGCTCCGCGCCCGGCTCTGGGATGCGAAGTTCTTCTGGGATCAGGACCGGAAAACCCCGCTCGAGGCGTTCCTGCCGAAGCTCGATGCCATGGTCTTTCATGCCGAGCTCGGCACGATGCGCGAGAAGGTGGAGCGGCTCGAGACCCTGGCGGTATCGATCGCCGAACGTATCGCCTCGGCCGATCGGCTGGTGGTCGAGCGCGCCGCCCGGCTCGCCAAGGCCGATCTGGTGTCGGGCATGGTCGGCGAGTTCCCGGAAGTGCAGGGGATCATGGGCAGTCACTATGCCAGGGCCCAGGGCGAGCCGGAGCCCGTGGCGCTGGCGATCGCCGAGCATTACCGGCCCTTGGGCCCGGCCGATGCCTGCCCGACCGCACCCACCTCGGTCGCGGTAGCGATGGCCGACAAGCTCGATGTGCTCACCGGCTTTTTCGCCGCCGGCATCAGGCCCACGGGCTCGAAAGACCCGTTCGCGCTCCGCCGTGCGGCCCTCGGGGTCATTCGCCTGGTCACCGAGAACGGGCTCAGGCTCGATCTCGGGCCCCTGGTCGAGACGGCGCTCGCGGCGCATGGTGCCCGGTTTCGCGACGTCGATGCCCCGACCTTGGCGGGCGAACTGCAGGCCTTCTTCGTCGACCGGCTGAAGGTTCAGGCCAAGGCGCGCGGCATTCGCCACGATCTGATCGAGGCGGTGTTCGCCGGGCGGCCGGACGGCGATCTGGTACGGGTCCTGGCTCGGGTTCAGGCGCTGCAGGATTTTCTCGCGACGGCCGACGGCGCCAACCTCCTGGCCGCCTATCGCCGGGCCGCCAATATCGTGCGGATCGAGGAGAAGAAGGACGCCGCCGTTTTCAGCGGTGCCGTCGATCCGGCCCTCTTGGTCGAGCCCGCCGAGCGCGATCTGGTGGCGGGCCTCGATGCTGTTCGGGAGGCCCTGCGCGGCTATCTGCTGGCCGAAGACTTCGCTGCGGCCATGGCGGCACTTGCGGCGCTGCGGCCAGTGGTGGATAGTTTTTTCGATGCCGTGCTCGTCAATGTCGACGATGCGGCCATTCGCGCGAACCGACTCAAAGTTTTAACCCTTTTGCGCGAGGATGTTGATGCGATCGCCGATTTCTCGGTGATCGAGGATGCGCCCAAGGCGTGAGCGGGGCTGACGATGGCACCGGGAGTAGAGCTGGCATGACCAAATGGGTCTACGGGTTCGGCGGCGGCGAGGCCGATGGGGCAGCCTCCATGAAGGCGCTCTTGGGCGGCAAGGGGGCCAACCTCGCCGAGATGTCGTCGCTCGGCTTGCCGGTGCCGCCGGGCTTCACCATCACGACCGAGGTCTGCACCTTTTTCTACGCCAACGAGCGGCAGTATCCGGGCGAGCTCGCGGCCGAGGTCGATGCGGCCTTGGCCAGGATCGAGGCCGAGGTCGGCATGCGCTTCGGCGATCCGACCAAGCCGCTGCTCTGCTCGGTCCGCTCCGGTGCGCCACTCTCGATGCCCGGCATGATGGACACCGTGTTGAACCTCGGCCTGAACGACCGGACGGTGCTGGGCCTGGCCGAGGCGGCCCGTGACGAGCGGTTCGCCTATGACAGCTACCGACGGTTCATCCAGATGTACGGCGACGTGGTCATGGGCATCGACCACTACCTCTTCGAGGAGGCGCTCGAGGAGGCCAAGGCCGAGGTCGGCTGCCGCTTCGACAACGAGCTCGACGCGCTGGCCCTGAAAAAACTGGTCGAGAACTACAAGGCCACCGTCCGTCGCGAAACCGGCCAGCCCTTCCCGGAGGACCCCAAGGAGCAGCTCTGGGGGGCCATCGGTGCCGTCTTCAGCTCGTGGCACGTGCCGCGTGCGGTGACCTATCGGCGACTGCACGATATCCCGGCTGCCATGGGGACGGCGGTCAACGTCCAGGCCATGGTTTTCGGCAATATGGGCGACGACTGTGCGACCGGTGTGGCCTTCACCCGCAATCCTTCGACCGGCGAGAAGACAGTCTACGGCGAGTTTCTGGTCAACGCCCAGGGCGAGGACGTGGTGGCCGGCATCCGCACGCCGCAGCCCTTGAGCCGGGCCATGGCCGAGAACGGCAGCGGCGACCCGGAGGCGGCGATGGAGACTGTCCAGCCGCACTCCTACGGCGAGCTCGTGGAGGTCTTCGACAAGCTCGAGGCCCACTACCGCGAAATGCAGGACATCGAGTTCACGATCCAGCAGGGCAAGCTCTACGTGCTGCAGACGCGCACCGGCAAGCGGACGGCGCCGGCTGCCTTGAAGATCGCGGTCGACATGGCGGCCGAGGGGCTGATCACCGAGGACGAGGCGATTCTGCGCGTCGATCCGTCCTCCCTCGACCAGCTCTTGCATCCGACCCTCGACCCCGCGGCCGATGCCGAGGTGGTGGCCAAGGGCCTGCCGGCCTCGCCGGGGGCCGCCTCGGGCAAGATCGTCTTTTTCGCCGATGATGCCCTCAAAGCGACGCAAGCCGGCGAGGACGTCATCCTGGTCAGGATCGAGACCTCGCCGGACGATATTCACGGCATGCATGCGGCCAAGGGCATCTTGACCTCGCGGGGCGGGATGACCAGCCATGCCGCCGTCGTCGCCCGTGGCATGGGCAAGGCCTGCATTTGTGGTATCGGCGAGCTCTTGATCTCCTATGCCGACCGGACGGTCACCGTGCGCGGGCGGACGCTCCGGGAAGGTGACTGGCTGACCATCGATGGTGGGGCAGGGGTGGTCATGCTGGGCCAGGTGCCGACCGTCGATCCCGAGCTTTCGGGCGATTTCGCCACACTCATGACCTGGGCCGACAAGAAGCGCCGGTTGAAGGTCAGAACCAACGCCGAAACGCCGCTCGACGCGAACACGGCCGTCGGCTTCGGCGCCGAAGGCATCGGGCTCTGCCGCACCGAGCACATGTTCTTCCAGGACGATCGCATCCTCGCCATGCGCGAGATGATCTTGAGCCAGGACGCCGACGGCCGGAAGAAGGCCCTGGCCAAGATCGCCCCCTTCCAGCGGGACGATTTCGTCGAACTCTTCGAGATCATGAAGGGTCTGCCGGTCACCATCCGCCTCCTCGACCCGCCGCTGCACGAGTTCCTGCCGCACGGTGCCGCCGAGGACGAGGCGGTGGCCGCGGCCACCGGGGTCGACGTCAAGCTGGTGCGCCGGCGGGTCGCCGAGCTCCGCGAGGCCAACCCGATGCTGGGCCTGCGCGGCTGTCGTCTCGGTATTCTCTATCCCGAAATCTACGAGATGCAGGCGCGGGCGATCTTCGAAGCCGCCCTCGTCGTCTTCGAGAAGTCGGGCGAGACCGTGACGCCGGAGGTGATGATCCCGCTGGTCTGCAGCGCCAAGGAGCTGGCGATCATCAAGAAGCGGATCGATGCCGTGGCCGCGGCGGTCACCGCCGAGCGTGGCCAGGAGCTGCACTACGAGATCGGCACGATGATCGAGCTGCCACGCGCCGCGTTGCGCGCCAAGGAGATCGCCGAGCACGCGCAATTCTTCAGCTTCGGCACCAACGACCTCACCCAGATGACCCTCGGCCTCAGCCGCGACGACGCCGGCAGCTTCCTCGACACCTACCTCGCCGAGGAGATTTTCGCTTCCGACCCGTTCCGCTCGCTCGATCAATACGGGGTCGGCGAGCTGGTCGAGATCGCCACGATGCGCGGCCGGGAGGGACGGCCCGGGATCAAGCTCGGGATCTGCGGCGAGCATGGCGGCGATCCGGCGTCGATCGATTTCTGCCACCGCCAGGGCCTCGACTACGTCTCCTGTTCGCCCTATCGCGTGCCGATCGCCCGGCTGGCCGCTGCCCAGGCGGCCTTGCGCAACGCGTGACGCAGCGGGCAGGCCCGAGCCTCGATCTCGCAACCCTCCGCGCCGGGGGCAAGTCGGTCCTGGCGCGGACGCTGGCGGTGCTGGAGAG
>JAABSG010000151.1 GCA_011390475.1 Geminicoccaceae bacterium | reverse complement strand
AGCGCACTCCGACCGCCGCCGGCGGCCAGCCGCTGGTGCGCCGGCTGCGCCTGCAGGCGTTCAGGAATTTCGCCGACATCGATCTGCAACTCGCCGACGACCCAGCCCCGATCGTTCTCTACGGACCGAACGGGGCCGGCAAGACCAACCTCTTGGAAGCCCTGTCGCTTCTCGCCCCCGGCCGCGGCCTGAGAAGGGCCAGGCTCGAAAGCCTCGACCGTGATGCCGAGCGAATGCGGCCGTTTCGCATCGAGGCTGCGATCGGCACCGCCGACGGGCCGGTCGATCTCGCCACCGGCCGCGATCCGGCGGCCGAGCGACGCTGGCTCGAGGTCATGGGCGAAAGCCGGCGCGGCCTCGCACCTCTGGCCGAGCTGCTCGCCATCGCCTGGCTCACACCGGCGATGGACCGGCTCTTCCTCGATGCCGCGAGCGAGCGCCGCCGCTTCCTCGATCGCCTGGTGCTCGCCGTCTATCCCGACCATGCGCGGCAGACCGCGATCTTCGAGCGCGCGATGCGCGAGCGCTCGCTGCTGCTGCGCCAAGGCCCTCGCGATCCAGCCTGGCTCCGGGTGCTCGAGGAGCGCATGGCGGGTGCGGGCGTCGCCGTGGCCGCCGGCCGGATGGAACTGGTATCGGGGCTCGACACACTTTTGGCCGAGCCCGACCCGACCCTGCCGAGCATGCGCCTCGACCTCGAAGGGGCGGTCGAAGGCTGGCTCGCCAGCGGGGCCGCGATCGATGCCGAGGAGCGCCTCTTGCACGGCCTCGAGGCCAGCCGCAGCCAGGATGCCGAGACCGGCGGGGCCGCGGTCGGCCCGCATCGCAGCGATCTCGCCGCCATCGACCTCGCGACGGGTGAGGCCGCACCCCGCGTCTCGACCGGCCGGCAGAAGGCGATGCTGATCGCCATCATCCTCGCCGAAGCCCGGCTGCGCCAACGCGTCCACGGTGATCTGCCGATCCTGCTGCTCGACGAGACCATGGCGCATCTCGACCCCAGCCGCCGCGACGGCCTCGCCGAGCGGCTCGCGGCCATGGGCGGCCAGGTCTTTCTGACCGGCACCGAACGCCGTCTCTTCGCGGCCCTCGAAGGCCGCGCCCACTTCCTACATGTCGACCAGGGAACGATTCTCGATCATGAGTGACACGCCAGAGCAAACCCCGACCGACGGGGCGCCGATCATTGCCCCGGGCGAGCCGATCTACGATTCGACCTCGATCCGCGTGCTCGAGGGCCTCGAGGCTGTCCGCCTCCGCCCGGGCATGTATATCGGCGACACCGACGACGGCTCGGGCCTGCACCACATGGTCTTCGAGGTTGTCGACAACAGCATCGACGAGGTCCTGGCCGGCTATGCCGACCGGGTCGAGGTGACCTTGAACGCCGACGGCTCCTGCACCGTCACCGACAACGGCCGCGGCATCCCCGTCGACATGCACGAGGGCGAGGGTGTCTCGGCGGCGCAAGTCATCATGACCGTGCTGCACGCCGGCGGCAAGTTCAACCAGAACAGCTACAAGGTCTCGGGCGGACTGCACGGCGTCGGCGTCTCGGTGGTCAACGCCCTTTCCGACTGGCTCGACCTCGTCATCTGGCGGGACGACGGCGAGCACTATATCCGCTTCGAGAACGGCGGCGAGCCGGCGGGGCCCCTGGTCAAGCGCGGGCCGCAGAACGGCAAGCGCGGCACCGAGCTCACCTTCATGCCGGCGGTGAGCGTCTTCACCAAGACGGAGTTCTCGTTCGCCACTCTCGAGCACCGACTGAGAGAGCTCGCCTTTCTCAATTCCGGGGTGCGAATCGTGCTGCGTGACAAGCGCGGCGACACGCTGATCGAGGAGGAACTCTTCTACGAGGGAGGGCTCGAAGCGTTCGTCGCCTATCTCGACCGCACCAAGACGCCGATCCACAAGCCCGCCATCGTGACCTCGGCCGAGCGCGGGCCGATGACCGTGCAATGCGCCATGCAGTGGAACGACGGCTATCACGAGACCTGCCTCTGCTTCACCAACAACATCCCGCAGCGCGACGGCGGCACGCATCTGGCGGGCTTCCGCACGGCGCTGACCCGGACCATCAACAAGTATGCCGAGGACACCGGCATCATCAAGCGCGACAAGGTGCAGCTCACCGGCGAGGACATGCGCGAGGGGCTGACCTGCGTGCTGGCGATCAAGATGCCGGACCCGAAATTTTCCTCGCAGACCAAGGACAAGCTGGTCAGCTCCGAGGTCACGCCCATCGTCCAGAGTCTGGTCAACGAAGGCCTGTCGCGCTGGTTCGAGGAGCACCCGGCCGAAGCCAAGATCATCATGACCAAGGTCGTCGAGGCCGCGACCGCCCGCGAGGCCGCCAGGAAGGCCCGCGAGCTGACCCGCCGCAAGGGGGCGCTCGACATCGCCAACCTGCCGGGCAAGCTCGCCGACTGCCAGGAACGGGACCCGGCCAAGGCCGAGCTCTTCCTCGTCGAGGGCGATTCGGCCGGCGGCTCCGCCAAGCAGGGCCGCGACCGGAGCTTTCAGGCGATCCTGCCGCTCAGAGGCAAGATCCTCAACGTCGAGCGGGCGCGGATCGACAAGGTGCTGGGCAGCCAGGAGATCGGCACGCTGATCACGGCGCTGGGCACCGGCATCCGCGACGATTTCGACATCGCCAAGCTGCGCTATCATCGCATCATCATCATGACCGATGCCGACGTCGACGGCTCGCACATCCGAACCCTGCTCTTGACCTTCTTCTACCGGCATCTGCCGGAGCTGATCGAGGCCGGCCACCTCTTCATCGCCCAGCCGCCGCTCTACAAGGTCAAGCGCGGCAAATCCGAACGTTATCTCAAGGACGACGACGCGCTCGAGGCGCATCTCGTCGCCACCGGCCTCGAGGACACGCGGCTCGTCATCGGCGATGCCGAGAACGGCGGCGAGCGGGTGGTCGAGGGCGAGGCGCTCGAAGCCGTGGTCGAAGGGGCGCAGGCCGCAACCGCCATCCTGATGAACTTCAAGCGCCGCCACCCGATCGAGCTGATCGAGAGCCTGGCGCTCGAGGGCGGCCTGCTCGAGGGTGCCTTCAGCGACCCCACCGAGACCCTGGCCCTGGCCCAGCGGGTCGCAGCGAGGCTCACCGCCACCAGCCGCGGCGCCTGGCAGGCGCATCTCGGCGACGACGGCGACCTCGTCTTCTACCACATGAAGGGCGAGAGACGGGAACGCCACAAGCTCGACCCGGGCATCACGCGCAGCCCCGAAGCCAAGCGCCTCGCCGACGCCCTCGCTCGCATGGGCCCCTTCTTCGCCAAGGCCGGCCGGTTGGAGAAAAAGGACGAAAGTCGCGCGATCAACGGTCCGCTCGACCTCACCGAGGTGATCCTGGCGCTCGGCCGCAAGGGCCTCGGCATCCAACGCTACAAGGGCCTGGGCGAAATGAACCCGGAGCAGCTCTGGGAAACCACCCTCGACCCTACCATCCGCTCCCTCTACCAGGTCAGGGTCGACCACGCCGACGAAGCCGACGAAATCTTCACCACCCTCATGGGCGACGTCGTCGAACCGCGCCGCGACTTCATTCAAGAGAATGCGCTCAAAGTGGTGAACTTGGACGTGTGAGGGGAACGACGGTGCGGAGAAAACGACGTCTCCCGCGCGCCCTCGGCATGTTCGGGAAATCACGTCGGCGATCGCCTCGATGAGCTGATTTGCATAGACATCTGCCCTTATCTTTCGCCCAGCCGAACGCGTGCCGGGCTTCGATGGGCATGCCGGCAGCCGGCCGCGATTCGGTTGGGCGCAAACTACCGCTCCGCAACTCTCAGGCCGCTTGCCTCCGCCACTCCGCCCGCCTGGAGTGAACAGGCCACGAACGAGGGGCGGAGAGCCTGATGTCGGGCGAGTTGTTGCAGGACCTGCCGCGGACACTTCCGGCGTTTGCCGAGCGCTTCGGCACCGACGCACAATGTCGGGCCTGTCCGGTCCGGGCGCGGTGGTCGGAGGGGTTTGGTTGCGCCGGCTGCGGGCATGGCGAGGCCTGGACCCACAACAAGCGGCTGATCGGGAAGTGCCGCTCGTGCGGCAAGCAGCACTCGATCGTGGCTGGAACGATCTTCGGGCAGACCGAGGCCGGGCTCGCCGAGTGGTTTCTCGCCATCGACCTGGTCACCGCCAGCAAGGGCGGCATCTCGGCCATGGCGTTGCAGCGGCAGCTGGGCTTCGGCAGCTATCCGACCGCCTGGAGTTGGCTGCACGAGTTTCGCCGGGCGATGATCAGGCCGGATCGCGAGCCCCTGCAGCAGCGGGTCGAGGTCGACGAAACCCTGGTCGGCGGCGCCAGGCCGGGCAAATCCGGGCCCTCCGCGGTCCACTGACCGCGTCCCCTCCAGGGATCGGATCGAAGGCCTCCTGGCCTTCGATGGCGCCGACGGCAAGACCGTGGTCGTGGGTGCGGTCGAGGCCAAGCCAGGCCCAAATCCAGGCGAGGGGGGCAGAAAACGCCCGCTCGGCCGGCTACGACTGCAGCGCTCCCGGACGCTTCGGCCGAGAGCCTCGAGGGCTTCATCGACGCCGACACCGCCAAGCCGCTCACCGTGAACACCGACGGTTGGGCCGGCTATCGCGGTCTCACCGCCGGGGGTTATGCGCACGAAGCGATCGACCTCTCCGCCCCCCTTCGCGGCCTGCTGGCCGCGCTGCTTCGCAGATCGGATCGGTCGCCTGCTGACGATCGATGGGGCGACGCCAGCTCGCGCCTGCCCGCCACCCATCTCGTCTTCAGCCTCGCCAAACGCTGGTTTCTGGGCACCCACCATGGCGCCCTTCGGCCCGAGCACCTGCAGCGCTAGCTCGGCGCGTTCGTCTTCCGCTTCAACCGCAGGAAGGCCAGAGCCATCAGCCACGGCTTCGCAAGACTCATCCAGCACGCGGTCTAACCCCGCCGATCACCTGTCACGGCATCGGGCACGGGGCGGCCTGAGAGTTGCTTATCGGTCGTCCTTCCTATTTCGATATATCACTGCCAGTACTTCTCTGGCCCGTCCTCTTCTACCGCTGGCAGGTGGCCACTCGCCAGCAGTACTTCCAAATTGCCGGGATGGGCAGGACATGCATGAGAAAAGCATTTTCGTTACCCACCTGGCCGCGTGCGCGTCGGGCTGCAGTGTCGACTCGGGCACTTTCTTTTCGCCGTGAACGGCGGTCGGGGCTACCTCGCGTTGAAGGCCCGGCCGTGTCCTCGACTCGGTCGCCGACCTGTTATGTTTCGCTGGTTGTTGTGCCCGGCCGGTATTCGCTGTAGCGAACGCCGACGAGACCGGCAAGCGAGCCTGCGCCTCTCGCCAGATCGCTCATACCCTTGACGAGAGCGAGTTCACCCCTGGTGACGGCACTGGCCATCGTCAGCAGGCCGACGAGCATTCTGGCGCAACCGAGGGCGCCGCGGCGTACCGCTTTGCTCAAGGACGGATCGCGCATACGGTCGATCGCGGCGACCGTGGTTCCCATGCGAAAATAGCGACGCATGACCCAGCCTGTCGTCGTTCGACTCGGTGGAATCGTCTCGATGACCGTCGCATCGGCCGCGGTTACGGCCTTGAGCCCGGTCTCCAGCGCGCGAGCGAAAAAATGCTCGTCCTCGCCGCCCGAGTGGTTGAAGGCCATCTCGAAGCGCCAGCCAGCGGCGCGAACCGCCTTCAGCGAGACCAGGGCGTTGCCGGTGTAGAGGTAGGTGATCGGGGCACCATCGCTATAGGGTCCGGCTTCGAAGAAGCGGCTCGGTCCCGCCCATTTCGGTGGCGCCTCGACGAACGCGGGCACGACGGGGCCGGCGACGAAGTCGGCGTCGTGTGTCTCGGCCACCGCCAGCAACGAATCGAGCCATTCCGGCACCGGCACCTCGTCGTCGTCGATCATGGCGAGCCAGTCGGCCGTGACCGGTGCTGTCTCCAGTTGGGCGTTGCGGGCGTGCACGAGACCGCGCCTGGGCTCGTGGTGGTAGACGATCGGCCAGCGCAGCAGCGGTCGATAGGCATCGACGATGGGCGCCGCTGCAGGGGTCGGACCGTTGTCGATGATGACCACCGTAATTTCGGGCTCCGGGACGCGCACGAAGGTCAGCTTGGCGAGGCCATCGAGCAGGCGCCGCAGCCCGTCGGGACGGTCGACCGTGGGCGCGGCGATCGCGACCCGCAATCGCGGCTTTCCCGGTCTCGGCGCATCCAGTCCCGATTCATCCGGCCGTGGCTTGCCCAGGCTCGGCTCGGCGGCGCCTTCGGTGCTCCGCGTGGCGGTCTCGGCAATCGGCTGATCGAGAACGGCAAGGCTCATGGCTGTGGCACCAATCGTCCAGTCATGCGGCGTCTGATGTCGGCAACGAGGCCGCCTGCGAGCGTTCGGCTACCGGCGGCGTCGATCGCAAGCAGCAGGGCGCCGAGCAGGCACGTCGCGGCACCGGTCAGAACGATCGCGAGCAGCAGGTCTTCGGTCCGCGCGGCGAAGCCCAAGAACGGCGCGCTGACAACGCAAACGCCCACGATCTTCAGCATGTCGACGGTCGGCCACGGCAAGGCTAGCCAGTAGCGTGTCGCGACCAGGGTCACCGCCAGCACGAACGCGAAGCTGGCGAGCGTGGCCAGGGCCGCGCCGAGCGCGCCGTAGAGCGGGATGAGCAGCAGGTTCAAGACGATGTTCAGAGCCGCCGCGGCGCTGACGATGACCGCATTGGCGATCGTCCGCTTGGCGAGGGTGAAGCAGTAGGAATAGTAGTAGGACGTGATGCCTTGGACGAGGGTCGCAGCG
Organism: Geminicoccaceae bacterium; assembly: GCA_011390475.1. GTDB lineage: Bacteria > Pseudomonadota > Alphaproteobacteria > Geminicoccales > Geminicoccaceae > SLRI01. Next base: position 3,025 of record JAABSG010000151.1, on the reverse strand, counting down.
ATGATCCAGGGGATCAATACTGCCGCAGCGTCGCGGAACTCGGGACCGAACAAGAGGCGCCCGATCAAGGGCGCCGTGGCCGCCATGATGGTCGCGATCGGCAACGCGGTGACGAGAATCAACCGCGCCTGCTGCAGTAGATTGGCCCGAAACTGGCTGTGATCGTTCAGTTCGAAGCTGCGAAAGATCGTCGGCGAGATGGCGAGAAAAGCGGAGAGCATGACGATCTGCAGGCTCCGCTGCGCCAGATCGTAGGGCGCGGCGTAGGTCCCTGCTGCGTCGACGCCGATCAACAGCGCCAAGAGATAGCGATCCGAGATACCGATGACCGCGGCCGCCATGCCGACCACGCCGAGCGGCAGACCGAACGCCGCCATCCGCTTGACCGCGTCCAGTTCGAAGCGCTGCACGACGAGGCGATGACGCCACTGCCACGCCATGTAGAGGGCAGGCAGGGCATGCGCGATCAGGACACCGAACAGCAAGCCGGGTGCGCCGTAGCCGGCCAGCAAGAAGAGTGACCCCAGAACCACGCTGCCGGCGGCCCTGGCCGCCAGCATCAGCGCGTAGGTCGTCGGTCGTTGGCGAGCATGGACCACCGCGAGCGAAATCTCGAGCGCGGCATAGGTGATCGCCATGGCAACGGCAAACAGCATCAGCTCGGTCGAGACCGGGACGAGGTCGAGCACCATGGCGACGGCGGCCGCCACTGCGAGCAGCAGGGTGACGATTGCAAAACCGGCCAACGAGGCACCCAATGCCACCGGCCGGTCTCCGTCCTCCGCCGGCAAGAAGCGCAAGAGCGCACTCTGGATCCAGTGGAAGCAGACCGCAAAGATCGTGAAGCCGGCACCCATGACCAGGGTGAAGACACCGTAGACCTCGGGCGTTGCGAGGCGCGTGTAGACGGCGACGGCCAGGAGCCCGCAGACGGCGGCCAGCACGCGGGCCGCGAAATAGATGCCAGCGGTCTTGATCATGAGCGACCCCGCCGTTGGGGCGACGGACTTTCGGCGACGTTTCGACAAACCATCAGCTGACCTGCAAAAAATGGCGTGGACGCGAAAGGCCCACGCGACACCCCGATGGCGGGGCGCGCGGGCGGCGGAAACACGGGCTCAGGCGGCGGCATCGTCCACCTCGTCGCTCGCTCGCAGGCTGAAGAGCACGGATTTCGAGGTCGAGACGACCAGGGCTACGAAGAGCAGCCAGAGAAAGTCGTTGGCCTGGAGCAGCGACGACTCGGTGATGTTGCGCAAGGCAAAGCACAAGAGAAAGACGAAGGCGAAGGCGGCCTCGGGGCTCGCCGTCTCGCGCAGCCCGAGTATCGCGGCCTTGACCAGGGTCCCGAGAAAGACGGCGATGGCCAGACCGACGGCCAAGGCACCACCGGCGATCCAAAGCTCGACGATGCCGTTGTGCGAGTAGAACGGGGTGTAATGCAGCCGGGCCTGGAGCTGGCTGAACCAGGGAAAGCCGGGCTGCCAGAACGAGCCGTAGCCGTAACCCAGCCAGAACCGGTCCATGATATAGGGCCAGACGAGCCGCCAGATGTCGGTGCGACCGTGGACGGTCATGTCCTTCTCGAGGGTGTCGAGCAGGAGCACGAGCATGTCCTTTTGGGCCAGCAGGGCGGCCAGAATCGGCAGGAAGACCACGCTGGCCACCAGCGTTGCCAGCGTGAGCCCGGGGGCGCGTCGCCAGAACTGAAAGCCGAAGGCGAGCAGCAGGCCGATAATGGCGACGACCAGCGAGGTCGCGGACTTGGAGCCGACGAGCAGCACACCGGCCAAGGCGAAGGCGAGGATGAAGCCCAGCCGCAAGATGCCCGTGGAGGTCGCGATGCCGTAGAAGAGAACGAGCATGGCGATGCCGGCCGCAGCGCCCAGCCCGTTCTTGTGCATGAAGGCGCCGACCCAGGTGCCGGCCCATGCCCCGGTCTGATCGATGCCGATCGACGGTACGGCGACGATCAGCGCCGCACTCAACAAGACGTTCAGGCTGACGCCGATCGCCAGCAGCCGAACCAGCTTGGCGCGGTCGTAGTGCCAGCCGATGAACAGACCGAAGAGACTGGTGCCCATCAGCATGAGCGTGCGAAACTGGGTCATGTCGCGATCGACCGACCAGAGCATCGAAGCCAGTGGCACCAGGAGGAGAACGGTGAGCAGCGGATTGCGCAACAGCGCCTTGGGTACGGCGCCGCTCATCACCGCGAGGATCAGGCCCGCCGCATAGCATCCCATGTAGACGAACCCGATGAACTGCTCCATCGAGCCGCCACGCAGGGTCACCTCCAGCACATTGGTGCCGAAAATCAAGACGCCGAAAATGACGACCAGATCCGCAACCGGCAGTCTCAGCGTCGCTGACTGGCGGTTCGTCGCCAAAAGAGAATCGGTTGCGAGTGCCACTCCACCTCCGCAGCACTGGGGAGAACAATCACCCACTCCGACGGCGCATTGCTCTCCGCCCCGGCATGGCACGCTCGGGCAGCCGCCGAGGCAGTGGCCGGACAATCCGACATCCTGCCCGTCATCCCGACGCCTTCAGCGCCGCATTTGGATACTCGAAGCGCCAATGTTCTTCAAGCGTTCCACCCTCGACATCGGCCCATGGTACGCATAGCTCGTGGCGTAGCGCGCAACGGCGAGCTCACTCCCTATCGCCGCTTGCGCCAACAGCGCTCGATCCGGCGCCGTGGTCGGCGACGTCCGGCCGTGCTATCGGCCGCCTGACGGGCGGCGTTTTGCGGCCCGTTCCAGCATGGAGAAGTCCCGATGGCGCGGGTGCTCACGCTCGGGATCACGGTCCTCGACACGATGCTCAGGCTGCCTGCCCTGCCGACGGCGGGCGGCAAGTACTATGCGACCGGGCGGGCCGAGGTGGTGGGGGGAATCGCGGCCAATGCGGCGATCGCGATCGTCCGGCTGGGCGGCGAGGCCCTACTCGCGAGCCGGCTGGGCGACGACCTCGCAGCCGAGCGGGTCGTCCGAGATCTGGCCGCAGCCGGGGTCGATACCGG
>JAABSG010000150.1 GCA_011390475.1 Geminicoccaceae bacterium | reverse complement strand
ATGGTGAGGCCGTGGGATGCGCAGATGCCTTTGACCTCGTCGCAGTAGGTCTGGCTTTCGGCGGCTTTCTTCAGGTCGAACAGGCGACCGTCCCATGAGGGGATCTGGATGCCCTGATAGCCGAGCGACGCTGCCCATCGGGCGATCGAGTCGAGGCTGTCGAACGGCGGCTTGTCGCCGGCGAACTGGGCCAGGAAGATGGCGGGGCCCTGGATGGTGGCGATGGGCATGGGTCGGATCTCCGAGAGATTTCAGCTGTTGTCCCAGCCTTTGCGAATGAAGTCGTAGCCGAAGCTGTAGACTTCCTCGCGGTTGGGGAAAAAGTCGCGCCAGACGCGAGTGGCGGCGGCGAGGTCCGGCAAGCCGGTGCTGAAGGCCTCGATGGTGAGCCAACCGTCGTAGCCGTTGTCCTTCAGCACCGCGAAGGTGGCGGCCCAGGGGATGTGGTCCTTGCCGGGCGTGCCGCGATCATTGGCGGAGATGTGGACGTGGTTGATCCAGCGCAGGTTCTCCTTCAGAGCACCTACCGGATGCTTCTCCTCGATATTGGCGTGGAAGGTGTCGTAGAGCAGGCCGACATTGGGCTTGCCCACGACCTGGACGAAATCGGCCGAGTCCCTGACGGTGTTGAGGAAATAGCACTCGAAGCGGTTCAGAGGCTCGACGGACAGCTGGATGCCGGCATCGGCCGCATAGTCGGCGACCGAGCGCATCACCTCGACGGCGCGCTCCCATTCGTCGGCCGTGCGGCCCTGGCCGGTGAAGTGGCCCAAGGCCTGGTGAATCGGGCCGGCCAGGAGCGTACCGCCCAAGGCAGCAGTGTTGTCGATGGCCCAGCGGAGATGGTCCGCCCCGCCCTGACGCTCGTCGGGATCGGCGCGGGTGATGTCGTGCGCGGTATCGGGCATCACGGTGACGGTGGTGGCGCCGAGGCCGTTGTCCTGCAACGCCCGGCCGAGCTTTTCATAATGGGCCTTCTCACCCTCGAAGAGCGGCACCTCGACCCCGTCATAGCCGACCTTCTTCAACGTCTCGAAGAGGTGGAAGTCGGCCTCGGTGATGTGGGTGGCCCAGAGCAGCAGGTTGAAGCCGATCTGCATGGTCCCTGCCCTTTCAGCCGTATTTTCGGTTCAGCTCGTCGAGGGCGGCCTTGCACTTGGCCGTGGCATTCCAGGCATCGGGCCAAAAGCAGAGATCGACCGTCCACCAGTCGTGACCGATGTCTTCCTTGGCGAGTGCGGGAACCAGTTCGTCGAAGTTCAAGACGCCTTCGCCGAAGGGCGGGTGGGCGCTGGTCTCGTCCGCGCCGGCCGCGTCCTTGTGGCAGGTGTTGTCGCTGTCGATCAGATGGATGTGGTTGATGCGGCCGGAGAGCTTTTGGATCAGCTCGAGCTGGCCGCCCGGCAGGGTCTCCTTGGTGCCTTCCTGGCGCACCCCGTTCACCGCCACCATCTGGCCGTGGCAGGTGTCGTACATGACGCCGAAATTGTCGTGCGGCAGGGCTTCGAGCACGCGAAGAATGTCGCTGGGCTTGTTGAAGGCGAAGCCGGGCTCGAATTCCCAGGTGACGTAGAGGCCTTTGTCGCCGGCATAGCGGATGCAGCGGTCCCAGACAGAGGTCAGGCGCTGGAGCAGCATGGCGTAGTCGGCGGTGGCGTGGATGGTCGGCGGCTGGACGGTGTCGACGCGGATGCCCGCGATGCCGAGATCGACCGCGAACTGGGCGTTGGCCTTGAAGCTGTCGATGTAGTGGGTGGGATCGTCGGTATCGAGCAGATGCTCGCTCCAGAGGTCCTGGGCAAAGCCGGAGAAGGCCAGGCCGTGCCCTGCTACCTTCTTCTTCAAGGCCTCACGGTCGTCTTTCGTCGGATGATTCTGTGGGTTCGGGTAGCCGTTGAAGCCGCCGAGCTCGACGCCGTCGAACTTGAGTTCGGCCAGCTTCTCGAGCACGGTATCGAAGGGGATCGGGTGCTCGCCGTATGGCCCGACATTGTAGGCCCAGCTGCCGATCGAGGTTCTGCGCATCGACGGTCTTCCCCTGTTGTTGGCGTGTCAGACGACCTTGTCGTCGGCGCCGATGACACCCTTGGTCAGAATGAAGCAGGCATAGCCGCGGCGATCGAGCGTGGCGACGATGGCCGCGCACGTCGCCGCCTCCTCGTAGAAGGCGAAACGTTCAATCGAGCCCATCTGCCAGCGCTCGCCGGCACTGCGGTGGACCACGGCCTGAAAGTCCTTGTGCGCCTCGGTCGGCTCGCTCGGCGCGTTGCCGTCCTCCATGCGCCTGACCGGGTGGTCGATGAAGCTGTCGAGCGGCATGACCGAGAGGATGGCGCGGGCGGCCCGGGGCGTGTCGCAGGCGAGTGAGACACACGGCACGGCGGCGCGTCTGGCGATCTCGTGCGCCGGGAAGTTGCAGTCGGCGATGCAGATCGTGTCGCCGTGGCCCATATCGCGCAGGATCTTCAAGAGATCGCCCGACAACAACGGATCCAGCCCGAGCAGCATGGTCGAAAGCCCCCTGTCCTTATTGCGGATCGGCCATCGTCTCGACCCGTCATGTCATTACCCCGAGGATAGGCACCGTCGGGGCAAAGCAAAAGCCAATTCTAGCAACACTCAGCCGCCGAAGCGGGCCTTCAGGGCATCGAGCCCGCCCTTGAAGACGGCACCGGCGAAGGTTTCGATCCATTCGTCGATCTTCGCCACGTCACAATCGAAGGTGGTCCACCATTCGGCGAAGCAACGATCGCCGTCGGTAACCGGCGTCAGGCGCAGGGTGGCCCGATAATTTTGCACGTCGAACGGGGTCTTCTCGAAATTGTAGGTCATGGCCATATCGGGATCGGAAAAGGCCAAGAGCCGTTCGCGCAGATGGGCCCCGTCCTGGAGATGAAAGCTGCGCACGGCGCCCACCTGATCAGCCGCCCTGCCGTCCTCGATCTCGCTGTCCTTGACGCCCGGATGCCAGGCCGGCAGGGCGTTGAAATCGCGGATCACCGCCCAGACGTCACTAGCCGGTGCGTGGAGCACCGTGCTGGCATAGGCCTTCGGCATGTTGTCGCCTCCCTCGTTCGGCGTATTCTGTCGCTCGGGCGTAGCGCCGGTCCGGGCTGCTTGGCAAGCAGCCGAACAGCAGCAGGCTCGGCGGCTTCAGTCGCGAAGGGTTCCTTGCAGCTTGGCCAGAAGCTCGGCCCGCGCCCGATCGTCGTCCATGGCCTTGAGCTTTTCGCCCATGTCGAGCAGCAGCCGCGCATAGGCGTTGTGCCAGTCGAACGGAGCTGTCGTGGCGGCCTCGCTCAGCCGTTTGGCTTCGGCATGGCGCAAGGGTGCCGCCGAAACCTCCAGATCGAAACGATCATCGAGGGCGGGGGCCAGGATGTGCGCGGGATCGCAGCCGGCCAGGGCCAGCTTCTCGCGGAATGTCGCCATGGCGTCGGGCTCGCCGTGGGTCATGAAGATGGTGTTCTGGACCGGCAGCCTGGCCTTCACCCAGGCGACGAGCTCGCCCTGGTCGGCATGGGCGGAGAAACTCTCGATCGAGCGGATGCGGGCCTTGACCGCGATCTCCTCGCCGTGGATGCGCACCCGTTCGGTGCCGGACTGGATGATCTGGCCGAGCGAACCCGGCGCCTGATAGCCGACGAAGAGGACGGTGGCGTCGCGCCGCCAGAGATGCTGCTTCAAGTGATGGCGGATGCGCCCGGCATCGCACATCCCCGACGCCGCCATGATGATGGCGCCGCCCTTGACCTGGTTGATCGCCTTGCTCTCCTCGACGCTCTCGGTGAAGCGCATCCAGGGGGCGTCGAAGAGGGTCTCGCCGCCCTCGACCTCGTGCAGCTCGGCGAAGTGGGCGGCGAAGGTGCGGGTGACGTTGATGGCGAGCGGACTGTCGATGAAAACCGGGACCTCGGGAATGTCGCCGTCCTGGATCAGCCGCGAGAGGGCGTAGAGAAGCTCCTGGGTGCGCTCGACGGCAAAGGCCGGGATCAAGAGATTGCCGCCGGCTGCGAGGGCGGCCTTCACCTCTTCGGCGAGCTTCTGCCGGCGCTGCTCGAGCGTGACTTCGGCTCGGTCGCGATTGCCGTACGTGCTCTCGACGATCAGATAGTCGAGATCGCTCGGGGCCTCCGGCGTGCGGTGGAAGGTTTTCTCGTCCGGGCCGATATCGCCCGAAAAGAGGAGGCGCAGCGGCCGCTCGCCGTCGGTCTCGACCTCGAGCTCGATCGAGGCCGAGCCCAAAATGTGGCCGGCATTCCAGTAGCGGGCGCGTATCCCGGCCATGGGCTCCAGCCACTCGTCGTAGGCGCAGGTCCGGACCTGCTCGAGGGCCGCCTCGGCATCCGCCTTGGTGTAGATCGGCTCGACTTTGTCGCGGCCGCGCTGCCGGTTGCGCCGGTTCAGCCGTTCGACCTCTGTCTCCTGGATGTAGCCACTGTCCGGCAGCATGAAGGCCAGAAGGTCGGCGGTAGGCTCGGTCGCGATGATCGGGCCGGAAAAACCGTGCTTGGTCAGCTTGGCGACGAGCCCGCTATGGTCGATGTGGGCGTGGGTCAAGAGGAGGGCGTCGATCGACTGCGGATCGAAGGGGAAATCCTTGTAATTCAACTCACGGACGGTCTTGGTGCCCTGAAAAAGGCCGCAATCGACCAGGAGACGACCCTTTGCCGTCTCCAGGAGAAAACAGGAGCCGGTGACGGTCGACGCCGCCCCGTGAAAGGCGAGCGAAACGGGGGCCCAGCGGTCTTTCGATCGAGCGGGCGTCGTCACGACTCGGCCGCCAGCACCGTGTCCTCGGCGAGGCCGTAATGTCGGCGAATGAAGGTCCAGGCTTCTTCGGCCGTCTCGACGTAGTGAAAGAGCTCGAGATCGTGCGGGCTGATCACCTCCTCTTCCAGGAGGGCATCGAAATCGATGATCCGCGACCAGTAGGCTCGATCGAACAACAGCACGGGGATCTTGCGCACCTTCTGCGTCTGGATCAGGCACAAGGATTCGAAGAGCTCGTCGAGCGTGCCGAACCCGCCCGGAAAGACGACCAGCGCGCGCGCGCGCATCAAGAAGTGCATTTTCCGAAGGGCGAAATAGTGGAACTGGAAGGAGAGTTCGGGTGTGACGTAGCGGTTCGGCGCCTGCTCATGCGGCAGGGTGATGTTGAGGCCGATCGAGACCGACCCGACCTCGGCCGCGCCGCGGTTGGCGGCCTCCATGATGCCGGGCCCGCCGCCGGTGACGATGACGAAGCGGCGGGTCGGCCCGACCTGGGTGGTCCTGGAGACGATCTCGCCGAAGCGGCGCGCCTCGGTATAGTAGTGCGAGCGCTCGACCGCCCGCCGGCAGCGCGCGACCGCCTCGGCCTTGGCCGGATCGTCGGGTGCCGTGGCCACATCGGCCTCGGCCTCGGCGAGCAACTGCGCTGCGGTCTCGGGGTCGTCGATCCGCGCGCTGCCGTAGACGACGACGGTCGATTCGATCGCCATCTCCTGCAGCTCGAGCTCGGGCTTGAGGAGCTCGAGCTGCAAGCGGACCGGCCGCAGCTCGTCGCGCAACAGGAACTCGGGGTCGGCGAACGCCAAGAGATAGCTCGACGCCTTGCTCTGCGGCGTCGGCGGCACTTCCTTGGCGTGCTCGAGGTCTTCGCGGGCGCTCGGTCGGTTCAGGTGACGGTCGACGACATTCGACATGGACAGGTCCGCTCCAGTTGGGCCCCCATCCTGCCCCGCTTCGCGCACAAGGCAAGCATCGAACGTCGGCAGGCGGTCAAACCGGTTTGCCGAACACGAAAACGGCCCCCGGCGAATGGCCGGGAGCCGTCTCACGAACGCCGATGTGCCGGACATTTGCGACCGGCAGCACCCGCGTCAGCAAATCGAGCAATCGCTCAAGCGGCGATCGACTTGGCCTCGTCGAAGTTGGCGGTCGCGCGCTTGACGAAGAGGTCGACGACCTCGGTCTGTGCCTTCATGCCCAGATCCATGGTCTCCTTGGCCTCGGCAATCGCCTTCTCCATGGCCGCCTTGGCGTCGTCCATGTAGTGCTGCGGCTGCTTCTTGCCGTCGAAGCCCTTCATCATCGACTCGCTGCGGGCGAACATGTCCTTCATCATCTCGCTCTGGCGCTTGGCCATGGTCTGGGCGAGATCGAACATGATCTTCTGCGCGGCGACGACGGTCTCGAGGTTCGACTTGTGCAGCGAAATCATCGCGTCGAAATCGACCTTGGGCATCGCCGGAGTGTTGGACTTGGTGGACATGAGACCCTCCCGGGAAAATGTTGCGGTGCACAATAAGTAGCATTGCCCGCTACGCACGCAAGGGGTTTCGTGCTGCAGTGCACAAGAAAACTTGCGACGTTCCGGCGCACCTGCCGAGTGATCGGATCTCAGGCCAGCAGCTTGCCCACTTCCGTCAGGGTGCCGGGTGCCGGCCGATCGTGACGGGCCAGCAAAGGCTGGACGAGCGCCGCCACTCGGGCTGCTCCCAGTTCGTCCATGAGCGCGCATGGAGGCCGCGCGAAGCGGAGCGCCAGACGCGCGCCGTCGTCGATGTCGGCTGCCGTCGCAACCGCTTCGTCGAGCAGTTCGAGCACGGCGATGAAGACGGCTCCCCTCAGCCGATCGACGAGGTGCGGCGGCACCGCCTCGACCGGCGGCGCTTCGCCCACGATCGCCCAGGGACGGTCGGTCTCGCCCTGGGCCACGAGCCCCGCCGCCGGTGCATAGAAGGCGCCGAGCGGGGCCAAATTCTGGATGGCGTGCAGGTTGATCCTGGGCTTGATGATGTTCTGCACGGCGAACGGCCCCATGGCGACACCAAAGGCCGCTTCGGCCGCCCGGTCGATGGTGGCCGCGTCGGCCGAGCCCTCGTCGAGCAACCGCACCGCCTCGTTGGTGTAGGGGCAGAAGAAGCGGTTGATGGCGAAGCCGTAGCTGTCCTGGCAGCGGATCGGCCGCTTGCCTATCGTCCGGCAGAACGCCTGGGCCCGCTCGACGATCGCAGGATCCGTGGCCCGGCCCTGGACCACCTCGACCACCGGGTTGACCGCGGCCGGGCTGAAGAAGTGCAGGCCCAGGAAGCGCTCGGGACCCGTCACATGGGCGGCGAGGTCATCGACGCGAAGACAGCTCGTGTTGGTCGCGACGAGTGTCTCGCGCGGTAGACGGGACGACAGGGTTTCGAACAGCCGGGCCTTGAGGTCGAAATCCTCGAAGACGGCCTCGATCACGAGATCGGCGGGTGCCAGATCGGCAAGCGACGCCGCCGGCCGGACCCGGTTTCGGGCGGCGTCGGCCTCGGCCCTGGTCATCCGGCCCTTCTCGACCTGCCGGGCCAGGAACGATGCCGCAGCATCGATGGCTGCTTCGACCTGCGCCTCGGACTGATCGAAGAGCAGCACGGCGCGGCCGTGCGCTGCCACCGCCGTGGCGATGCCGCTGCCCATGGTACCGGCACCGACGATGCCGACAGACTCGATCGGGACTGCCATTTGCTCAGCCCGGCCAGAAGCGGCCGCCGAGCAGCTTCTCGAGCTCGGGCTTGGAGAGCTGGGTCAGGTCCTTGGCCTCCTCGTGAACCAGCCGCGACTTGACCGCGGGGTCCAAGAACTCGCGAAATTCGCCCAAGGTCCGGGGCGCCGCGATCATGTGCAACTCGTCGAAATCGTTCGTCTTGGCCTTGGTCGCGAGATTGTCGGCGAGCATGGCGACGAAGCGGGACTTGGCGACGCCCTTGGGTGAGCTCGACGGCTCCATCGCGTGGCGTCCCGGACCGGCACTGTCGAAGGTGCGGCCGGGTCGATCCGCGTCGATGTCCTGCGCCTTGCCACTAGCGACATCGTCGTGCCACTCGCCCAGAGCCTCGAGCCGCCGCTCGCGCCGGTCGACGCCGAACAGCCGAGCCTTGGCACTGTCGGCGACGAGCAGCCAGATGGTCTTCTTCTCGAGCGGCATGGTCTCCCTTTCCTCGTGGCATTGCCGTGACCGGTCATTCGCCATTCTATGGCAAAGATAAGGGTGGTCTGTCGACCCCGGGCGATGCGACACTGACGCCGATGAGCAATTGGTTCCACAGCCGTCTCCGCTGCCTCATGGGCCCGACCATGGGCCTCCTGCTCGCGGCCAGCGCCGCGGCCGAGCCGGCGCTACCGGAAGCGCCCGAGGTCACCGTTTGTGGTCCATTGCGCGAGCGGCTCGCCTTTTGGAGTTGGAGCCGGGCCGCGGGCCGAGCCGATGCGGCGCGGGTCCAGGGGCTCGCGGGTGTCGAGCCCGTCACGCACCGGACCCGCGACGGCCGCACGCTCAGGGGCTATCGGCTCGCCAGCCGCCACCCGGACGGCCTCGTCCGGCGCACCGTGCTGGTCGCCGGCGGCAACGCCATGCTGGCCGACCAGATCCTAGCGGCCTTCACGCCCTTGGCCGAGGCCGGGCTCGACGTCGTCGTTTTCGACTATCGCGGCTACGGCGGCTCGGACGGCCGGCCGCGGCTCCTGGCGATCATCGGCGATCATCTGGAGCTGGCCCGGCGCCTCGCTGACGACGGTGCGGCTCCCCTCGCCTTCTACGGCATCTCGATGGGCGGCATCGTGCTCGCCAACGTGCTGCCGCATCTGCAGGCAGCCGCGCAGCCCGAGCGCTTCGTCATCGACGGCTCGCCCGCCCGCGTTTCGCCGCATGGCTGCCCTGAGCGCTTCGATCCGGTGGAGACCCTGCCGGCCGACGCGTCAGGACTTTTGTTCGTCGGCGGCGAGGCCGACAACGTCGTGCCGCTCGGGGACTCGGCCGAGCTGATCGAGGTTATCCGCGAGCGTGGCGGGCGGGTCGAGGTGCGCCCGGCCTTCGCGCATCCCTTCATGGACCGCGATTTGGGCGTACATCGCGAGCGGCTGGCGTTGATCCGCGACTTTCTCGCCGGCGACTAGCCGATTGGCGCCGCAGCTCGCTGCCCTCGGCCGCGCCCCGGGCGGTGTCGAGTCCTTGATTCGCAGAAGTTCGCCAGAGAGGCCTGACCTTTCCGCATGCTGCGCCGCACCACCCGAGTGGCACGAAGAGCTCGATCTGCAACAGTTTCTCGGAGGGATCTGACCCCTCGCGATCGACTTGGCCACTAGCCGGCGTCGGCCGCCAGGTCCTGGAGGATCGGGCAGGATGGGCGGTCGTCGCCGTGGCATTTTTCGGCCAAGGCCGCGAGCGTCGCCCGCATGTCCGCCAGGGCCATGAGGCGTTGATCGATCTCGGCGATGTGTTGCAGGGCGATTGCCTTGACGTCGGCGCTCGCCCGGCTCTTGTCGTCATAGAGAGCCAAGAGCTCGCGACATTGCTCGACAGAAAAGCCGAGCCCCCTGGCCCGCTGGACGAAGCGCAGTCGGTGCACGTCCATCTCGTCGTAATCGCGGTAGCGGTTGTCCTGCCGCTTGGCCGGGCGGACCAGCCCCACCTCCTCGTAGTAGCGAATGGTCTTGGTGGGCAGGCCGGAGCGCGCCGCGGCGTCACCGATATTCATCGCCTTCTCACCCCAAAATGCGCAAACGGCCGCGCCCCGGTCGGGACGCGGCCGCTCCGTTCGTCTCCGCCCCTAAATCAGGCGGCCTTGGCCTCGTTCACCAGCCGCCAGAGCTTTTCGGCGGTGGCCGGCATATCGACGTGCTGGACCCCCAAGGGCTCCAGCGCATCGACCAGGGCGTTGATGATCGCGGCACAGGAGCCCACCGAGCCCGCCTCGCCGCAGCCCTTCACACCCATGGCGTTGTTCTTGCAGAGGACCTCGACCGTGGAGAAGTCGAAGTTCGGCAAATCGTCGGCGCGTGGCATGCAATAAT
>JAABSG010000149.1 GCA_011390475.1 Geminicoccaceae bacterium | reverse complement strand
AGAGCTCACTCGGCGACGATGGGCGACACCACTGCATGTCTGGATGATTGCACGTCTCCTAGCCTGCTCGCCAAAGAAGCTGGATCGCTTGTGTAGCGCGTCAACCTTGTTGACCGGCGCCGACAACCAAGTTGGCCGGTGGTGAGGTCGCTGCGGTTCGGTTGGTTCAGTCTTTTCCTTCGTGGTTGTCGGTGAGGCTGTCGGTGGTTGTCGTCGGCGGTGTTGCTGGTTCGTCGGCCTTGCGGCGGACGGCGGCGCGACGTCGGTAGCTTTCGGTGTTCATCTCGAGGATGGTGGCGTGATGGACGAGGCGGTCGATGGCGGCGATGGTGATGGCCTTGTCTGGGAAGACGCGTTCCCAAGCGCTGAATGGTTGATTGGCGGCGATGGCAAGGCTGCGGTGCTCGTAACGCCGGGCGATCAGCTCGAAGAGGACGGAGCTCTCGGCCTGGTCCTTTTGCGCGTAGGTGATGTCGTCGAGGATCAGGAGGTGGAACTTGTCGAGCTTGGCGAGAGCGGCCTCGAGGACGAGGTCGCGGCGCGCGGCCTGGAGCTTTTGCACGAGGTCGGTGGTGCGGGTGTAGAGGACGCGAAAGCCGGCCTCGATCAAGGCATGGCCAATGGCGCACAGGACGTGGGTTTTGCCGGCACCGCTGTTGCCGATGGCGATCAGGTTGCTGCCGCTGTCGATCCAGTCACCGGCGGCGAGCGCTTCGATGCGGCGCCTCGGCAGGTCGGGCAGCACCTTGAAGTCGAAGGTCGCCAGCGTCTTGCCGCCTGGCAGCTTGGCCTCGGCGAGGTGACGCTGGATGCGCCGGGTCTCGCGCTCGGCGATCTCGCATTCGGCGAGTGCGGCGAGGAACTTGGCGGCAGGCCAGCCCTCCTTGTCGCCACGTTCGGCGAAGTCCTGCCAGTGTGCCTGGAAGCTGGGCAGGCGCAGCGCGGTGAGCATCGCGGGCAGCTTGTGGACGTCGACCTGACGAGCGGTCATGGCCGAGCCGCCAAGAGGCCGTCGAAGCTGGCGAGCGCGGTGAGCGCGACCGGCACGTCGACGGGCAGCTCGGGTTCGTGCCGTTGGAGATGACCCCGCAGCTGGCGCGCGTCGGGCAGCCGGTCGGCGGCGAGATCCAGGTCGATGAGCTTGCCGAGCTCGGTCTCGCAGGCCTCGTCGTGGGCCAGCGCCAGGAGGGCCACCATGCGGCGGCAGGCATCTTTCTGTGGCAGTGCCGAAGACAGCCGCCGCCAAGCTTCGGCGTAGGCGGTGCCGGGGAAGAGCTCGTCGCGGTAGATGGAGCCGGCCAGCGCCTGCGGTTTGCGCCTGAGCGCGTGGATGACATGGCGATAATCGATGACGTGGAGGCGGCGACCGTCCTTGCGCCCACGTTTGCGCGGGTGGCTGAGCACGCGGGTTGCACCGAGCCATGCCTCGATACGATCGTCGTAGAGGTGAACCCGCAGTCGTTGGCCGATCAACCGTGCCGGCGCGCTGTAGAAGACCTGGTGAACGAGGAAGCCGCCGGTGCGGGTGACCCGGGCAACAAGCTCGGTGAAGTCGGTGGTCCGCCGTGCCGGCAGCGGCCGCAGTGCCGCCATTTCGGCGACGATTCGATCCTCGCGACGCCGGTTGCGGCGGCCGACGAGCTGGTCGACGAAGCGCCGGTAGTCGTCGACGGTGGCGAAGTCGCGGCCACCGCGCAGAATCAGCGCCTGATCGAGGGCCGTCTTGAGATGGCCGTTGTGGGACTCGACCGCGCCGTTCTCGTGCGCCTCGCCGGGATTGTTGCGGCTGGCGATGAGCCCGTAGTGGCCGCTGAACGCCTCGTAGCGCCGGGTGACATCCAGGGCCTCGTCGGGATCGAGGTTGCGGTAGGCCGCTGACAGACTGTCCGTGCGGTGCTCGACCGGCACGCCGCCCAGGCCCCAGAGCGCGTTCTGCAGGTTCTCGGCCAGCGCCGTGAAGCTCTCGCCACCGAGCACGACCCCGACATGCTCCCAGCCGCTATAAGCGAGGACGAAGTGGTAGAGCCGGTGGTCGAACACCTCGCCGGCGCCGCCGTGGGGTGCGGGGACCCCACGGCCCCGCACGGTGGTCACGCCGAGGCTGCCGGCATCGGTGAAGTCCGACAGCGCCATGCGCCCGGGCCCAAAGCTCCTGATGGGTGGGGCTCTGGCGGAAGATCACGTCCCCAAGGCTCCAGGAATGGGCCGCACCATGCAGCGCCCGCCAGTCGCGGACCCGGCGTTCCCCAAGATCGCAGGTGGGGGTGCGCCGGACGCTGTCGTCGGCGAAGCGCTCGGCATGCAGCAGCTGCAGGTGACGCAACAGCGTCACTGCCTGGACCGCGGGCTCGCGCTCGAGGATCGGCAGCAGATCCTGTTCCCAGACCTCGGTCAGCGGGTCCGCGCCAAGTCGTTCGGCAATGCGCGGCCGCGCTCGACCTTGCCCGACCACCCGCCCAAGGCGATGGCAGCCGCGGATCGGCATCGATGCCCGCCT
Source organism: Geminicoccaceae bacterium (assembly GCA_011390475.1). Classification (GTDB taxonomy): domain Bacteria; phylum Pseudomonadota; class Alphaproteobacteria; order Geminicoccales; family Geminicoccaceae; genus SLRI01. Next base: position 7,397 of record JAABSG010000149.1, on the reverse strand, counting down.
GCCATCGCCTTGGGCGGTGCGCTCGCCGAAGCCGGCCCGGGCGGCGGCGGTGCGTTGGCTGTGGGTGTGGCGATCATGCATGTAGAGGCTCACTTGCTGGTCGTTGACGGGGTTGCCCGGCAAGACGGATCTCCGTTGTCGATGACAGAGTTCCTGTCCTACCGGCCCGCAGCGGCCAGCACCCCAAGTCTTGCCCCCTCCACGGAAGCGCAGCCGGTGGGCCCTGCCTCCGGGCGGGCTACGCCCACCCTCCATCAGGGCCCACCGGCCAACATGGCTGTCGCTACCGGCCAGGGTGGTTGTCGCTCAACACTTGCGCGCACGCGGGCTCGGCAATCCGCTCGTAACCGATGGGGTAGACGCCCCTCGACGGCATCGATGTGCCACAGTGGCGGTGTTGAGAGACCGCAACAGAGGAGGCGTCCGTGGGAATTGTCAGCATGATCGGGATCGATCTGGCCAAGCACGTCTTCCAGCTGCACGCGGCAGCGGCTGATGGGACAGTGCTTTTTCGGCGCAAGCTTCGCCGCGAAAAGCTGCTCGATTTCCTGACCGCGCAGCCGGCGTGCGTGGTGGCGATGGAGGCCTGTGCCAGTGCCCATTACTGGGGCCGGGAAATCAGGCGGCTCGGCCATGAGGTTCGACTGATCGCGCCAGCTTACGTCAAGCCGTTCGTCAAGCGACAGAAGAACGACACGGCAGATGCCGAGGCGATCTGCGAGGCGGCCGGGCGACCGACCATGTGCTTCGTGGCGGTCAAGAGCGAGACGCAACAGGCCTCGGCCCAGTCCTCATGGGGATCTTCAAGGCACGGGATCTGCTGGTTCGCCAGCGGACGGCGACGATCAATGCGCCCCTTGATGATTTGGGCGTGGTCACTTGGCCGAATTTGGTATCATCGTGCCGAAAGGGCCTGCCCATATCGGCCGACTGCAAGTAATCATCGAGGAGAAGCCGAACGGTCTACCCGATTCAACCCGGGCGCTTTGCCAACACCTGCTGGAGATGATCACCAGCCTTTCGGCCAGGATCAGGGCCCTGGACCAAGAGATCGCAAGACGAGCACGCCAAGACGACACGCCCAAAAGACTGATGACGATTCCGGGTATCGGGCCGGTGATCGCGACGGCAGTGGAGGCATTGGCGCCACCGGTCGAGACCTTCGATCGTGGCCGAGATTTCGCGGCCTGGATGGGGCTGACACCCCGTCAGAATTCAACCGGTGGCAAGCCGCGGCTCGGCAAAACCTCGAAGATGGGCCAGCGTGACCTCCGTCGGCTCTTCATCATCGGCGCCACCGCGGTGGTGCGCTGGGCATCGATGCCCCGCTATGGCCAACAATGGGCGCCGGCGGGTTCCTGGCTCGAGCGCATGCTGGCCAAGAAGCCGCGCATGCTGGTTGCCGCAGCACTCGCCAACAAGATGGCCAGGATTGCCTGGGCGCTGATGGCGAAAGGTGGGGTTTATCGGGCTCCGGCGCTGGCCGTGTAGTCGGTCGGCGTTCGCGAGGCTGTCGAGGATGTGAGCAGGTCGAACCAAGGGTATGGGCAAACGGTCAACGAGACGGGATCGGGAAAACCAGGTGAAGCGGCCGGCGCCTCGAGCGCGCGTAAGCGTATCGGACCTGGTCCGCGCATCTCCATGACCGCCCGCGGCGGGTGTGAAGCCGCATCAGCAGGCCGGACACACGTCAGCACCTGACCACATGCCGCCCGAGGCGAAGATTTCGCTTGCATCCACCGGGGCGTCCACACACGGCCGCGAACTGACGCGACATGCCGGCCAGCACAGCGTCGGCGAGCTGTCGGGTCACCCGCAGCGGATGCGCCCGCGGCACCCGCGCCTCGAGGCCGACATCGGCAAGCAGGCTGCCGCTTCGGCCGTCCTGCGGCCCCTCGTGGGCTCCGCCGTTCGCGGCCGACGAACCGCCAGAACCTGCCCACCGCAAGGGCTTTTTCAGCAGCGTGCTGCTCGAGATCGAGTGCCTGTTCGGCGAGCTGAAGCCCTTCCGCTGCGTCCGCTCATCGCGTCGCCGCTCGAATCTTGTTGCAGCCGTCGGTCGACCGAGGCGAGCGGTCTGTCTCGGACATGGTGGTCCGCTGCGGCCGTGAGCTGCTGCGGCGCGAAGGCCTTGGACGTTTCGCCTCCTCGGGCCTGCTCGAGCCGGCACTGCCGCAACGTCCGCCAGCCGTTCCGCCAGCCTGGCCGAACCCGCTCCGGCGACCCCGAGGGGGTCAGATCCCCTGGAGAAGCTCAGCCCCCCTGGAGAAGCTCGGCCGATCAATGACTTGGCGTCGGCCCGGGCGAGCGGCATCGCTCTCTTGCAGCAACACCACGACCAGGCCCGTTGCGCTCGACGGCGCCCCCCTCTGCCACGACAGCCTGCCCCGGCGCGATGAACGGCCATGGAGCGACGCCGAGCGTGCTCGTCGTCATGGGCGCAGCGTGCATCGTTGGTGTGCCTTCGTCCTGCCGCTCGGCCAGTCGATGCCGCAGCACTCGTGGTCGACAGCAGGCGACTGTGCGGACTTGCTCGGCGCTGGTGCGGCAGCCTGCAGAAGAGCTCGCGCTCGGGTCGGCACTGGCCGCTGCCTCGCGAATGCCACCGGCGGTAGCGAAAACGGGCAGGAGGTTTTCGGCTCGGGGGGCTGGCTCGAGGCTTGTCGATCCGCCTTCCCCCGACCCTCGGCGCCCCGACCCTCGGCACCCTGAAGCTTGGCGGCCAGTCGTGCCGTGATCAGGACCAGCAGCGAGGCTGACGGGATGATGACGACGATGCGGGCGACATGAACGGCGGTGACCGCGACCACGCCTCGTTGCAGCAGCTTGGCGGTCAGCGCCGTCTCGGTGACGCTGCCCGGGGCCGTCGCCAGCAGCATGGTGCGCCAATCGATGCCGGTGAGGTGGCTGAACAGGACTGCCTTGGCGGCGCACATCACGAGCAGGATTGCGGTCGAGGCCAGGACCCGGCCGGCAGCCAGGGCGGCCGCTAGCCAGGGCGGTCGGCAAGCAGTCGGGCGCCCGGATGAACAGCGCTTGTTCGAGCATGCAGCCGAGCCAGCTACCGAGCAGGATCCGAGCGCTGGCGAGCCGCCGGCAGGGTGGCATCCGGACCGGCAGGTGCAGGGCCGAGGCGCCCGCCGCGAGACCCAGCGGCCGCGAGAAGAACAGGCGCGCGATGCCGGTCCAGCGAAAGCCGAAGCCACCGGCCGTGGCGATGGCGAGCAGCAGCAGCGCATCCCTGTCGTCGACAGGACCGGCGGCGAAGATCGCTCCTGCGTCGACCGGACCAGCAACGAGGACCACCCGCCACGACGGGACGATCAGCACCGAGGCGCGATGCGCAGCGTCTGCGCCATCGCCACCGGGCCCGGTGCCACCCCGTGGCGGGCGGCGAGCGACGCGATCTCGATGCGGCTGCCCGGAATGCTGGCGAGGCTCGCGGCGGTGAGATCGATCCGGGGCAGGCGCATCAGGACGGCAGCGGCGAGCAGCCGAGGGCGATGGTCGAGAGCACCACGGCCAGGCTGGCGACGAGCTGCTCGCCCACCGCCGCGCGGGCCAGCGGGGTGATGGAGAGGCCGACGGTCGCTGCAACGGCGATCCGGCCGACCGTGCGGGTCACGATTGGAATGCCGACGCCGAAGCCGCCGATACTGGCCGCGCCGGCGAAGACCATGGGCCCGATCATCCAGGGCAGTGGCACTCACGGTGTGCCCAAAAGTCGGCCACGCGCCACGGTACCGGCACCGGTACCGGCACCGGCTTAGACGAGGGCCATGCGCGCGAGCTTGCGCCGATGCCAGGGGGCGGTGAGCGGTCCGCCGGATCGGCGCGACCGTGTCGCAGGAGGCCCGGAAACAGCCGCGACGAGCGTCGCCCAGGTTCGACGGACCGCGGCACGCCGTCGGCCGCGAGGGCGGCTGCTTGCAGGCTGCTTTCGGCCGCGCGCCCGATAGGCAGCGATTCGACCATCGTCCCCTCGTCGCTCACCGCGACCTCGGACAGGCTTCCGGCCAGCGAGCCCACGATCGCTCGGGCATTGGTGGGTCTTCCGGCGGCAGGCGCAGGATGTGCGCACGCCTCCGCCGCGCCGAACGGCTCTGTCGGCCCGGGCGCCCGACAGTCGTGCTGCTCGCCGCCGTGTCGTGTCGCGGCTGCACGGCAACGCCGGCGGGCGCCAGCAGCTTCGCCGGCACAGATCAACCCTTGGAAAACGGCGCCGCAGCGGCCAGGTTCGCGCCATCGAGCGAGGATGGAAAGGACGACGCATGACCTTCATGCCGAAATTCGGTATCGGACAGCCGGTGACGCGCACCGAGGACCCGCGGCTGCTCCAGGGCCGCGGCCGCTACACGGACGACGTCACCGAGCCCGGCTGTCTGGTGGCCCGGTTCCTGCGTGCCGATCATGCGCACGCCCTGATCCAGACGCTCGATTGTGCTGCGGCGCGGGCACTGCCGGGCGTCCGTCTGGTGCTCACCGCCAGCGACCTCGACGGCCGAGGCTACCATGACCTGCCCTGCAGCGTGCCGCTGAAGGGACAGGATGGCAGCCCGCTCGTCGTGCCGCCGCATCCAGCCCTGGCCCGGGATCGCGTGCGCTATGTCGGCCAGCCGCTGGCCATGGTGGTGGCCGAGACGGCAGCGCAGGCAACCGACGCGCTGGAGCTGATCGAGGTCGGGGTCGAGCCCCTGCCGGCGGTGCCGGACGTGGCGGCGGCGGTGGCCCCGGATGCTGCGACGCTGCACGACACCGCACCGGGCAATGTCGCCTTGCGCTGGGGCTGGGGCGACCATGCAGCGGTCGAGGCGGCCTTGGCCGAGGCAGCGCACGTCACCCGGCTCCGGCTCGCCAACAACCGCGTCTCGGTCGTGCCGATGGAGCCCAGGGGTGCGGTCGTGGCCTTCGACGGCGAGCGCTGGACCGTGCGCACCGGCTGCCAGGGCGTGTTCGGGCTCCGGGCGCAATTAGCAGCATTGCTCGGCGTGGAGGTCGACGCCGTCCACGTGCTGGCGGAGGATATCGGCGGCTCGTTCGGGATGAAGGCCTCCGTCTTCCCCGAGCATCTGCCGCTGTTGCACGCGGCCCGGCTCCTCGGCCAGCCGATCAAATGGATGAATGATCGGAGCGAATGCTTCACGACGGACTATCACGGCCGAGATTCGGTCTTCGACGTGGCCCTGGCTCTGGATGGCGACGGCCGCTTTCTCGCCTTGAAGGTCGAAGGCCTGGGCAATCTCGGCGCCTACGCCGCAGGCTTCGGCGCTGCCGTGCCGACCATGGTCCTGCAGAAGAACCTGGCCAGCCTCTATCGCACCCCCGTCTACGCGATGACGGTCGACCTCGTCTTCACGACGACGACGCCAACCACCGCCTATCGCGGCGCTGGCCGACCCGAGGCGATCTACATCATGGAGCGCCTGGTCGATGCCGCGGCCCGCGAGACCGGCCGCGATCCGGTGGCGCTCCGGCGACTCAACCTGATCCCGAACGATGCCATCCCCTTTGCCGCTGCCTCCGGCCTCACCTACGATTCCGGCGATTTCACGGCGCATCTCGATCAGGCCCTCGAGCGCGCCGACTGGGCCGGCTTTGCCGCCCGGCGGCAGGCGAGCGCAGCCCGCGGCAAGTTTCGCGGCATCGGGCTCACCACCTATCTCGAGGTCACGGCGGCGGCCGGCCGCGAGATGGGTGGCGTCCGCTTCGCCGACGGCCGGGTGACGCTGGTCACCGGCACGCTGGATTACGGCCAGGGCCATCGGGCACCCTTCGCCCAGGTGCTGGCCGACCGTCTGGGCGTGCCGTTCGAGGCGATCGACCTGCTCCAGGGCGACAGCGACGAATTGCTCTTCGGCGGCGGCACCGGCGGCTCGCGCTCGATCATGGCCACGGGCCAGGCGATCGATGCGGTGGCGAAGCAGGTGATCGCGCAGGGCAAGGCGCTCGCCGCCGACCGGCTGGAGGCCGCCGAGGCCGATATCCTCTTCGCCGACGGCACCTTCACCGTCGCCGGCACCGACCGCAAGGTCGGGATCATGGCCCTGGCCGAGGCGTCGCCGGAAGCGTTGAGCGCCGACCTGGTCGCCGAGACCCCACCCTCGGCCTTCCCCAACGGCAGCCATGTCGCCGAGGTCGAGATCGACCCCGAGACCGGCGTCGTCCGCCTCGTCCGCTACACCGCGGTCGACGATTTCGGCACCATGGTGAACCCGCTCCTGGTCGAAGGCCAGGTGCATGGCGGGCTGGTCCAGGGCATCGGCCAGGCCCTGGGCGAAGAAGCGGTCTTCGGGTCCGACGGCCAGCCGGTGACCGGCAGCTTCATGGATTACACCATGCCCCGGGCCGACGACCTGCCCGACTTCGATCTCGCCTTCCACCCGGTGCCGGCCACCACCAACGCGCTGGGTGCGAAGGGCTGCGGCGAAGCCGGCGTCACCGCGGCACCGCCGACGATCATCAACGCCATCCTCGATGCGTTGGCCCCCTTGGGCGTCACCCACATCGACATGCCGGCCACGCCCGAGAAGGTCTGGCGGGCGATCCGGGCGGCCGGCGGTTGAACGGTCAGGAGATGATTGCCGCCGCAGGTTACCGCTGCCCGCCGCGCTCGATCAGGAGGGTGCCGTCGTCGATGCGTTCGGAGGGGTAGAGGACGACGCGCTCGCCGGGTTCGAGGCCGCTGGTGACCATGGCGGCGGTGCGGTCGCGGGGGCCGATCTCGACGTGGCGAAGCCGGGCCCGGTCGGTCGCCAGGACGAAGACGGCCCAACGATCGCCGTCGCGAAAGAGGGCGGAGAGCGGGACCTTGGTGGCGTCTGCTGCCTCGAAGACGGTGATCCGGGCCTCGACGCGGTAGCCGTGGCCGAGGCGTTGCCACGCGTCCAGCGGCGACGCCGGGTCGAGGACGATGTTCACCCGCTGTTCTTCGACGCCCAGGGCCGAGATCTTGGTGAAGCCGGTGGGTTCGATCCGCCGGACGGTGGCCGCCAGCGTCTCGCCACCCCAGCCCTCGATGCTGGCGTGGGCACCCGGAGCGATACGGACGGCGTCCTTTGAGAGCACGTCGACGACGACCTCGAGGTTCCCGGGATCGCCCACCTCGATCAGGTTGCGGCCGGCATCGACCACGGTCTCGCTGGGCTCGAGGACGGCCAGGACCACGCCCGTGACGGGGGCGGTGACCGGCACGCAGCAGCCGTCCTCGGCGACGGTCAGCCGGCGCTCGTCGCCGGGCTGGATGAGCCGGGCGCGAGCGGTCTCCAGCTCGAACCGGCGCATCTGGCGGCGGGCCAGCGCTTCATTGAGGGCGGCCTCGAGCGAGCGCGCCTCGCTCGCCCGCCGATCGACCACCGCCTGGCTCACCGTGTTGGTCCTGAGAAGGGCCTGGGCTCGGG
>JAABSG010000148.1 GCA_011390475.1 Geminicoccaceae bacterium | reverse complement strand
CAGGCGATCGGCCGCTCGATCCTCGGCACCGAGGCGGTGATCGAGAAGCTGCCGCGCGAGGCGTTGCGGACGTTCGTCGATGCCCATTACGGCCCCGAGGCGCTGATCGTCGCGAGCTCGGGCAAGGTCGAGCACGACGCCATCGTCGAGATCGCCCGAGCGCGTTTCGGGCACTTGCCGAAGAGCCCCCGGTCGCCAGCGGAGCCCTCACACTACACGGGCGGCGAGTGGCTGACGGGGCGTGAGCTCGAGCAGGTCCATCTCTGCCTCGGCCTCGAGGCCATGTCCTACAAGGACGACGACTTCATTCCCCTTCAGGTCTTCTCGACGGCCTTGGGCGGCGGCATGTCGTCGAGGCTCTTCCAGGAGGTCCGCGAGAACCGGGGCTTGTGCTACTCGGTCTTCAGCTTCACCGGATTGCACCAGGATTCCGGTCTCTTCGGCATCTATGCCGGCACCGGCGAGGAAGACGTGCCGGAACTGATCCGGGTGATCGCGGGCGAGGTCCAGGATCTGGCATCCGGTATCGGCGAGGCCGAGCTCAACCGGGCCAAGGCCCAGCTCAAGGCGAGCCTCTTGATGGCCCAGGAAGGCTGCTTTTCGGTCTGCGAAGACTTGGCCAAGCAGTGGCTCTGCTTCGGCGACTACCTGACGCCGACGGAAATCGCGGCGAAGTATGCAGCCGTGACCGCCGACGACATCGCCCGGGTGGCAGCACGGCTGCTCAAGGACCCCAAGCCCACGGTAGCCGCGATCGGCCCGGCGAAGGGGCTGCCGGATGCGGGGGACTGGCAGCGGGCTCTTGCGAGCTGATCACCCCTCGACGTTGTCATCGGCTTCAATATTCGTGGCTGCCTAGGGCGCGTTCAGCCACGCAGGGTCAGCGACCTATAGGCATTCGTGGCTGGTATGCGCCCAAAATTCATGCTAGCCAAAGCATAGATCAGGCTGTGGAAACGAAGGAGGCTAGGATGGCGTCGGCAATTGGTGATTGGGGCCGTTTCGCGAAGGAACAACTGAAGTTTACTCAATCTCATAAGTTCTTCGGCGCGCCACTGGTCACTCACGTCGTATCGAAGAACTTCGAAGGGAAGTTCCGGCAAGACCGGGTCCATACGCTGTGCGAATCGCCGGAGAAATGCGGGCATCTGCATTTTCCCGGAGCGTTCGACTGCGGCAGTCTCGAATCACACGAATGCGACAGCGAATTCAGCCGGCGCAACCTGCAGGGCGCGCTGGTTGCCGGCTACCACGCCACATTCGGTCATGTCGATGATGTCGGGTTGGCCCGATCGATCAAGGAACCCCAGGAGTCACGGGGTTTCTTCTTCGGCAGATTCGCGATCGAGGATCCGCGCAGCAAGAAAGTCTTCGTCGACGGCGCGCTCGATGGCATGATCAATATCGGTATCGTGCGCCGTCCGCTGGCCAAGGCCGTGGAAGAGTGCCATCACCTCGGACGCTGGTATGGCCGCGTGCACGCCGAGGTCGAGCTGGCGAAGGACGAAAAGGCTTTTCTCACTGGTATTTTGGCCTTCGATGTCGAATACGAACTGACACCCAGTTGGATGGGGACGAAATTCGTCGGCACATTGGAAGGGATGTTGATCCGTGAGTGCCTGAAAAAGGCGAACTAGGGCGGCATGACCCGATGAGCAGGCCTCGACGGCTTCTACCCTAGCCGGCCACGACACGCGCCCTGCTCTGTTCCCTCAGCGCCATAGCCACCAGGGCCAACCTATGCGCATCACGGCGATCCACGAAACGGCAGCGCCGATCAAATCCACGATCGCCAACGCCTATATCGACTTTTCCAAGATGACCTGCTCACTCGTCGCCGTCGTCACCGACGTGGTGCGCGACGGCGAGCCGGTGGTGGGGTTCGGGTTCAGCTCGAACGGGCGCTATGCGGCCGGCGCCATCATGCGCGAGCGGATGATCCCCAGGCTCCTCGAGGCGCCGGCCGACAGCCTGCTCGATCCCACGAGCGGGCTGCTCGATCCGTTCCGCTGCTGGGACGCCATGATGACCAACGAGAAGCCGGGCGGGCATGGCGAGCGATCGGTGGCCGTCGGCACCATCGACATGGCCATCTGGGACGCGCTCGCCAAGATCGAGGGTGTGCCGCTCTGGCGACTGCTCGCCGACCGCTACCGTGACGGCCGCGCCGATCCCGACGTCTGGGTCTATGCCGCCGGCGGCTACTACCAGCCCGACAAGGGCATCCCCGGCCTGGTGGAGGAAGTGAAGTCCTACCAGGGCATGGGCTATGTCGACTTCAAGCTGAAGATCGGCGGCGCCACACTGGCCCAGGATCTGGACCGGATCGAGGCGGTGATCGGGGTGGCGGGCCAGGCGTCGCATGTCGCCGTCGACGCCAACGGCCGCTTCGATCTGGAAACGGCTGTCGCCTATGCGAAGGCGTTCGAACCCTATGGCCTGCTCTGGTACGAAGAAGCCGGCGATCCCCTCGACTACGCGCTCCAGGCCGCTCTCGCCGAGCACTACGCGCCGCCCATGGCCACGGGCGAGAATCTCTTCTCCACGATCGACGCCACCAACCTGATCCGCTACGCCGGCCTGCGCCCCGACCGCGACTGGCTGCAGTTCGACTGCGCCCTCTCCTACGGCCTCTGCGAATACATCCGCACCCTGGAGATGCTCGAGCAGCACGGCTGGTCCACCCGCCGCGTCGTCCCCCACGGCGGCCACCAGATGTCGCTCAACATCGCCGCCGGCCTGCATCTCGGCGGCAACGAGAGCTACCCCGGCATCTTCCAACCCTTCGGCGGCTTCGCCGATGGCATCAGGATCGAGAACGGCCGGGTGGCCCTGCCGGAAGTGCCGGGCATCGGCATCGAGACGAAGGCCGGGCTCTACGCGCTCTGCCAGGAGCTTGCGGCGGGGTAGACGAAGCAAGCCAGACAAGAGCCGGGGGACATGATTTCTTCCGGGCCCCCTCGGCTTTCGGCATACGCCATCACGGGGGCGGCGATTACGCTATCTGACCGATGGGCCGCCCGGGGTGTTCCTGTCACCGTGTCATTCTCTCTGAGGATGGAGAACGGAACGATGATCAGACCGACATTCGCCGCTGCCATCGCGATGGCATGCCTTGCTGCCCACCCCGCCATGGCGGCGGATGGGCCGACCCCGGAAGCCCTCATCGAAGATGCGCTGCGCGCCGCACCGCCGAACATCCGCGATAGCGCCACCGTCTCGGACATGGCGGGCAACATCCTGCGTGAAGGATCCGGCGACTACACCTGCTTTCCCGCACCCGAAGGCATCGCCGGGCCGATGTGCATGGACGGCGAATGGCTGAACTGGATGCAGGCTTGGATGCATGGGGAGCCCTTCACGGCGTCCAGGGTCGGCATCTCCTACATGATGGCCGGCGACTCGCCGGACGGCGGTGCGAGCAACACCGATCCCGCCGCCGCCCAACCCACAGCGGACAACGACTGGGTGGTCGAAGGCCCACATCTGATGGTGATCGTCCCCGATCCAGCGACCCTGGAGGGCCTGCCGACCACGCTGGATACGGACGGCGCCTACGTCATGTGGTCGGGCACCCCCTACGCCCACATCATGATCCCGGTCGACGTGCGGCCGGAGCAGCGAACGATCCCCACCGACTAGCGCGGCGGGGCGCGGCTTCAGGGGAGTGGCGGGGGAAATGATTCCCCCGCGCCCCCTCTGGCCTTCTGGGCGGTGCATGCTCTCGATCGACCAGGCATGCTCGATGAAGTGACCGGAAGGCGATGGACGAAGGGCCGCCGAGCGCCGGGGCGGCCAGCGATGCGGCCGACCAGGGCGAGGGACGTATCGCCCCCCGCTCGGGGGCACCGTCTGACCGTCCGTCGGTAACAGACCCGAGTGGAGCAATGTGGCCTCGACCGTGCCGGGCATGGTCCCGCCGATCCCAAGGGTTTGGCCCAGGCAAACAGAACTGGAGCCCGGATCAGAGGCTCGAGCCAGGGTTCTCGACCCAGCTCGTAGTCGCGGCGAGGCGGGTGGAGGCGATGAAACAGGGCGTTCGTCTCGACGTGTCGCGGGCAACGACGGCGGGCTGCTCGGCCGATCGACAGGGTCGGAGGCCAGCGGAGCGCCTGGCGGCGCTGGAGCTCAGCGCCATCGTCGGATGGGTGGACGACGACACCGCGAGGCCGCACTCCTCGCTCGCCCAGCAGACCTCGTTCGGCTGGCAGACTCCGGCGATCGTCGCAGCGGTCCTCTTTGCAACCGGCTTGCCACGGCATAACAGTAACGGCCGAGGGGCCGATCGCCACTGGATGCAAGCGCAGTGGCGGTCCAGCGACGCGTGCGAGCCGTGGCGAACGTCTCGATCTCCGCAAGGCCGAGCATCGTGGCCGTGCGCCGGTCGAAGGCGAGCGGTGCTGCCAGACAACGAACGACTTG
>JAABSG010000147.1 GCA_011390475.1 Geminicoccaceae bacterium | reverse complement strand
CGACTTGCCGACCCGTGCGAGGTCATGGGCCAATCAACCAGGAATCATGCGACATGTCTCGAGAAGCCGATCTCGATCGCGACGAGAAGAAGCAAGCGGAAGAGCACAAGAAAATCCCTTCGTCGGTCATCTTCGAGACCATTCGTCGGGAGGGTGAGCACGAGCTGTCGCGGCCCTTCAGTGCGCTCTGGTGGTCCGGTATTGCTGCCGGGCTGGCCATCAGCATATCGGTCCTGAGCAAGGGGGTACTGGTATCGATCCTGCCCGATGCAGACTGGGCCGCGGGCATCACCAATCTCGGCTACACGGTAGGCTTCCTGATCGTCATCCTCGGGCGGATGCAGCTCTTCACCGAGAATACGATCACCCCGATCCTGCCGCTGTTCCTCTCGCCGACGCGGGCGACCTTCAATCGGACCGCGCGGCTCTGGGGCATCGTCTTGGCCGCCAATCTCGTGGGCTGCGCCGCGGCGGCGCTCGTGCTCGTCCACGGCAATGTCCTGCCCGACGCCCGGTTCGAGGGCATCCTCGCCGTCTCGCGCCATTACGCCGAGGCGACAGCGTTGCAGCATTTTGCCTGGGGTATCCCGGCCGGCTTCCTCATTGCCGCGCTGGTCTGGATAATGCCGCGCATGCAGAGCGCGGGCGAAATTATGATGATCGTGATCCTGACCTACGTCATCGGACTAGGCGGTATGTCGCATGTCGTGGCCGGCTCGACCGAACTCTTCATCGTCGTGTTGCATGGTGAGCTCGGCCTTTTTTCCGCGGTCGTCAGTGGCATCCTGCCGGCCCTCTTCGGCAACGTGCTGGGCGGGACCGGCATCTTCGCCGCGCTGACCTATGCGCAGGTGCGCCAGGAGATCTGACCGAGGCAGCGCCGGCCAGTCCTGCTGCAGCACAGGCGTGCTCGAGACGTACCGCCTGCTCGTGCCCCGACCATCCGATGGGCCGTCGCGACTCGCCGGTCAGGCGCCGCCAGCCGCGGCCTCGACGCGGGCGATCCAGTCCTCGAGGCGGGCCTGGTTGACGCCCATGTCGCTGTAGCCGATCTCCGAGCGCGAGTAGGCGGCAAAGCTGCTCTGCCCGTCGGCGAGCGGGACGACCCGGACGACGATGGTGTCGACGAAGCGCATGAGTGCCGTGCGCTGCTCGGCATGGATCGTGAACCCCGTCTCGTCGACCTGTAGCACACGGGCTCTGGGGCTCGAGGTGACCACCTCCTCCCATAGTCGGAGCTGGTCGGCGGGGGCCACGGGCAGGACCGGCGCCACCCGGTCGCTCGTCGCCGCACAAAGGCCTTCCGGACACACGAGAAAGTCGTTGGGCCGGCCGGTGCGCTCCAGGGTCGAGGGGTCGAGCGCGAGCCGATCGGCCAGGGGTGCGGCACCGAGGCCGCAGGCAGAAAGCAGGGTCACGAGCATGAGGGCGGCAAGGAGGCGGCGTCGGCCATCGCGGTGCATCGAGTCTCACGGGCTGTGGTTGGCAGCAGGGAGATACGCCGTGGCCGGTTTGGCGGCAAGGCAGTCCATAGCCGCCGGCATCGTGCGGCGCGGTGGAACGCTCGAACGCTCTAGCGCCGTTCGACGGTTCGACGCTGTTGCCCCGAACCCATCGTGGCCGAACGATTGAACCGAGCCTCGCTGCGCTCAGCCGCCGAATCTCGGTTCGGGCACGCCAACGACCGCCAGATCGCGGATGGCGAAGACGGCGCCGCGCGGCACGCCGTCGCCGGGGAAGCGGGACAACGGCGGCTTGGCCATCGAGGTGACGTAGAGGATGTCGAGGTCGGGCCCGCCGGACATGCAGGCGGGCACCTCGTTGCTATTCAGATTGGTTCGCGCTCCCATCATTGCGCCCATAAACAGGTTCGCTCACCCTTTCGACGCGTTGGATGGTGGCAAGGTCATCGGTTTCGTGCTGACGGTTTGCGGCGTGGTCTCGGATGGGTTGCGGGCGCAGCCAGAACTCTGCGCTGCCGCCGTTGGCGGGTGGCGCGCAGGGCCGCGGCGGCGTCGCCGATGGTGAGAGCCTGAGCGTCCATAGCGGCCGTCAGGCCGCTTTCGCGCAGTGTCGGGCGTGGTGAACGGGAGCAGGGCGGCGGGGTTCTGCCGCTAGCGGCTCGCTTGCCGGCCCGGCGGCAGGCTGCCGGCGCAAAATTGTCCGAGGGCATCGATGTCGGCGATGGTGACGCGAATACCGCTGCAGCTGACACCGAGCCGGCGCAAGCGCGAGAGCGAGCGCGAGAAGGTTTCGGGCTGCATGCCCAAGGCGCCGGCGATCAACTGCTTGTCGAGCGGCAGCTCGAACGTGGTGCTCGGCGCGTCGTCTGGGCAGAGGCGCAGCAGAAAACCGGCCAGCCGCTCGGTCGAGGAGGTCGCCGTGCGCTGCTCGATCTGCTCGACCAGGCGGCGCAGGTGGCGCGACATCGAAGCCAGGATGTTCAGCGCCAGGCGGGGATCCTCGCGCAACTGACGAACGAAGGGACGGGCCGGGACCATCAAGAGCCGGGCGTCGGCGATCACCGTCGCCGTTACCGGAAAATCCGCGCAGTCGAACATCGCGGCCTCGGCGAAGGAGTCGCCCCGGTTCATCAGGCTGATGACACTGTCGTGACCGTGCGCATTCACCCGGTGCAGCATGACGCAGCCTTCGAGGATGACATAAAAGCGCGTCGCGGGCTCACCCTGATGAAAGAGCACCGTGCGGCGCGGGGTTTTATGCACCTCGGTGTTCGCCAGCAACTGGGTGACCTGCGTCGTGCGCAACCCACTGAACATGGGCAGGCGCGCCAGGAGTGTGGTGTCGGTTTCGCCGAGCCCGCGAAGGATCAGTCGTCCTTGCTCGCCGAGCGTCGGCTGGCATAGCGGTCGTGCCATGATGAGCCCCCCTTGGTCTCGCTCCGCCGGCCGCTTGACCGCCGTCAAGGCCGCAGCAGAGAAGACGCGCATGATGGAAGCTCATTTCGCAGGCGCTGGCAACCGACGCGGGAGACGAGGCGTGGAGATCGTGCTGTTCACCGCCGTGGCGATCGTCCTCTATCTCGCGGCCGATCGCATTCTGGTCGCCATCGAAACCAGGCGTGGCGCGCCGCTCGCCAACCGGACGGTGCTCTTCTTCTTCCTTCTCCTGGGCCTCGCCTTGCCGACATTCGCGCTGATCCGCGCCTTCCTCGGCGCTTGACGGCGGTCAAGGACGGCCGTCCGCCGAGCGCCTAGCGTTTCCTCGATCAGGCGTATCGGCAGGCCAGCGCAACCGGGCCAGCACAACAGGCCGGCGCGAGAGGGGAGACCCGCGACATGGTGGAGCGAACCGAAACAGCGACCGATGCGGGCAAGACCGCTGCCGGCGATCGCTACGAACGACCGCCCTTCATGCAGCGGCTGCTCGACAACCCGTTCCTGCTGCTTTTCCTCGGCGTCACCTTGCCGACGGTTCTCTACCTCATCTGGGGGATCCTCGAGATCGCCCAGATTCCGCTCAGCCCGTCCTGACGCGAGGGAGATGGCCATGGCGCTCCTGCCGCCGAAGAACCGCTTGTGGTGGAACGAACCGTTGCACCGGATGGAGACGCTCTGGATCACGATCGCCTTTCTCTGGGGGCTCTTGATGTTCTTCGTCATGATCTGGTGGCACGTCGCAGGCGAGCAGAACATGTCGAACGAATCCTATCGCATCCAGCCCAACGTCTTCGCCGATCGAACCGAGGCCTTCATCGATGCTTATCAGATCGGCAGCGACGACTTCGGTACACCGATCGTCCGCCCGCCGGCGGGTGCCGACGTCTACCTCGCGGCCCGGCTCTGGGACTGGTACCCGATCCTCGAGCTGATCGAGGGCGAGACCTACCGGCTGCACATCTCCTCGCTCGACTGGCAGCACGGCTTCTCGCTGCAGCCGACCAACATCAACCTGCAGGTCCACCCCGGCATCGAGATGGTGATCACGCTCACCCCCAACGAGACCGGTGAGTTCGGCATCGTCTGCAACGAGTTCTGCGGCATCGGTCACCACCTCATGGTCGGCCGAATCAACGTCATCGATCGCGCGACGGCGGCCCTCGCGGCCGTCAGGGCAGCGGCGGGAGAGCAGTAATGGCGACCATCGCGGTTCCCGGGCAATTGGGCGAAGCCGCCGAGGAGCGCTTTCGCACCTGCGCCGATACCGGCCTTCTGGTCCACGCCAAGGCCGAGACGTTGATCCGCGTCAACCTGATCACGGCTGTGGTCTTCCTCGCCATCGGCGGGCTCCTGGGCCTTTTGGTGGCGCTCACCCGCTGGCAGGCCGTGCATTTGCTGCCGGCCGAGATGTTCTACATGGTGCTGACCGCGCACGGGGCGGCGGTGCTGCTCTTTTGGATCATGTTCTTCGAGGTGGCGCTCTTCTACTTCACCTCGGCGGTGGTGCTGCGCTCGCGGCTCGCCACACCGATGATCGCCTGGCTCGCCTATGCGCTGATGCTCATCGGCGCGCTCACCGCCACCATCGCCGTGCTGCAGGGCCGCTCCTCGGTGATGTTCACCTCCTACCCGCCGCTGCAGGCCGAGCCGCATTTCTATATCGGCCTGATCCTCTTTGCCGTCGGCATGCTGATCACCTGTTTCATCTTCCTCGGCACGCTGGTCATCGCCAAGGACGAGCAGACTTACGAAGGCTCGATCCCGCTCGCCACCTTCGGCGGGCTGACCGGCGTCATCATCATGATCTTCACCCTGGCCTCGGGTGCGATCATCCTGATCCCGACACTGCTCTGGTCGGTCGGCATCATCGGCCACATCGACCCCTTGACCTACAAGCTGGTCTGGTGGGGCATGGGGCACTCGTCGCAGCAGGTGAACGTGACGATGCACGTCGTCGTCTGGTACACGATCGCCGCCTTGCTCTTGGGCGCCAGGCCGCTCTCCGAGAAGGTCAGCCGGACGGCGTTCCTGCTCTACATCCTCTTCCTCCAGCTGGCCTCCGCCCACCACCTCCTGGTCGAGCCCGGCATCAGCTCGACCTGGAAGATCTTCAACACCAGTTACGCGATGTATCTGGCGGTCCTCGGCTCGATGATCCACGGCATGAGCGTGCCCGGCGCCATCGAGGCGGCCCAGCGCCGGCTCGGCCACACCAAGGGCATCTTCGGCTGGTTGCGCGAAGCCCCTTGGGGCAATCCGGCTTTCGCCGGCATGTTTCTCTCGCTCGTCATGTTCGGCTTCTTGGGCGGCATCAGCGGGGTGATCCTCGGCACCGAGCAGATCAACATGCTGATGCACAACACGCTCTACGTGCCGGGCCACTTTCACGCCACGGTGGTCTCGGGCACCACGCTCGCCTTCATGGCGGTGACCTACCTCCTGATCCCGATCTTCTTCCAGCGCGATATCGTCTTCCCCGAGATCGCCAAGTGGCAGCCTTACGTCTTCGGTGCCGGCACTGCGGGGATCGCGCTCTTCATGATGGGCGCGGGGACCTTGGGTGTCTCGCGGCGGCATTGGGACATCACCTTCACCGACGCCTTGATCACCTTCGACTATCCGGCCGCCGCCTTCTTCATGCTCGGCCTGAATGGTCTCTCGGCGATCGTGGCGGCCGTCGGTGGCGGGATGTACGTGGTGGTGGTCGTGGGCTCGATCATCTG
>JAABSG010000146.1 GCA_011390475.1 Geminicoccaceae bacterium | reverse complement strand
CTCGCCGGCAACCAGATCTTCCCGACCGTCGGCTATGCCAACCCGACCCTGACCACGGTCGCCTTGGCCTTGCGCCTCGCCGGCCACCTCGCGGATCGGCACGCAGGCCGGCTCGGGGCCTGACCACGATGCTGCGACGACTCGAGCGGCAGTTCGTCATGCTGCGGCACATCCCGCCTCGGCAGATCGCGCGCCGGCTCGAGCTGACCTTACGGCGACGACTGGCACCGCGGCTGGCAAGTCGCCTCGCGCACGAGCCGGTCCCTGCCCTCGCCCCGAGGTTGCCTCAGCCGATCTTCGCACCGCGCATGCTGCTCGAGCGCGAGGACGGCGGTTGGCGGTTCTGGCAGCCCTGGGGCAGCATGGAGCTGCCGCTGCAGATCGACTGGCAATTGCCGGGCAGCGATCCTGAGACGGTGAGCTGGCGGATCAACCTCCACTTCATGGAGTTCCTGGAAGCCGTTGACGACGAGGCGTTCGTTGCCATCGTCTCGGACTGGATCGAGCGGAATCCGCTCGATGCCCCGAATGCCTGGCGGTGCGCCTGGTGGTCCTACAATCTCGCGATCCGGGTGGTCGTCTGGATGCAGCAGATCGCCGCCCGGCGCCAGCGGCTTCCCGATGCTTTCGTCGCCGCGGCCGTGGCCTCCCTGGCGCAGCAGCTGCGCTTTTTGGAACGGCACCTCGAGACCGATCTGCGCGGCAACCATCTGATGCGCGATCTCAAGGCGCTGCTCTGGGCCGGGTCGTTCTTTGCGGGCCCGGAGGCCGAGCGCTGGCGGCGGACCGGCGAGGCCTTGCTCGCGAGCGAGCTCGCCTGGCAGGTGCTCGATGACGGCTGCCATTACGAGCGCTCGCCGAGCTATCACTGCCAAGTGCTCGGCGACCTGCTGGAGATCGCCAGCCTGCGTCATGCCGGCCTCTGCCTCGCCGCCCCGCTCGAGGCGAAGCTGCTCGCCGCCCTCGACCGAATGGCCGCGGCCGCCTTGCACCTGACCCACCCGGATGGCGGGGTAGCGCTTTTCAACGACGGTGGCCTCGGCATGGCCTACAAGACGGCCGAACTGCTGGAGGCCCATACCAGGGCCGGCCGGCCGGCGCCGGCCGTCGGCGACGGCGCCTTCGCCCTGCCGGCGGGTGGCTTCTATGGTCTGCACGCAGCGGGCGAGCAACTCATCGTCGATTGCGGGCCGATCGGCCCGGACGAGCTGATCGGCCACGGGCACGGCGACATCTCGAGCTTCGAATGGTCGGTCGGCGGCAGGCGCATCATCGTCGACCAGGGAACTTTTCAGTACAATGCGAGCCCGGAGCGGGTGCAGGTTCGCAGCACCAAGAGCCACAATACACTCGTCATCGACGATGCGGAGCAGTGCGACTTCTACGGTGCCCATCGCTGTGGGCGGCGGGCCCGACCGATCGCCCTCGGTTACGAGGGCAGCGCCGACCGCCTCGTTTTCGAAGGCACCCATGACGGGTTCGACCGGTTGCCCGGCCGGCCGCGCCACGTGCGGCGGTTCGAGGCCACACCGGGCAGGCTCAGGATCACCGACCGCATCGACAGTGCGTCGAGCCATGCGGGCGAAGCGGGCCTGCTGCTCCACCCCGACTGCCGGGTCAGCCTCGCCGACGACACGGCCACGATCATCAATGGTCCCGTGGTCGTCCGCCTCTCGAGCAGCGTACCGCTCACCGCCGAGCCGGCCGAGTGGTTCCCCGACCTCTACACCCGCCAGCCGACGACCCGCCTGCGCTACGCGTTCACCACGGCCGACGGCGAGCAGAGCCTGACGCTGCAACGCGTTGCGGCAAAGCCCTTTCAGACGGCGGATGGCCCCACATCCGCCGGACCGAGAACGACGTAACGCGGCACCTCGAAGGTCGGCTCGCGGTAGATCGTGTCGACCGCATTCTGCTCGACGATCTCACCCTGGTGCCCTTCGATGATCGTGCCACGCGCCGGCTCCGGCCAGTCCCAGGTGCCACTGCCGAGCCGCAGGATGCCGATATTGCCGGCAAAGAGGCAGTTGCGGGCGGCCGCCTGCCGCCCTGCCGTCATGCTTTCGACATCGTCGAGATCACTGATGCCGGCCATCGGCCCCATATCGGTCCAATTGCCGCTCTTGGCCCCGTCGTTGTAGTTGCCGATCACCAGATGATCATCACCGAGGACAACCGGACCACCCGTGCCGAAAACCGCATTGCCGATCACCTGGCAGTTGCGGCCCGATCTGATCTCGATCCGCGCCATCCGCGACGATATGTTCTTGACCGTGTTGAAGCGGAAGATATTGCCGGAGCATTTCGACTGCAGGCTGTTGCCCATGCCACCACCGATTTCCTCCAGTAGATTGTATTCGACGATGGCGTACAGCTCGCGCAGCATGTCGGCGTGGCGGCCCGACCCGCCGCCGATGCCGATCGCGATGCCGTCCTTGCCGTCGCCGAGAATATTGGTATCGAAGTGGTTGCGGAAGATGTGCGCATGACGCGAGCCGGGGTCGTGCTCGTTGACGCAGACGCCCCGCTGGGCGAAATTCTTGAAATAATTGTAGGATATTTCGGCATGATCGGCGCGGCTGTTGCCGGGCGAACCGAGCCGGACGATGCCGCGCTGGGCGCCGTTCCACACCCCCACATCGACGAACCGGCAACGCGTGACCCGGCAATGCCGGCCGGTCACCTCGATGATGCTGTCACCTTCGATAGGCGCACCGCGCCACTCCAGGTGCTGGGCTGCGGTATGGTCACCGGCGAGGAACAGCCGGCCGGTCAGCCGTGCCTGATGGGCGGCAGCGGCGCGGACCCGGATCGGGGCCGCGGGCAGTCCGCTCTGCTCCAGCAAAAAATCCCCACCATAGGTACCGGCGGCGAGGACGATGTCGTCACCGGGCGCCGCTGCGGCGAGCGCGTCCGTGAGTTGCCGGGCACCATCGACCGCGACCGTTCGACGAAACGGCGGCTCGGCCGCTCGGGCGCTGGCCCCGATAGCGCTGCAAGGCAACGTCGCGAGCAAGGCCAAAACATCCCGCCTGCCCCATGCCGATCGCCGCACATCGGCATCGCCACGCACTACATCCACTCGCATCGACCAACTCGTTCAAGCACGCCCGGATCGCACCCGCCCGGGCCGGCGATCACCGCTCGACGAAACGACGAACGCTGTTACCGCATAGACCGATGTTCAGCCTTGCCACGAGGTGTCGCCGGAGTCCAGACAGCTGGCGCGAACGAGCCGGCCCTGCTTACGCGATCCCGAATATCGGCAAGACGTCGAGCCGCCGGCCGTGATCCCGCATGCGATGAAAAAAGCCGCTAGCGTCGATACCGTACAGCCGCGCATGAGCCGTTTCGGCGAGCGCGAGCGGCAACACCATGTGCGCAACGTCGACGGCTTCGATCGGCCCGTTCGAATCGCTGATCACGGCTGTCGGCTCGATCCGACGAAGAGACGGGACTCATGTTTGTCGGTCCTCAGAGCCCGTCCGAGAAGTTTACGCGGTATTTCATCGGCTTACGATCGACCGCCGGCAAGGAACCGATCGTAGGCCGACCGGAGGTGAGCATGGCAGCGGCACCTGCTTCGTCGTTGGTCGACCGACGATGCGCCGCATCGACGGCCGACCAACTCCTCGCATCTACTCACTGCCAAGATTATGAAATAATTCGCAAACTTCTCGGACGGGCTCTTAATGCCGGCTTTCGATTTCTTCGCCATCGAGGAAGCGCAGCAAGGTACCCATAGTTATAATCCGGCCAATATGGATATTCCGCAAGCTCTCGACAGACAGATCTGGCCGAAGAATCCCTTGCTGCTCGAGTCGATCAACCGCAAGGGCGAGAAGTACCGAGTGCCGCAAACCATCGCGGTAGCCCGGCGCATCGGCTTCGAGTTCCCCGACCTTGTGAAACAGACTCTTGCCGAGATAGCGCTCGGTGAGCTTGCGGCCGACCCGGCCGGCCTGGACCCGCGCATAATTGCCGAACTCGGCGACGAGCCGGCTCTTGTGGCTCAACGCCGTATAACCCTCGTTGGTCGGCAATGCCGCGAGGTCCGGGCAGTTCGCGGTGATCATCCGGCGGTGCCAAAGAGCGAAGAAGCGCTGCCAGGGTGGCGTGCGCATGGCGATTCGGACCATGCGATGCTCGAGGAACGGGGCAATGACCTGCATGCCGAGATGCAGGTAATTGGAGAAGGTCGTGCCGAACAGTTCCGGCGCGCGAAACTCACGATAGATCCGCTCGTACGTCTCGGTGTTGGTCGCCGCCCGGCAGGTCTCGAGACGCGCCAACGCCGCCTCGCCGATCGCTTTTTTCAAGCCGATTGCCCGTTGCGTAAGCTGCTCGTCGGGCAGTCTGATCGGAATGAGCCGCAAGCCGTAAAAGCGCTCGATGTTGGACGACGGCACATCGTAGAACGGAAAATCCTGGATAAAGAAATTATCGCGGAAGAACTCGCCACCGCCACCGTGGACCATGACCTCGGTGCCACGCGCCAGCCGGACCAGGCAGAGCTGTCGATCCCGATGCAGCCGCGGAATCTCGGTCAGCCCGTCGCCGTCGAAGAACAGTCGGGGCAAATCCGTCTCGAGCGCGCTGATATCGTGGACATGGTAGACCATTTCCCGGCCGAGCGCCGCGGCGACACGATTAGCCGCCGTTTCCTCGCTCGAGCCCAGAATACCGGCGAGCCCGCAATCGAAGGGCAACTCACGCCGCACCAGAAGACAGGCGATGAGCCGTGAATCGAAGCCGCCGGTGACATCCACGCTGACCCGCTGCCCGGCGAGCGCCGATGCGAGATCGTCGAAATAAGCGTAGACGTCCTCGGGCTCGAAGGGCGGGTCGCTCGGATCCGGCCGTGGGACGACCGTGACGGCCGGTTGTTGGGTATAGTCGACCCGAAGACTCTGCTCGCGTCGCAACCGTCTGATGCCCAGGACCGGCGTTTCCCGATCGAAGTTGCCACCATGAATGATGAACTCGAGCAGTCTTTGCTCATCCACATCGCGCGCTGTTTTGTTTTCGGCGCGGACGAGTTGGAGAAACCGGGTCGCTACGCCACTGTCGCTATAGTAAATTCGCAACATGCCTGTGCGATCATTGAAAATCCGCCAAATCTGCCGGGCCCGATCCAAAACGAACAAGCCGTAGACGCCGTGCAGGCGATCGATCAGTTCCTCCAGCGCGGCCAAGTCGCTCTCGGCGAGCAGGCGACGCACGGTCGCCCGGCCGGCCGTCTCCCCGGACAAATAGAGGGCACCACGCCAGCCGATAGCCCAGCGCTCGTTCGCCTCCCACTCCAAGCCCGGAGAAGGTGTCGTTTGCGGATCGTTGGTGAGACCTAGCAGCAAGGTGCCCTCATCTGCCTCGAATCCTGCACGATTGTGATGAACCGGTGACGTAGCGATCGACGAGTGGGGTGAAATTCATCCGCGAGCAGCGATCGTTGGCAGATCGCGACAGGCTGGCGGTCGATCAAAAGACTCGCCATGATCCCAGGTAAAGGCCAGAAAACGACTTTCGGGGGGCAGGTCGAGCGGCTCGGCACGCGCTTCGATCAACTCTTCGACGGCGACGTCGCGCATGGTTGCTTCCGGGCCGAAGGTAGTATCACCCCACCATTTCGCCTTGGTGATGAAGATGCCGGAGGCATGACAATCGATCGCGCGCGCCAAGCTCTGGACATCGGCGATGACGGGCACATCCGAGCGAGGATCGGGCGCAAAGGGCCGCCGATCCTCGGCGGGTATTTCAACGAACTTGCTGGCACTGAGCAGAATATCGGCGCGACCGAGATAGTAGAGCGCGCCGAGTTCCTCGGTCGTCACCACCACCTCGGCCCGATCGAGCCAAGGCCGGAGCGTGGGCTCGGCCGCCAACCAATCTTCGCGCATCGGTTGCGGAGGTACCGCGACATCGGCGAGCATGGTCACGCTGCGCAGCCAAGCCGGGTTGACCAAGAGCACGGAGAGAATCGCAAGCGCCAGAAAGGCGCCGGCCAGCCCGCGCGCCGGCCGCCTCAGCAACTGGGCGAAAATCGGCTCCAACTGATCACGCAGTCGATGGAAAAGGCCGCCACTTGCCCGTAATATTGCGGCAAGACCAAGGCCCCAAAGGATGAAGAGGAAGGGCTGCGCGTAAAAAATATACCGCAGGCTTTTTGCTCCAGCAAACGAGTTCAAGAAAAAACCGGTGAGGAAAATGGTCAAGGCAAAACCGGTGAGTCGGGGACGATCGATAAGTGCCGCCACTGTAATGACACCCGTCAGGGTCCATAGTGTCGGATAATAGAGCATATACCAAATATGGTAGAAGAGAAAATTATCGCCTTGCAGTTCATTGAAGACCATCGTCGTCCGATAGCGCGACAACAAGGAATCGAGAATACCGAACGCCCACGCCATCCCGACAGCGGCAAGGGCGGCGAGCAACAGACCGGCGATGGCCCAGCGCTTGAAGCGGGACGGAACGGCGGGATCGAACAGCCACGGCAGCAGAACGGCTGCCACGACCCAAAGGCCGAGCCCGGCGATGCCCAGCAACGTGGTCGGCTGCAGATAGATGGCGAAGATCAGTAGCGGGACGACCGCGACCGCCGTACCACCGAGCCGCCAGAACGACCAGGGGCGGCTGATCTGCAGGTAGACGAACCAAGCGGCGACGAAGAAGACGAGGCCTTGAAGGCTGTAGAAGCGGGTGAATTGCGCCATGGAGATAGCGAAGGGCGACACGGCGAAGAGCCCCGCCCCGAGCCACGCCGCCAGCGGGTTGGCCTCGCGGCGCAAGAAGACGAAAAGCGCGACGATCAACGCCGTCATGAAAACGACCGCGGGCAAGCGTGCCGCAGTCAGGCTCGGCCCCAAAAACGCGAAGCTTTGCGCAACCAACCAAGTCAGTGGATAGCCACGCCAGTAACGGCCATCCTCGCCGATCGACGGCTCCCCGGTCTCTAGCAGACCTTGCGCCGCGAGGATATGGTAGAGCTCATCGGCATCTGCCAACCGCTCGAGATTTATACTGTAAAGCAAAAAAGCGGCGGCGCCAATCACGAGCGTCGCCAACCAGCCTTGCGCCAAATTCTTTATCATGGATTAGGAACGATACGCTTGGTATTCGGCAGGCACGGTCGCATATAGCTCGGGCTGGCCATCGACAAAGAAATACTTCTGGCGGAATCCATGCACTCCAACTCGCCGTTGACAGATCGCTTGCGACGCTTGCTGCCCGAAACCCCCTTTCTGCGCAAGCTCCTAATGCTGGCCAGCGGCACCATGGCGGGGCAGGCTATCCTGGTGCTGAGCTCGCCGCTGCTGACGCGGATGTTCACGCCGGCCGAGTTCGGTGGGTTCGCCGTTTTTGCCGCCATTGCGGCGATCGCCGGCATTGGCACCGGGCTGCGTTTCGATTTCGCTATTCCGATCGTCCGCGACGACGCCGATGCCGCGGCGTTGGTCGGCATGACGGTACTCTGCTCGGTCGCGACGACGGCCCTGGCGGTCCTGGCCATTTGGCTCGGCCGAACCTGGCTGGGCGAGCTGACCGACATGTCGACCTTCTGGATCTGGCTTTGGCTCTTGCCGCTGGCGATGCTGCTCTGGGGCCTGGGCTGCGCCATGAGCTTCTGGTCGGTCCGGCGTGGGCGCTTTGCGGTCAATGGCACTGCCTTCACCTTGCAGGCCGGTAGCCAGGCCGGTAGCCAGCTGATCTTCGGGCTTTTCGGCGGCGGCGTCCCTGGTTTGATCGTCGGTTTCATCATCGGCTATTTCGCCAGGCTCGGCTATTACGTCGTAAGGGTGCCACGGGTCGAATGGGCGCTTTTCGCACAGCCGAGATTGTCGCAGATCTGGCACAATGCCCTCGTCAACTGGCGCTATCCAGCGATGGCGCTGCCCTCGCAACTTCTGGAAAGCACCTGCCAGATGGCGCCGGTGATCATCGTCGCCTGGCTCTTCGGCCCCGGCACCGCCGGCTGGTATGCGCTCGGCCAACGGATCATCGGCTTGCCCGTACGCGTGCTGAGCGAGGCGGCCAGCCAGGTGCTGCTCGGCGAACTGCGCCACCTCGATGGGCAGGGCCTGCATCGGTTCTTCCTGCGCACCGTTTTCTTGTTCACCGGGCTCGGCCTCATCGGCATGATCCCCGTCTTCCTCTTCGCACCGCCGGTTTTCGCCGTCGTCTTCGGCGAGCCGTGGCGCGAGGCCGGGATCATCGTCCAGCTTCTGGTGCCGTTCTATCTGCTGCGCTTCGTGGTAATGCCGATCTCCCAGGTCCTCTATTATCTCCAGCGCCAGGGGCTCGTGCTCTTGTCGTCCATCCTCACGACGCTGGCCATGCTCGGCAGCTTCGGTGCCGGCTATTATCGGGCGCTCGATGCCCAAGCGACGATCCTTTTGTTCAGCTTGACGTCGAGCGCCTCCCTGGCTCTCTATCTCGCTGTCACGTGGGTCCTGACAAAAAATGCCAATGCCAATCTTTTGCGGGAATAAGCGCTCTTTCAAAACGTCTAACGGTTGAGCCACAGGGTTCGCTTGTTTCGCGTGCGCGGCATCGCTGGCCAGGCGCGCATTCCACCGCCACCCGACCAACGAAACAACCGAGAGAAAGATAACAATGAGCTCCCTCGCAAGCCGTCGCCATCTCCTGCTTGGTGCCTTGGCTCTCCCGCTTCTCCACCTTCCCGCCTCCATCGCCCAGGCATCGACCATGGTGACGGTCGGTAGTTCAGCCGACTTCGATCGCGCCTTGGCCAATGCGAGCGCCGGCACCACCATCGTGCTGCGTAACGGGACCTATCAGAAGTCCGGGACTTTCGAGATTCGCCGTGACGGCAGCAGCTCTGGACCGATCCGCATCGTCGCCCAGAACCATCTCGGCGCCACGATACGTGCCGAATACCTGCTGCTGAGCGGCGTCCACGTCCATGTTTCCGGCCTTCGCTTCGACAATTCGCGGGTCATTATCAATCGCGACAATTGCCGCCTCAGCAATTGCTCCTTTTCCGGCTCGAGCGGAAGAACTTCAATCGACGGTGCCGCCAACGTCGTCATCAACAACAACGAGTTTCGTGGCTGGAGCGATCGCTGCATCTCGTTCAACCCCTTGCTGAACGGCGCGGGCAAGAATCCGCATATTCATGGTAACTACTTCCGCGACAGCAGCAACGTCGCTATCGCCGTCGGCTTTCAAACCGGGCATCAGATGCTGCGTGTCGGCGCCCTGATCGAACGCAACCTCTTCGTCAATTGCACCCATGACCAAGTGGTCAACTTCAAGTCATCGAATAACCGGGCGCGTCGGAATACCATGATCAGCAGTGGTGCCTTCGTCAGTCGATTCGGTGTCGATAATTCCTTCGAGAACAATTGGTGCGAGAATTCCAAGGGCATTTGGCTCACCGATCGCAATTGCACGGCATCGGGCAATCGCCTGAACGGCAGCGAGATCTGGGTGCTCGCCGGCAACGTCACCTCCGATCAGATCCGGTCCGTCAACAACGGGCACGCGCGGGCGGAATCGGCGCGTCTGGTCAACAATGCAGCACAACGGACGATCGTCGGCGTGGCATGGAGCGGATTCAATCTGCGAGCGATCAACACGGTGGTCGAAGGCCACAACGGCCGAATCGACCAGAGCTATGATCAGGGGACGCAGATCCGCTCGACCAACAACAACAGCGCGGGCACCGGGGCATCGCGACTGCAGGCAAGCGACGTCGGCCCTGTAGCGTCGAACGTTACGGTGCCGTCCGAGCCGAGTTCATCGACCCAGTCACCCGCGCCATCCGAGCCCGCCCCGAGTCAACCGACCGCCGAGGCACCGACTACGCCGAGCGATACGACTTCCACCCCCCCGACCACCGACAGCGGCCCGTCCTTTTCCTTGGACACCAGCAGCTTCGATAACTTCCTGCAACGCTCGAACCAGCCGAGCGGTCAGTCGACGTTCTCCAGGCAGCCGATCTTCCAGTCGCGCACACCGACCACGACCAGCGAGCCGACCAGCTCATTCGGCTCGAACTTCTCTAGATCGCTGTTTGGCAATCGATGAGCTGAAGTCGTCCGTGGACGGCAAGCGCTGAACCGGTCCCGAGTGTGAGTGCCGAGCACGATC
>JAABSG010000145.1 GCA_011390475.1 Geminicoccaceae bacterium | reverse complement strand
CAACGGCGTTGGCGCCATGTCGGCGCTTCATGAGCACCCCCGCCAAATTCCGAGGGGGCGCCGGGGAAATCATGTCCCCCGCATTTCTGCTTCACCGTGCCGGGAAGCAGACCGTGAAGGTGCTGCCTTTGCCGATTTCACTGTCGATGGTGAGCTCGCCGCGATGCCTTCTCACGATATGCTTGACGATGGCGAGGCCGAGCCCGGTGCCGCCGGCGTTGCGTGAGCGGGCCTTGTCGACGCGGTAGAAGCGTTCGGTGAGCCTGGGGATGTGCTCGGGCGCGATGCCCGGGCCCTGGTCGGTGACGCCGACGACGACGGCCCGCCTGCCGGCGAGTGCTCCGGCCGAGGGGGGGGCGGGGTCGAGGTAGGCTGTCTCGATGACCACGGTCTTGCCGCTGCCGCCGTATTTGACGGCGTTGTCGACGAGGTTGGTGAAGAGCTGGTGCAGTTGGTCGGGCGTGCCCTGGACGGGGGGCAGGGCGGTCTCCCCCCGGCGCTCGAGGACGACATCGTGGCGAGCGGCGAAATGCTGCGTGCTGTCGACGACGCGGTCGACGATCTCCGTCACATCACAGGTTTCGGCCGGCGGCTGGTCGGCGGCGAGCTCGATCCGCGACAGCGACAGGAGGTCGTCGACCAGCCGCGCCATCCGCGCCGTCTCCTCGGCCATGATGCCGAGGAACGCCTCGCGCGCTTCGGGGTCGTCCTTGGCCGGACCCTGCAGCGTCTCGATGAAGCCGACCAGCGAAGCCAGGGGATTGCGGATCTCGTGGCTGGCATTGGCGACGAAATCGGAGCGCATCCGCTCGATCATCACCTGCTCGGTCTCCTCCCGAAGTGCCAGGAGCGCGCCGTTGCCGCCCCTGGGCAGGTCGACCCGCTCGATGCGGGCGGCGAACTGCTTGCGCTGGTCGATCGCCGGACGAAAGGTGAGGTCGCTCGTGCTCTTGCCGTCCAAGGCGGCCCCCAGGGCGGCGAGGAGGCCGGGGTCGCGCAGCACGAGGCCGACATGGACGGGGAGCTCGCTGATGGCGAAGCTGCGCTTGGCCGCCGTGTTGGCCTGGACGACGCGGAGCATGCTGTCGACCAGGAGGATCGGGTCGGGCAGGGCCTCGACCAGCTGGTCGATCAAGAGCTGGCGCGCGTTGTTGTCGTGCTCGGCGCGCCGCAATCGTCTGGCGAGCCCGGCCACCGGGCGGATGATGCCGTCGGTCGCTGGATCGCTGTCGGGTCCGCTCTGGCTCGCGGTGCCGCGGTCGAGCAGGCCGTGGAGCCAGCTCTCCAGGCGCTGCCGCTCGCCTTGCCGGCTGGTGGCGACGGCGATCGCCACAGCCGTGGCCGCGACTGCGGCGAGCGTGAAGCCGACCAGCCACGGCGCGTCGAGCAGGGCCAGAACGACGAACGCCGCCGCCGTCGGCAACAGGACGACAACGACCTCGCGCCAGGTGTGGCGAGGGGCGGCACGGATGGCGCTCGCGAGCCTGGCCGCGAGGGATCGGGCAGCGTTCAGCTCAGTAGCTCTTAACTGGCGAGTTCGGGCAGGTCGCGGTAGAGATCGAGCGCGGTGGGGTTGGCCAGAGCCTCGGTGTTGCTCACCTGGCGCCCGTGGATGACATCGCGCACCGCGAGTTCGGTGATCTTGCCCGAGCGCGTGCGCGGGATATCGTCCACCTGAACGATCCGCGCCGGAACGTGACGCGGCGTGCAGTTCTCGCGAATCTGCCGCTTGATCCGGTCCTCGAGCGCCTGGTCCAGCGTTACCCCCTCCTCGAGCCGGACGAAGAGTACGACCCGGACATCGCCGTCCCAGTCCTGACCGACGCAGATGCTCTCCTGCACCTCCTCGATCTGCTCGACCTGGCGGTAGATCTCGGCCGTCCCGATGCGCACGCCGCCCGGGTTCAAGACCGCATCCGAGCGGCCGTGGATGATGATGCCGTCGTGCTCGGTGATCTCCGCATAGTCGCCGTGGCACCAGATGCCCGGAAAGCGGTCGAAATAGCTCTTGCGGTAGCGGCTGCCGTCCGGATCGTTCCAGAACGAGACGGGCATGCAGGGGAAGGGCTTGGTGCAGACGAGCTCGCCTTTCTCCCCTCTGACCGGTGCACCACGCTCGTCCCATATCTCGACCGCCATGCCGAGCCCGCGCATCTGGATCTCGCCCGGATAGACGGGCCCCGCCGGGTTGCCGAGGACGAAGCAGGACACGATGTCGGTGCCGCCCGAGATGGAGGCCAACTGCAGATCGCTCTTGATGTTGCCGTAGACCCACTCGAAGCTCTCGGCGACCAGGGGCGAACCCGTCGAAAGAACGGCTCGAAGCTTGGTGAGGTCGTGGGTCTTGGCCGGCTCGCGGCCGGCCTTCCTCAGGGCATCGATATACTTGGCCGAGGTGCCCAGCACATCGAGACCCTCCTCGGCGGCGATGTCGAAGAGGATGTCCGGGGTCGGATGGAAGGGCGAGCCGTCGAAGAGCACCAGCGTGGCTTCGCTCGCCAGGCCCGAGACCAGCCAGTTCCACATCATCCAGCCGCAGGTGGTGAAGTAGAAGAGCCGGTCGCCCGGCCGGATGTCGGTGTGCAGCTTGTGCTCC
This sequence comes from Geminicoccaceae bacterium, assembly GCA_011390475.1. Taxonomy (GTDB): domain Bacteria; phylum Pseudomonadota; class Alphaproteobacteria; order Geminicoccales; family Geminicoccaceae; genus SLRI01. The sequence continues at coordinate 7,567 of JAABSG010000145.1, read as the reverse complement.
TTCAAGTGCTGCAGCAGCGTGCCGCCGACGCCGTGGACGATGGCCTTGGGCTTACCGGTGGTCCCCGACGAGTAGAGCACGTAGAGCGGATGGTCGAAGGGAACCCGGGTGAAGGTGAGAGGCGGGGCGGGGCTGGTCGAATAGTCGGCGAAAGCCACGGCATTCGGGATGCCCGCGAGATCGGGGCTGGCCTCGAGGAAGGGATAGACCACGGTGCGGCGGAGCGAGGGCAGGGCGCCCGCGATCGCCTCGAGCTTGGCGCGGATGTCGAGCCGCTTGCCCGAATAATGGTAGCCGTCGACGGTGAGCAGCACCTTGGGCTCGATCTGGCCGAAGCGGTCGAGGACGCCCGAAATACCGAAATCGGGCGAGCAGGAGGACCAGACCGCCCCCAGGCTGGCGGTCGCCAGCATGCCGATCACCGCCTCGGGCGCATTGGGCAGATAGCCCGCGACCCGGTCTCCCTGGCCGACCCCGTCGGCCTTCAGACTGGCGGCGAGGGCGGCTACCCGATCGACCAGCTCGCCCCAGGAAAGCTCGCGCCGCGTGCCGTCCTCGCCACGGAAGACGATGGCCGGCGTGGCATCGCGTCGCCGGAGCAGGTTCTCGGCGAAGTTGAGCTCGCAACCCGGAAACCAGAGGGCGCCGGGCATCCGCTCACGGTAGCGCAGCACCTCGAGCGTGTCCGGCATCGTGGCCACCACGCCGTCCTTGAAGATAAAACGCCAGAAGCCCTCGATGTCGTCGACCGACCATTCCCACAAGTCGTGAACGGCGGCGGCTCCGTCGAAGCCCTGCATGCGGGCCAACTGCGCGATCTGTGTCGCCTCGGCCCGTGCATTGTCCGGCCGCCAGATTGGCATCACCATCGCTTACCTACCTCCATGGGTATCACCGGCACCGGCCGTCCGAGCCGACAAGGCCCGTCGGGCGGGCGTGCCTCGATCCTCTCCTGCCGACCATCGCATCGCCGATTTCGGCCGCGGGTGCAACCTCCCGCTTGCTGGCGGGCGGTGGCTCTGCCCTTACCAGCGCAACCCACCAGGGCTATGCTCACCTCCTGACCCATCCACGAGGGAGATCGACGATGAATGAAGACGCCTTCAACATGGCGCTGCGCAAGTTCCTCAAGCAGGTCGGGGTCACCAGCCAGCGGGAGATCGAGCAGGCGGTGCGCGACGCGATCGCCGACGGTCGATTGAAGGGCGACGAGACGCTGCCGGCGAAGGTGGTGCTGACCGTGGGCGGGATCGATCTCGAGCACGAGATCGAGAGCGACATCGCGCTGAAGTGATCTGGGTCGTCGAAATGACGTGGGGCCGGGCCGCGCTCGCTGGCCTCGCGGCGCTTGGTCTGGCGATGGCGAGCCTGCCGGCCGCCGCCGCCTTTCTCGGTCATGGCGGACCCGTCAAGGGGCTGGCGCTGACCGCCGACGGCGAGCTTCTGGTCAGCGCCGGCTTCGACTATTCGGTCATCGTCTGGCGCCTCGCCGACGGCGCCGCTCTCGACGTCCTCCATGGCCACGACGCCGCGGTCAACGATGTCGTGATGCTGCCCGACGCGGGCGGCTTTGCCACCGGCGGTGACGACGCCGCGGTGCTCCTCTGGACCCTCGATGAGGCCCTGCCGGTCGGCCGGCTGCTCGGCCATACCGGCCGCGTGGTCGATCTCGATGTCACCGCCGACGGCCGCTATCTGGCCTCGGCCAGCTGGGATCGCACGGTCCGGCTCTGGGATCTCGCGAACGGCACCACCGTCCAGCAGCTCGAGGGGCACGGCGGGCCGGTCAACGCCGTGCGCTTCACACCCGACGGCGAAATGCTGGTGACCGCCGGCGCCGACGGTGTCATTCGGCTCTGGCGCGCCGCCGACGGCACCCGCTTGGCCGAGTGGGGCGGCGGCCCGGCGGCGGTGCACGCGCTCGCGGTCGATCCCACTGGCCGGACCCTCTATGCCGCCGGGTCCCGAGGTGACGTGCAACGCTACACGCTCGGCGACGGCAGGGCGCTGCCCGGTTTTCAGGCCGGCCTGCCGACCCCGCTCTTCGCCCTCGTGCTCGCCCCGGACGGCGAACGCCTGGCCGCCACCGGCATGGACGGGACGATCTCGATCTGGGACACGGCGACCGGCGAACTCGACGAAATCCTCGGCGGCGAGCGCAACCCGCTCTGGTCGCTCGCCATGGCACCCGATGCGCAAACCATCTTTGCCGGCGGCAACGATCGAACGATCCGCCAGTGGGACTTGAGCACCGGCCTCGAGCGCGACGAGCCGGCTCCCCTGCCGCCGCCCGACGGCGCGGCCCCGGCGAGCGACGACGTTGGCGATACCGTCTGGCGCCGCTGCGTGGCCTGCCACACCCTCGACCCGGACAGCGCCAACCGGGCAGGCCCCACCCTCCACGGCATCTTCGGCCGGCCGATCGGCACAGTCGAGGGCTACCCCTACTCCGAGGCCCTGGCCGGTGGCGACATCGTCTGGACCGAGGAAACCGTGGCCGACCTCTTCCGCCGCGGCCCCGACGTGGTCACCCCCGGCACCAAAATGCCGATCCAGCGGATCACCGACGAGACGGAGCTTCAGGCCTTGATCGAGTTTCTCGAGCGGGAGGCGATGCCGGGGGAGTGAGGGTCGATCGGCGGCGGACGCGCCCCGTACAGCCGCTCGACCTGCGCCCGCCACTTCCGCCCCTCCTCGCTCGTCCGGACACCAAGGGGACAGGGACGGCATTCGTCCCTTTGGCGAGCACCGCAGAGCCGCCGTCGCCAGGGCGCCGGGATCCTTCGTGGTTGCGAGGCGTTTCACGCGTGCCAGCCGCGGTGCGGCCGAATGCTCTCGGTCCCTCGTGCCGGCGACGGATGCAGGGGAGACGTGGATGTTCGAGTGGATCGGCGAGCACAGCAACACACTGAATGTCTTGTTGTCGGCCGCCATGCTCGTGGTCTGGCTCTTCTACCTGCAGGGATTCCTGCAAGGTTTCCGACGCGAACGGCGGCCGAAAATCCTCATCAACCGGGGCGGCGGTAGCAGCCTGCGCGCCCATTGCCTGCTGAGCAACATGAGTGCCGAGGCCATCTATATCCACAGCCTGGTCGCCAAGCTGAACAGCTCAGACGAAGAGATCTTCGCCGCGGTGACCGATCTCGTGGGCGGCAGCGACGACGAGACGACGTTCAGCCTCAGGGAGGCGACGCTGCAGGGGCCGGTCGCCGCCGGCGACTTCCTCGACGCCGGCACCTTCGAGAGCATTCTCCGCCGCGCCGGCTGGACCGCGCCCGCGGAAGGCACCAACACGGTCGCGAACGTTCAGCCCATCGTGCTCGAGCTCATCGTGCTCGCCACCTACCGCTCCGAGGATCTGATCGTGGGGGCCAGTCGGCGCTTCGCCATCGAGACGGGCGGCAGTGGCTGGATGATCAAGCCTCGTGCCGTCGCCACGCAGCAGATCCGCTCCAGGCGGCAACGCCGGGCACTGCTGAAGGCGTATACGGACTACCTCAGCTGACGCACGTCGAGAACCGCTCCTTCAGCCCTCCTCGACCCGCCCCCTGAGCCCCTTCACCCGTCCCCGCTGCTTTTTCGCTGCGAGCTTGCGCTCCTTGCTCGCCCGGGTCGGCCGGGTGGCGCGGCGGCGGATCGGCTCGACGGCGGCATCGCGGATCAGCTCGGCCAGCCGTTGGCGAGCATCCTGGCGGTTGAGCTCGCGGGTGCGAAAGCGCCGTGCGGTGATGACGATCTCGCCGTCCAGGGTGAGCCTGCGCCCGGCGAGCTGAGCCAGCCGCGCCTTGATCGCCTCGGGCAGGCTGGGCGAGGCCATGGCCCGAAAGCGGAGCTGGACCGCGGTCTCGACCTTGTTGACGTTCTGCCCGCCCGGGCCCGCCCCGCGCATGAAGCTCTCCTCGAGCTCCGCTTCGTCGATGGCCAGCGTTTCGGTGATCTGCAGCATGCCCTGAAGCTAGCCGGTGCCGGCGATGATGTCGCCCCTCGGGTCGAAGCGATTGAACATGCCGGCTTTGTTGCTAGAATCTTTCCGACGAAGGCCGCGCCAGGCGGCCGTTCGGGGGAGTGGGAGGACCAGGATGAAGGCGTTTTTGTTGAGCGTGGTGGTCGCCATATTGCTCGCGGTGGGTGGCTATTTCGTGGTGGCCGAGTTCCAGCAGCAAGCCGAGGAGGCGTTCGCGACGGAACGGGTGCGGCTCTAGCCGACGCGGGCTCGCCGCAGAAAAGAAAAACGGGCCGGTCCCCTCGGGGCCGGCCCGCTCTTTTGGCGCAAGGCTCGTGGGCCTACTCGGCTGGCACGGCGTGGCGGCTGCCGGCGTGGCTCACCTGCCCCTTGGCCCGCTGCTCCTCGGCCCAGAGGTCGTGGTGCGCCTCGGCCCAGTTGAGGTCGACCTCACCCGAGCCCATCGCCTCGAAGGCACCCTCCATGCCGAGCGAGCCGATATAGATGTGCGCCAGGATGATCGCGATCATGATCATCGAAAGGACCGAGTGGACGATCTGGCTGAGCTGCATCCCAGCCATGTCGGTGACGACGAACGGGAACATCAGGATGTAGCCGGTGACCGAAATGGCCAGCCCGAGGATCACCACCGACCAGAAGATGAACTTCTGCCCGCCGTTGAACCGCCGGGAATGCGCATGGCGGTGGCCGACCAGCCCGCCGCCGGCGGCGAACCACTCGGCGTCGAGCCTGGACGGGATGTTGTCCTTGACCCAGAGGACGAACATCAAGAGCACGCCCAGGGTGAACGGGAAGGAGAGGAAGTTGTGGGCGAGCTTGCCGGCTTCGGCGAAGGCGGTGAAAGCCTCGGGGCCGATCAGGGGGAGGAGGATCACCCGGCCATAGGCGATGTTCAGGCCGCTGATCGCCAGGATGATGAAGGAACTCGCCGTCAGCCAATGGGCGAATCGGTCGACCCCGTTGAAGCGGGTGATGGTCTCACCCGAGCGGCCGCCTTCGATCGGGATGCGCCCCTTGACCAGGTAGAAGACGGCGAGCAGCAGAACCATGCCGCCGATGACGAGGCCGCCGACCCAGGGCGAGGTCTCGCGCCAGAAATCGCGCCAGTCCTTGCCGCCCGGCTGAATCAGGGTCGCCGCGCGCTGATCGGGGATGCTCACCCGGCCTTGGACGTTGCCCTGCAGCTCCTGAAAGAGCTGCACCTCGTCCGCCGACATCGTCGGCGTGTCTTGAGCCACCGCGGGCTGCCCTGCCAGGAGCGGCAGAACGAGCAGAAAGAGCGCCATCAAGCGCCAGAAACTGGTCATCGAAAGAACCCTCACCTCTTCGCTCAAACGCCCTGGCTGTCGGGGTAGGCCGTGGACCAACCCCAGGCCCCCGAGCCGTAGCCGCGGGTCACCACCCGCTCCTTGTAGATGGCGGCGATGATGTCGCCGTCACCGGCCAGCAGCGACTTGGTCGAGCACATCTCGGCACAGAGCGGCAGCTTGCCCTCGGCCAGACGGTTGGTGCCGTACTGGCTGAACTCGGCCTCGGTCGAGTCGCCTTCTGGACCACCGGCACAGAAGGTGCATTTGTCCATCTTGCCGCGACCACCGAAATTGCCGAGCTGCGGGAACTGCGGGGCGCCGAAGGGACAGGCGTAGAAGCAGTAGCCGCAGCCGATGCAGAGATCCTTGGAGTGCAGCACCACCCCGTCGGCCGTGGTGTAGAAGCAATCGACCGGGCAAACCGAGGCGCACGGCGCATCGGTGCAGTGCATGCAGGCCATGGAGATCGACCGCTCGCCGGGATCACCATCGTTGATGGTGACGACCCGCCGCCGGTTGATGCCCCAGGGCACCTCGTGCTCGTTCTTGCAGGCGGTGACGCAGGCATTGCACTCGATGCAGCGCTCGGCGTCACAAAGGAACTTCATTCGTGCCATGGTTCAGTCTCCTTTTCGACGCCGGCTCACGCCGCCTCGATGCGGCAGAGCGTGGCCTTGCCTTCGTGCATCGCGGTCACCGGGTCGTAGCCGTAGGTGGTGACCGCATTGACGCTGTCGCCCAAGACGATCGGATCGGTACCCTCGGGGTAGTTGCCGCGCTGGCTCTCGCCTTCCCAGTAGCCGGAGAAGTGGAAGGGCATGAAGGCCACGCCCGCGGCGACCCGGTTGGTGACCAGCGCCTTGACCCGGACCTTGCCGTTGGCCGGTCCGTAGACCCAGACCATGCCGCCGTCGCGCACGCCCAGACGCTCGGCGTCGGCGGTGTTGACCTCGACGAACATGTCCTGCTGCAATTCGGCCAGCCATTTGTTCGACCGGGTCTCCTCGCCGCCGCCCTCGTACTCGACCAGCCGCCCGGAGGTCAGGATGATCGGATAGGCGTCGTGCGCCCCCTCCTCGACCGCGCGCTGCTGCATGGTGTGGCCGACATTCATGACCCTGAAGTCGCGCTTGTCGTCGTAGGTCGGGTACTCGGCGACGAGATCGGGCCTCGGGCTGTAGATCGGCTCGCGGTGGACCGGCACCGGGTCCGGCAGGTTCCAGGCGACGGCCCGGGCCTTGGCGTTGCCGTATGGCGAGCAGCCGTGCGCCAATGCCACGCGCTGGATGCCGCCCGAGGTGTCGCGCGCCCAAGAGACGCCATCCGGGTTCTCGCCGCCGACCCGCTCGATCGTCGCGAGCTCGTCCGCGGTGAGGTCGGCGTCCCAGCCCATGGTTTTCAGGATGCCATAGGTGAACTCGGGATAGCCGTCCTCGATCTCCGAACCCACCGACCAGCTGCCCTCGGCCAAGAGGGTCTCGCCCTCGTGCTCGACGCCGAAGCGGGCACGGAAGGTGCCGCCGCCGTTCATCACGTGCTCGTGGGTGTTGTAGAGCACGTGGGTGCCCGGGTGCTTGAGCTCGGGCGTTCCCCAGCACGGCCAGGGCAGGCCGTAGAACTCGTTCTCGACCGGCGTGCCGGGCTTGCCGCGCAAGGTCACCATGTCGAAATCGGCTTGGTGCGCCATGTGCTGCTTGAGCCGTTCGGGCGATTGGCCGGTATAGCCGATCGACCAGGTGCCGCGGTTGATCTCGCGCAGGATGTCCTCGGCCAGCGGCACGTTGTTCTCGACGGCGATGTGCTTGAACATCTCCTCGGCGATGCCGAGCTTGCGGGCGAGCAGATACATCGCCTCGTAATCGTCCTTCGATTCGAAGATCGGCGCGACGATCTGCTGGCCCCACTGCAGCGAGCGGTTCGACGCCGTGCGCGAGCCCTTGGTCTCGAACTGGGTGCAGATCGGCAGGAGGTAGGTGCCGTCCTTGCGTTCCGAGACCGCGGCGAAGGTGGTCGGGTGCGGGTCGGCCACGACCAAGAGGTCGAGCGCCTCGAGCCCGGCCCGCATCTCGGGCATGCGCGGGATCGTATTGCCGCCATGGCCGAAGACGACCATGCCGCGCAACCGGTCCGGCTGATCGACGTCGGCCGGATCGGCGAGCACCGCATCGAACCAGCGAGTGGTCGGGATGCCCTTGGTTTCCATCAGGGCCTTCTTGGCCTCACGGTCCATGTCGGCCTTGCCGAAACGATCCAAAACCCACTCGTAATCGACGTCCCAGACCCCGGACCAATG
>JAABSG010000144.1 GCA_011390475.1 Geminicoccaceae bacterium | reverse complement strand
TTCGGCGTGTCGCGGCTGCGGCAATTCGGCAAACCCGCGCCGCTCGGCCTGCAATGCGGCGACAGGCGGTCTGCTGCAACCTATATCGATGTTGGTGCTCAACGGTTCTCGAGGCGTGGTCGATGCGGTGGTTCGGCAAGCTCTTGCTGCCGGTTCTGGTGGTGGCCCTGGCGCTCGGTGGTGCCGGCTATCTCAGGGCGACGCGGCCGATGGTCGAGCCCGAGCCCGTGGTCGAGAAGATCTGGAACGTCCGCGCCACGGAGGTCCGCTTCGCCGACCACCAGCCGGTGCTCGAGCTCTTCGGCGACGTGGTGGCGACGCGCGAGCGCACGCTCGAGGCTGCGGTCGCCGGGCGGGTGCTGTTCGTGGCCCCGGAACTGGTCGAGGGCGGCAGGGTCGAGGCCGGTACCGTACTCGTGCGCCTCGACCCCTTCACCTTCGAAGCCACCTTGCGCGAGCGCGAGGCCGAGCGCCGGGAGCTCGCGGCCAACCGCGCCGAGGTCGAGCTGAACCAGCGCGCCCAGGCCGATCTCTTGGACTTCAGCCGGCAGCGGCTCGAGATCGCCAGGCGCGAGTACCTGCGCTACGAGCAGCTCGAGGGCCGCAATGTCGGGACGCTAGCGCAGCTCGATGCGGCGCAAAATCGAGTCGCGATCGAGTCCACCGCCGTCCGCCAGGTCGAGCGCGAAATCGAGAGCCTGGCCAGCCAGCTCGACCGCCTCGACGCCCAGGCCGAGCGGCTGGAAGTCGCGCTCGAACGGGCGCAGCGCGATCTCGACGACACCATCATCGAAGCCCCGGCCGATGCCCTGGTCGAGAACGTCCAGGTCGCCATCGGCAAGGAGGTCAGGGCCTTCGACCCCCTGGCCGGGCTCATCGACGAGGCCGGGCTCGAGATCCGCTTCGCCCTGCGTGATGCCGAGTTCGGTCGCTTGTGGGAAGCCGGGCTGATCGGCCGCGAGCTCGAGGCGGTCTGGCGCTTGGGTGCCACCGAATTCCCGCTGCGCGCCAGGGTCGAGCGCATCCAGAGCAGCATCGATGCGAGCCAGGCCGCGGTCGAGGTCTATGCGCGGCTCATCGCCAACCCGCAAAACGCGCCGCTTCGCCCAGGCGCCTTCCTGCATATTCGCTTGCCCGACCGGCTGCAGGAAGACGTGGCGGCCCTGCCCGCGACAGCGCTGTTCGCCGACAGCACGATCTACGCCATCGACGAAGGACGGCTGGTGCCGCATCGGGTCGAGGTGGTCGATCGGGGCAACGGCCTCGTGCTGGTCAAGGGCGGCCTGGACGAGGGTCGGCCGGTGCTCACCAGCCGCCTCGCCGAGATCCAGCCGGGTCTCAAGGTCGAGATCGTCGAGTGAACGAGCCCGAAGCGACGACGCCCGGCGGCAGCGCCGGGCAGCGAGGCTCGGGCGGCCTGATCGGGCTCTTCGTTCGCCACCGCACCGCCGGCAATCTCCTGATGGTCATCATGCTGCTCGCCGGCATCATCGCGCTCGGCCAGCTCAAGCGGCAGTTCTTCCCGGATTTCGGCATCGATGTGGTGGCGGTGGGCGTCGTCTGGCCCGGCGCCACCGCCCTCGACGTCGAGGCCAATATCGTGGCCTCGCTGGAGCCCGAGCTCAGGGTGCTCGACAACGTCAAGCGGGTGACCTCGAGCGCCGCCGAAGGTGCCGCCAGCATCGCCGTCGAGTTCGAGCCCGGCAGCGACATGCAGCAGGCGCTGAGCGAGGTCGAACAGGCCGTGGCCCAGGTCACCACGCTGCCCGACGACAGCGAGCGGCCGACCGTGCGGCGGATCATCCGCTACGACAACATCACCCGACTGGTCCTCTCGGGCCCGGTCGAGGAAGCAGTGCTGAAGGACTGGGCCAAGCTCGTCCGCGAAGAGCTCCTGGCGCAGGGGGTCGACCGCGTCACCTATTTCGGCAAGCGGGACGAATCGATCGAGGTCGAGCTCCAGCCCTCGCTCTTGCGCCAGCTCGAGCTCACCGTGGCCGACGTCGCGGCGCGCATCCGCGATTTCGCCCAGGACATCCCGGCGGGCGAGATCATCGGCGCCATCGACCTCCAGCCGCGCGCCATGGGCCAGCCGAGCAACGCCGCCGACGTCGCCGCCATTCCCCTCTTGACCGCGCCCGAGGGCCGACGGATCACGATCGGCGAGGTGGCGACCGTCTTCGATACGTTCGACGACCGGGCGCCCGTTGCCATCCGTCGCGGCCAGCCGGCGATCGAGCTGGTGGTCGAGCGCGCGCTGAGCGCCGATGCGCTGGACGTCGCGGCCGTGGTCGATACTTACCTTTCGACCGTGGCCGACCGTCTGCCCCCGCAACTCACGCTCGAGCGCTACGACTACGTCGCGTCCCTGATCGAGGACCGCATCGCGCTCTTGCTGAAGAACGGGGTCAGCGGCCTGGTCCTCGTGCTCGCCATTCTCTTTCTCTTCCTCAACGCCCGGGTCGCGTTCTGGGTGGCGCTCGGCATCCCCGTCGCCATGTCGGCCATGCTCTTCATCCTCTGGATGCTCGGCATGACCATCAACATGATCAGCCTCTTTGCCATGCTGCTGGCGATCGGCATCGTCGTCGACGACGCCATCGTCGTCGGCGAGCACGCGGTGTCCTTGAAGGAGCGTGGCCATTCGCCCGAGGAGGCCGCCGAGCTCGCGGCCCTCTTCATGGCGGCACCGGTGACCAGCGCGTCGCTGACCACGATCGCGGCCTTCCTGCCGCTCCTGGTCATCGGCGACATCATCGGCACCATCATCCGCGAGGTGCCGGTGGTCGTGATCATCGTCCTGATCGCCAGCCTGATCGAGTGCCTCCTGGTCCTGCCGACCCACATGCGCCACGCCCTCGCCCACCTGAAGGCCGAGCCCTCGCGCTTCAGGCGAGCCTTCAACGACGGCTTCGGCCGCTTCCGCGACGGCCCCTATCGGCGGTTGGTCGGCACCGCCATGGACTGGCGCTACACCACCCTGGCCCTCGCCACCGGCGTTCTCATCCTCGCGATCGGCCTGATGGCCGGCGGGCGGATCGGCTTCGTCTTCTTCCAGGGCCCGGAATCCGAAAAGCTCGAGGCCAATCTGATCATGGCGCCCGGGACCCCGCGCGAGGCGACCCGGGCGGCCCTGGCCGAGCTCGAGGCCGCGGCCGAGCGCACCGCGGCAGCGCTGGCACCGGACGAGCCCGACCTCCTGGTCATGGTGGTCGGCCGGCTCGGGCAGGGTTTTTCCACCATGCCCGGCCTGCCCCGGGCGTCGGGCGACAATGTGGGCGGCATGCTGGTCGAGCTGCTGCCAGCCGACCTCCGCGAGCTCCAGGCCTCCGAGTTCGCGACGCACTGGCGGGACGCGGTGCCGGCGATCCCCGGGGTCGAGACCTTCACCATCCGCGAGCGGCTCGGTGGTCCGCCCGGCCGCGAGGTCGATATCCGCCTCAGGGGCGCCATCCCACCGGACGAGCTGAAGGCCGCCTCCCTCGAGGTCAGGGACCTGCTCGAGCGGCTCACCGGCGTCAGCCAGATCGGTGACGATCTCGACTACGGCAAGGAAGAGATCCTGGTCCGCCTCACGCCGAGAGGCGAGGCCATGGGCTTTTCGACCGAACGGCTCGGCCGCCAGCTCCGCGACGCCTTCGAGGGCACGATCGCCCGCCGCTTCGCGCGCGGCGACGAGGAGGTCGAAATCCGCGTCCGCTACGCCGAGGCGGCGCGGAGCGACGAGCGGTTGGAACGGTTGATCCTGAGAGGTCCCACCGGGTCCGCTGTCATGCTGGGCGAGGTGGCAGAGCTCGCAGACGCCCGCGGCTTTGCCCGGATCAACCGCCGCGACGGCCAGCGTGAGGTCGCGATCACCGCCGAGCTCGACGAGGCGGTGATCATGCTGGCCCAGGTCCAAGAGGCGACCGACCGGGCGATCGCCGAGATCGCCGAGCGCTACGGCATCGCCCATGAGTGGGTCGGCCGGGCCGAGGAGCAGCGCAACACCCTGGCCGATCTGCGGCTGGGGGCGATGATCGGCCTCGCCCTCATCTACATCATCCTGGCTTGGGTCTTCGCCAGCTTTACCCGGCCCATCGCCGTCATGGCGGTGATCCCGTTCGGCTTCGTGGGCGCCGTTTTCGGCCACATGGTGATGGGCTTCGACATCACCATCTTGAGCCTCGTCTCGCTGCTCGGGCTCTCCGGCATCCTCGTCAACGACAGCATCATCATGGTCACCACCATCGACCAGCGGCGGGCGGCGGGCGAGGCGCCGATCGAGGCCATCGTGAACGGCAGCGCCGATCGCCTGCGCGCCGTGCTCTTGACCTCGCTGACCACGATCGGCGGCCTGACGCCGCTGCTCTTCGAGCGCAGCATCCAGGCCCAGTTCCTGCAGCCGATGGCCGTCACCCTCGTCTACGGCCTGATGATCACGACGCTGCTCGTGCTCTTCGTCGTCCCGGCGCTGCTCGCCGTGCAAGAGGATGTCGGCCGGCTCGTCACCCGGGCCCGCCGGATGGTGCGGCAAGATCGGCCGGCTGCCGCCTAGCCTCCAGCGACGGCGCTCGCGACCACCAGGCAGGCGGTGACGATCACCGTCAACGGCCAGCGCAACTGGCGGTACCAAGGCGCGGCCCGACCTTCGGCAATGGCGCGAAGATCGAGCCAGAGGAGGGCCGCGAAACCGGCGGCGATGATCAAGAACCCGATGCTGCCGCCGAGGAGATAGCCGCCCCAGCCGAACAGCGCCGGGACGACGCTGAGGCCCAGCCGTTCGAAGCTCGGCTCTTCGGCGGCCATCGCCCAGCCCCAATGCACGCCCCCCATGAAGGAGAGGATGATCGCCCCATAGGCGAGCAGCGCCGCCAGCGCCCAGGCGCCCAGCGTGACACCGCCGAAGGCACTCGACAGCACGGCGAGACCGGCCAGGCCCAAGAACGGGATGGCGCCGGAGAAACCCAGGATGAAGGCGGGGATCGGCACGTCCTGGCG
>JAABSG010000143.1 GCA_011390475.1 Geminicoccaceae bacterium | reverse complement strand
GGCGGCGAGCATCGACGGTATCTCCAATGGTTGCAGAGCATGACTTGGCGGCGAGCGCGAGCCGGGCAAGTGCTCGCGCTCGGTCTTCGATTTAGGAATATTACCTTAGATCGAAGCCATCGTCAAACACGGCCGCGCCGCGAGGGCCGGTGACCGGCCATGATCGGCGGATAGGCTCGTACGATGTTATGCTCAGGACTTCGTTGGTGATTGTCGAGGTTGCCGAATCTGGTAGCAAGACGATCGGCGCTTTGATGGCTGGGCGCGGTCCCCGGCTGTCGGAAATCTTGACGATTTCGTAACGCTTCGACCTCCGGCAGTTGGACGGGTTCTGAGACGCGCATGGTCTTCAGCTCCTACGCTTTCATCCTCGTCTTCTTGCCGATCCTCCTGGCGCTGGTCTGGTCGACCAGGTATTTGCTGCCGGGCAAGCTCGTCGTGCCCGCGCGGCTGATCGTCGTCCTGCTCTCGCTGGCCTCCTTCGTCTTCTACGCCTATTGGGACTGGCGCTTCCTGCCGCTGCTCCTGGGCTCGATCCTGGTCAACCATCTGCTCGCCAAATGGCTGCTCTGGGCGGGCCCGCATGCCCGGCTGGTGCTCGCCTTGGGCATCGTGGCCAATCTCGCCTGCCTCGGCTACTTCAAATATGTCGACTTTTTCCTCGGCAATCTCGCCGTCCTGACGCAGACCGAGATCGGGGTCATCGGCACCATCCTGCCCTTGGGCATCTCCTTCTTCACCTTCCAGCAGATCGCCTTTCTGGTCGATGTCCACAAAGAGCGCCGGCACGACTACCCGCTCTTGGACTACACCCTCTTCGTCACCTTCTTCCCGCAGTTGATCGCCGGGCCGATCGTCCACCACAAGGAGATCATGCCGCAACTCCGGCATCAGGATCTGGGCAAGTTTTCGGTCCAGAACGTCAATCGCGGGCTGACCATCTTCGTCATCGGCCTCGCCAAGAAAGTGCTGATCGCCGACTCCCTGGCGCCCTATGCCGACCAGCTCTTCGCCGTTGCCGCCACCGGTGCGCCGATGAGCGCCTTCGAGGCCTGGGGCGGCGCCCTGGCCTATGGCCTGCAGCTCTATTTCGACTTCTCGGGCTATGCCGACATGGCGATCGGCCTGGCGTTGCTCTTCGGAGTCAAGCTGCCGGAAAACTTCGCCCAGCCTTATGCCGCGACCTCGATCCGCGAGTTCTGGCGCCGCTGGCACATGACCCTCTCGCGCTTCCTGCGCGACTATCTCTACATCCCCTTGGGTGGCTCGCGCCACGGCCGCGTCCGCGAGCTTTCGGCCTTGATGGTCACCATGCTGCTCGGCGGCATCTGGCACGGCGCCGGGTGGACCTTCCTCCTCTGGGGCGGCCTGCACGGCCTCTATCTCGTCGTCGAGCGGGCCTGGGCCGGCCTGGGTGCCGCCGTCGGCCGCCCCGAATGGCCACCGACGCTCGCCCGGCCGGTCGGCTGGCTCTTGACCATGGCCGCGGTCCTCTTCGCCTGGGTGCCGTTCCGCGCCGAGAGCTTCGCGGCGACCTGGGTGATGTGGCAGGCGATGCTCATGGGCCCCGTCCTGCCGGAGGCCATGCAGGCGATCATCGGCGAGCGCGCGGCACTGCTTCTCGGCAGCGTCGGGATCGCCGTCGACGGCCCGATGCATCTGGGCTTGCGCGACTGGATCGTGCTCCTGCCCTGCCTGGTCGCGATGCTGGTCCTGGCCATGGTGCTGCCCAACGGCCATGCCCTGGGCGAGCGGGTCCACGAGCCGCTGACCCCGGCTTTGGCCGCTTCGCGCCGCTACGCCCTGGCCGGCGGGACCGCCGTGGCGCTGCTCTTCGTGGGCTCGCTGATCTACCTGACCTACAACCCCGTCTTTCTCTATTTCCAGTTCTGATGAGCAGCTCCAGCCGTGCCCGGCATCGGGCCGAACCCCAGGCCCTGCTCGACGCCGAGGCGGAAATGGCGGACTCCATCCGCCTCTTGGCCGCCCGCAAACCGGAGGCTGCCCTGCCCCTCTCGATGGCCCGCCTCTTCCTCGCCGCCTTCGCCGGCGCGTCGCTGCTGCTGGCGGCGCTGATCGTCGTCGTCGACTACATCGTCGACCCCTACGGCCACTTCGCCGAAACCTACGACAACTACCCCTACAGCCCATCCGACGGCAGCCGCTCGCCCGCCTACATGCTCAACCGCAGCCTCTTCAAGCTGATCCACCTCGACAAGTTCATGGCCGAAACCGCGGCCGACGGCGAACCGGTCCAGCTGATCGTCGGCGACAGCCTCGGCAAGCAGGTCGACCCCACCATCCTGGCCGACGCCACCGGCCGCCCCTGGTTCAATCTCGCCTTCGGCGGCGCCAATCTGGACGAGAACCGCCTCCTGATCGAGCACCTGATCGAGCGCAACGGCCGGAACGGCGAGCGGATCGAGCGGATCGTCTGGAACTTCCCCTTTACCCGCATCCGCCTCAACCCCAAGGACGAGGTGACCCGGGCACTCGCGGTCAAGGACCGACCCTGGGCCCACCTCTTCACCTTCGAGAGCCTGCGTGCCGCGGCCTTCAACCTGCGCAAGAGCTGGTTCGGCATCGATCTTACCGATCCGGTCCGCGATCTGCCGGTGGACGAGCTCGTCGCCTACAATATCCGCCGCTTTCAGGTCGATACCGAGGGCATGGCCTGGCCCGGCGACATGCTGCAGCGGATCGCGTCCGTGACCGAGCGCGCCGAAGCCGCCGGCATCGAGGTCGTCTTTCTGGTCGTCCCGGTCCACCCGGACCTCCAGGCGGTCTTCGAGCGTGACTTTGCCGACCGCTACGCCCGCTATCGGGACTTCTTGAACGCCCACTGCGTCGTCGACCTGACCCCTGATGCCGGGGCGAGCTGGCCAGCACCGCTCTTTCGCGACGACATCCACATTCAGGACGAGCACACCCCGGCCCTCACCCGAGCCGTGCTAGCGGGGCTCCAGCGAGGCTGCGCCGGCGCCTGAGCGATGCGCCGCCGGGCGCAGACGGCCGCAGCCTACTGTGCCGGCGGGGCCATGCCGCCCGTGCCGCCGGCCGGCGCGCCGGCGCCCGGCGGCGGTGGCGGCTCGGCCCGGTCACGGAAGGCGAATTCCGGCGCCTCGTCCGCCCGATCCGTGGTGATCGGCAGGACCACCTCGAACCCGTCGTAGCGGATGTCGAGCTCGTTCCAATCGACCGCGATCTGCTTGGCGCCGAAGCCCAAGAAGCCGCCGACCGAGACCACGGCCGCGGTCACCTGGCCGTCGGTCTCGTCGAGCAGCAGGCCATCGATACTGCCGACCCGATCGCCCTCCGGCGTCACCACCGGTGCGCCGATCACCCAGTCCGTGCGCAGTTCGTTCATGTCCTGAGAATTACGCAAGATCTCCGCCTGCCCGAGACTCGTGGTCGAGAGGGCCAGAGCGGCCAGACTCGCAACGGTCATGGTAGGCATGGCTTTAGACATGTCTGCTACCCTTCAGTGACGGCACTGGCGGAAGTCTGGCGACGCGCTCAGCCAGCCAGCGCTCGATCGCTCGATACAACAAGAACAGGGGCCGCAATGGCCGAGTTCCCCGATTTCCCGGCAATTGACGACGCAGCGTTGATCGCAAAGCCCGGCCGCCGCGCTCTCGACCATGCGGGCCTGCGCGTCTAGCATCCCCACGAGAGACGACAGGATCGCGCATGACCGACAGCTACCGTATCGCCCTTTGGGCAACCAATCTCGGCCCCCGCTTCGACCGACTCGAGGCTTGGCTCGACCATGTCGAGGACAAGGCTCGTGATGCCGCGGCCAAGGGAGCCAGGCTCCTCGTCATGCCGGAATACGCGGCCGAAGCCTGGCTCGGCTTCAAGCCCGAGGGCCTCCGCCCCGATCAGGAGATGGCTTGGCTCGCCGAAATCGCCGCCGAGGCGCTGCCCCCGCTGCGCCGCCTCGCCAACGCCGCAGGCATCAGCCTGCTGCCCGGCACCATGCCCTGGACGGTCGCCGGCCGCGAGCGCAACCGGGCCTGGCTGATCACCCCCGACGGCCGGCTGATGGCCCAGGACAAGCTCTGCCTCACGCCGTTCGAGAAGGATTCCGGCACCTGGGACCTCGCCCCCGGTGACACACTCCGCCTGGTCGAGCTCGACGGGCTCAGAGTCGTGATCCTCGTCTGCCTCGACGTCGAGCTGCCCGCCCTCTCCTGCCTGCTGGCCCCCCTGCGCCCCGACCTCGTCCTCGTCCCCTCGATGACCTACAACGCCTCGGGCCACGCCCGGGTCTTCGCTTGCGCCAAGGCCCGCGCCGTCGAGCTGATGTGCGTCGTCGCCTGCACCGGCGTCATCGGCGCCAGCCCCGGTACCACCCAGAACGACAGCAACGTCTCGGGCAACGCCGTCTACATCCCCTGCGAGCCGGCCCTGGGCTATACCGGCACCCTCCTCGAGACGCCGGCCAGCGACGGCCGAAGCGGCGAGCTCCTCTTCCACATGGTGGACCTGCCGATCGCCACCATCCGCCAGCTGCGCCATGCGGGTGCCGAGGTCTGGCCCGGCGCCTGGGCCAACCCGACCCTCGAGATCGCCGAGGGTTGGCCCTCGTGAAGACCGTCTACAGCGACCAGCACACGCTGCGCGACGCCAAGACCGAAATCTTCGGCGGCGAGCTGGTTGCACCGTTCGAATGCCCCGAGCGCGCCTTCATGATCAAGGCGCGGGTCGAGGAGACGGGCCTCGGCCCCATCGTTCCGCCGACCGAACACGGGCTAGACCCCGTCCGCGCCGTCCACGACCCGACCTACCTCGCCTTCCTCGAGACCGCGTTCGAGGAATGGCAGGAAGCCGGCTTTGCGGGCGAAGCCCTGCCGTGTTCCTGGCCGGCCAGGCGGATGACCATGCGCTGCCCGGAGCATATCGACGGCAAGCTCGGCTATTTCGCCTGCTCCGGCGAAACCTCGATCACCGAAGGCACCTACGCCGCCGCCCGGATCGCCGCCGACGTCGCCCTTACCGCAGCCGACCTCTTGACCCAGGGTGAGCCCGCCGCCTTCGCCCTTTGCCGCCCACCCGGCCACCACGCCGCCTTCGACCTCTTCGGCGGCTACTGCTTCCTCAACAACGCCGCCATCGCCGCCCAGGCGCTCCGCCTCGCAGGCGCCGGCAAGGTCGCCATGCTCGACGTCGATTTCCACCACGGCAACGGCACCCAGGACATCTTCGCCGCCAGAGGCGACATCCTCTTCGCCTCCCTCCACGGGCGCCCCGAGGAAGCCT
>JAABSG010000016.1 GCA_011390475.1 Geminicoccaceae bacterium | reverse complement strand
GATCTTCTTTGCCACGATCGCGACCATGCTGGTGGGCATGACCGTCTGGGAGGTCGTCTCGCCCACCATCCAGCGCCGTGGGTTCTTGCCGATCTCGACGACGCGCGGCGACCGGTTCTTCATCGGGCTCTTGACCAGCGCCTTCATACACGTGGGCTGGATCGCGTTTACCGATCTTTCCCTTTGGATTGCTTTGGCCATCGCCGCGGTTTGGATGGTCATCGTGATGCGGTTCGGCTGACACCGTCACCGACCCGCGGGCCCGGCCCGGATCGGGCGGCAACAAAACCGCGCCATCAACGGACGACAGTGGAGGTAACAACACATGCCGAGCTTCAAGAACTTGATGGGGCGCAACGCCCTCGAGGCCAGTCGACGGCGCTTTCTCTTGGGCGCCACCGGCATTGCCGGTGTGGTCGCATCGCCAGTCTCCCGCGCCAGGGCACAGACCGACGACGAGCGCATGGCAGCGGCTCGTCGCTGGATGGAGGAGGAGTTCTCGCCCTCGACCCTCTCGATCGACGAGCAGATGGC
Organism: Geminicoccaceae bacterium; assembly: GCA_011390475.1. Taxonomy (GTDB): domain Bacteria; phylum Pseudomonadota; class Alphaproteobacteria; order Geminicoccales; family Geminicoccaceae; genus SLRI01. The sequence goes on along the minus strand of JAABSG010000016.1, from coordinate 29,950 downwards.
CGAGATGGAATTCCTGATCAAGGCCGCCGAGCCCTATCGCGGCATGGAGATCAACGTCGTCTCGGAGGCCATCACCACGCACGAATACGAGGCGAGCGTGATGGCCCAGGCGTTCAGCGAGATCACCGGAATCCGCATCAACCACAACATCATCCAGGAGGGTGACGTCGTCGAGGCGTTGCAGACCCAGATGCAGTCGGGCCGCAACGTCTACGACGCTTATGTCAACGACGGCGATCTCATCGGCACTCACTTCCGCTACGGCGTCACGCTCGCGATCAGTGATCTGATCGAGGGCGAGTTTGCCGACATCACGCTGCCGGATCTCGATCTCGAGGACTTCATCGGCACGCAGTTCGGCACCGGTCCGGACGGCAAGCTCTACCAGCTCCCCGATCAGCAATTCGCCAATCTCTACTGGTTCCGCTACGACTGGTTCCAACGCGAGGACTTGAAAGAGCAGTTCCGCAACAAGTACGGTTACGAGCTCGGCGTGCCGGTCAACTGGTCTGCCTACGAAGACATCGCCGACTTCTTCACCAACGACGTGCAGGAGATCGACGGCCAGCGGGTCTATGGCCATATGGACTACGGCCGCAAGGACCCGTCCTTGGGCTGGCGGTTCACCGATGCCTGGCTCTCGATGGCCGGTGCCAGCGACAAGGGGATCCCCAACGGCCTGCCGGTGGACGAGTGGGGCATCCGGATGGAGGGCTTCAACCCGGTGGGCTCGTCGGTCAGCCGCGGTGGCGCCGCCAACTCGCCGGCTGCCGTCTACAGCTTGCAGAAGTACATCGACTGGCTCCAGGCTTATGCGCCGCCCGAGGCGCAAGGCATGACCTTCTCCGAGGCCGGTCCGGTCCCGGCGCAGGGCGGCATCGCCCAGCAGATCTTCTGGTACACGGCCTTCACCGCCGACATGATCAGGGACGGCCTGCCCGTGGTCGACGAGGACGGCTTGCCCAAGTGGCGGATGGCGCCTTCTCCTTATGGAGCGTACTGGCAGGAGGGGATGAAGCTCGGCTACCAGGATTGCGGCTGCTGGACCTTCCTCGATTCGACCCCGCCGGAGCGGCGCCAGGCGGCTTGGCTCTATGCCCAGTTCACCGTCGCCAAGTCGACCTCGCTGAAGAAGACCATCGTAGGATTGACCCCGATCCGTGATTCCGACATCCGCTCGGAGCCGATGACCGAGATGGCGCCGAGGCTGGGTGGGCTGGTCGAGTTCTACCGCTCGCCGGCCCGGGTCGCCTGGACGGACACCGGCAACAACGTGCCGGACTACCCGCGCCTGGCGCAGCTCTGGTGGCAGTATATCGGCGAGGCCGCGGCCGGCGAGGTCGATGCGCAGACCGCCATGGACAACCTGGCGGCGGCGCAGGACCAGGTGATGGCCAGGCTCGAGCGGTCGGGCATCCAGGGCGATCTCGGGCCCAGGCTCAACGAGGAGCGGGACCCCGAGTACTGGCTCGCCCAGGAGGGCGCGCCTTGGCCCAAGCTCGAGAACGAGAAGCCGCAGGGTGTCACCGTCGACTACGAGGAACTGCTCCAGGCCTGGCGTGAAGGCCGCGAGCGGTAGGCGTTCGCCCAAACAGTCGGTAGGAGAGAGGCGCGGGTTTCGGCTCGCGCCTCTCTTTTTTCGGGGAGTCCCATGCATACCGCCTGGCGGATCGAGGCGGTCGAGACCGTCGCGGATCTCGCCACCATTCGCGCCCTGTTCGAGGCATACGCGGCATCGCTCGACATCGATCTCGGCTATCAGGGCTTCGCTGACGAACTGCGCTCGCTGCCGGGCGCGTATGCACCGCCGGGGGGTGCCCTGCGCCTCGCCCGGGACGCCGGCGGCAGCCCCGTCGGCTGTGTGGCGCTCCGTGCCTCCAGCGCCGGGCGGGCCGAGATCAAGCGCCTCTACGTCACGCCCGCCGGCCGCGGTGGTGGGCTCGGCCGCGCCCTGGCCGAGGCGACCATCGCTGATGCCCGGCGGCTAAGCTACCGCCGGATCGTCCTGGACACGCTGCCCTCGATGACGGGCGCGCAGGCGCTCTACCGGAGCCTCGGGTTCGCAGAAATCGAGCCCTATTACGACACGCCGATCAGCGGCACGATCTTCATGGGGTTGACCCTAACCAGCGAGCGGGACTGACCCGGTCGCTGTCCGCTCGGTCTCGAGAAAAGCCCGCCAGCCGCCCGAGACGGTGATGTCCCGAGCACCCTCGGTGGCGGTGTCTTCGGCGAGGAAACCTTTGACCGTCCTGCCGTCGTCGAGCGTCAGCGTGCCGATCGCCAAGGGCTGCGGCACGCCCGCCATGAAGTCGGCGAGACCGGCCTTTGGCATGGCCCAGATTTCGAGCGCGATCGCGGCCCCGCCGTTCGCCGTTCGCACGAGACCGGGTCGTGCGGGCGGGCCGCCGGGCAGTGCCCAGAGGCGGTAGCAAGGGGCGGTTCGGGCGGTCTCGAGGAAGCGGGCGCCGCGGCGTGTGAGTTCCGGGTTGAGCGGCAGGCCGGACATGTGCGCCCCCACGACCGCGAGGGCGATTTCGTCCGGACCCGCCTCGGGCGGCTGGGACAGGGATTCGGGCAGGGGCCGACCCGTGGCGCCCAGTGTCGGTGCCGAGCGGCGGTGCAGCGCGGCGGCGAGGCCGGCGAGGCGGCCGTCGCCGCCGGCCGGGGCCAAGAGTGTGACACTGCCGGGCCGGCCGTCGCTGCGGAAGCGGGTGGGCACGGCGATGCCCGCGAGGTCCATGAGATTGACGAAATTGGTGTAGGTGCCGAGCCGTGCGTTCGGTCCGATCGGATCGGCCTCGAGGTCCGCCAAGCTGTAGAAGGTCGGGATCGAGGGCACTGCCAGGTAGTCGATTCGGGCCAGGAGCGGCTCGGCCCGGCGCTTCAATTCGGCCAGGCGATAGATGCCGCGAAAGGCGTCGGCGGCGGAGAGCCGCTCGGCAGCGCCGATGATAAGGCGAGTGACGGGATGGACCGCATTGGGCTGCTCGCGCAGCAAGGCCTCGATCACGGTATAGCGCTCGGCGACCCAGGCGCCCTCGTAGAGCAGCGCCGCAACCTCGAAGAAGGGCTGGAAATCGAGCGCCTCGATCTCGGCGCCCAGCTCTCGGAGGTCGTCGAGGGTGGCGGCAAAGGACGCTGCCTGGAGCGTGTCGCCGAAGAATTCCCGGCTCTCGGCATCGGGCACACCGAGGCGGAAACTCGGCGGTGGGGCCGACCACGGGGACGGGGCGAGCGGTCGTGCGAAGGCGTCGGTCGGATCGAAACGGGCGGCTGCGCTGAAAGCCGCATGCGCGTCCTCGGTGGTGAGCGCGAAGATCGAGACGGTATCGAGCGTGCGGCAGGCCGGCACGACGCCGGTATTGGACAAGAGGCCCAAGGTCGGCTTCAGGCCCACGATATTGTTCAAGGCCGCCGGCACCCTGCCGGAGCCCGCCGTGTCGGTGCCGAGCGCAAACGTGACGATGCCGTGCGCCACGGCCACGGCCGAGCCGGAGGACGAGCCGCCTGGAACGATAGCGGGATCGAGCGCGTTGCGCGGGACGGGGTAGGGCGTGCGGACGCCGACGAGGCCGGTGGCGAACTGGTCGAGATTGGTCTTGCCGATGGGAATGGCGCCGGCCCGGCGGAGATTGGCGACGACAGCCGCATCGCGGGTCGCCCGATAGGCGAAGGCGGGGCAGCCGGCTGTCGTGGGGGCGCCACCGAGGTCGATATTGTCCTTGAGGGCAAACGGCAAGCCATAGAGCGGCAGGCGCTCTGGATCGAAGGGGCCGAGGGCAGCGGCCTCGGCCAGGGCCTCCCCCATGTCGACCAGATGGAGGAAGATCCCGGGATCACCCACGGCGGCCAGCCGTTGATACGCCTCGGCTATGACCTCTCGGGAGTCGTGGCCCGAAGCGTATGCGGCGTGCAGCGATTGGCGGTCGAAGGGCAAGTCGCTCATGCGGGAAGGTCGCTGGTGAAGATGATGGGAGCCGTCCACTGGATCAGCACCACGCAGCCGGCCTCGGTCCAGACCGAATGACTGCTGCCCGGCTGATTGAGCACCAGCGAACCCTTGGGATAGTGGCCCTGCTCGTCCTCCTGCACGCCGTCGAGGACGAGGATGCTCTCCAGCCCGGTGTGGCGATGATGCGGCACGGCGGCCCCGGGCGCGTAACGCAGCACGGCCAGGGCCGGCGCGCCGTCGAGGATCTGGAAGATCTCGATCCCCCGGCGGAAATGGACGTAGGCGAGGTGCCGCCAGCCGCCGTCGAGCAGACCGTCGAGGCGGAGCGGCTCAAGCATCGAGAGCTGCCAGGATCTGATCGGTCGTGGCGGTCCAGCCGACGATCGCACCTTGCGCCCGGATCATCTCCAGCGTCGCTGCCTTGAAGGCGGGAAAATAGCTCTCGGTCGCGTCCTCCGCCAAGAGACAGTCGAAGCCCCGGTCATTGGCCTCGCGCATCGTCGTTTGCACGCAGACCTCGGTGGTGACGCCGGCGAAGACCAGCGTGCGCGCGCCGAGGACGGCCAGGATTTCGGCGAGGCCCGTCGCATAGAAGGCGCCCTTGCCCGGCTTGTCGATGACCGTCTCGCCGGGCCGCGGTGTCAGCTCCGCCACGATTTCCGCCCCCGGCTCGCCGGCCACGAGGACCCGGCCCATCGGCCCGTGATCGCCGATGCGCAAGGCCGGCGTACCGCGGTCGCGCTTGGCGGGCGGACAGTCGGAGAGGTCGGGCTCGTGGCATTCGCGGGTGTGAATGACGGCGAGGCCGGCGGCGCGGCAGCCGTCGAGCAGGCGGCGGACGGTGGGGACGATCGCCTGCAGCGGGCGGACGTCGTTGCCGAGCGCCGCACCGAAGCCGCCGGGCTCGATGAAGTCGCGCTGCATGTCGATGACGATTAGCGCGGTGGTCGCGGGCTCGAACGAGAGAGGGAAGGGACGGGCGTCGATCAGGGCCATCAGGCGTGCCCCGCCATGTGCCGGCCGATTTCGGTGATGTCGGCCTGGCCCCCTGGTGTCTCGAAGGCGATCCGGCCCTCGGCCATGACCAGGATGCGATCGGCCAGCTCCATGATCTCGTCCAGATCCTCGCTGATCAGGAGCACGGCCGCGCCGTTGTTGCGGGCGGCCATGATCCTGGCCCGGATTTCGCCCACGGCCGAGAAATCGAGGCCGAAGCAGGGGTTGGAGATCAAGAGCAGGTCGACCTCGCCGGAAAGCTCGCGGGCGAGGACGGCGCGCTGCACATTGCCGCCGGAAAGCGCCGCGATCGGGCTCTCGAGCGAGGCGGTCTTGACCTTGTATTCACGGACCAAGGCTGCCGCGTTGCGGCCGAGCTCACGCATGCCGAGCCAAAAGCGCGGGCCCTTGCCGTTCACGTCGAAGGTGCGAAAGCCGATATTCTCGGTGACCGACATCTTGGGCGCGCAGGCATTGCGCAAGGGCTCCTCGGGCAGGTAGCGAACGCAGTTGATGCGGGCTTGCTGGCGCCTGGCGTTGAAGGGCTGGCCCTTGACCCGGATGCTGCCGGCGGCGGGCTTGCGTTGGCCGGCGAGGATTTCCATCAGCTCCATCTGGCCGTTGCCGGAGATCCCGGCGATGCCGACGATCTCTCTGGCTCGGACCTCGAGCCGGTCGATCGCGATCGGCTTCAGCCCCGACCGGTCGATCGCCCGCACGCCCTCGAGGCTGAGCACCGGTTCACCGGCGGCACCGTCACGCGCCGCTGATTGCGGCAAGGCCGCCGCACCTACCATCATCGCCGCCATCTCGGCATGGCTCAAATCCCGGACCCGCCCCTTGCCGGCGAGGCGGCCCCGGCGGAGGATGGAGACCTCGTCGGCGAACGCCGTCACCTCGCGGAATTTGTGGGTGATCATCAAGACGGTGATCTGGCCCGCCTCACAAAGGCCACGCACCAGGCCCAGGACCTCGTCGGCCTCGGCCGGGGTGAGGACTGAGGTGGGCTCGTCGAGGATCAAGAAGCGGCGGCCGAGATAGAGTTGCTTGAGGATCTCGAGCTTCTGCTTCTCGCCGGCGGCCAGCCGGTTGATCGGCTGATCGAGAGGAACCCGAAACGGCATGCCGTCCAGAAAGGCCTCGAGCGCCGCCGTCTCGCGGCTCCAGTCGATCACCGAAGGGGCATCGGCGCGGCTGATGACCAAGTTCTCGGCCGCGGTGAGCGACGGCACCAGGGTGAAGTGCTGGTAGACCATGCCGAGGCCCATGGCATGCGCCGCGTTCGGGTCCGGGATATCCACCTCCTGGCCACCGACCATGAGCTGGCCGGCGGTTGCCCGATAAAAGCCCATGATGCACTTGACGAGGGTCGACTTGCCCGCACCGTTCTCGCCGAGGAGGGCATGGAACGAGCCCGGGCGGATCTCGATCGAGACGTCGTCCAACGCGGTGAAGCCGCCGAAGCGCATGGTCATGCCGACCGTCTCGACGCCCAGGGCCCCCTTGGCGTTCTGGCCCTGGACGGTCACGGCAGCTGGCTCGCGAAGGTCGAGCTCGAGGCGACCGCGCCGAACACCCCGCCCTGCATCTTGACCATCTTGATAGCGGCCGTGTGGTTGCCGGGATCGGTGGCACCGCAGCAATCCTCGAGCAGCAGGCATTCGAAGCCCCGGTCGTTGGCCTCGCGCATGGTGGTGTGGACGCAGACATCGGTGGTGATGCCGGTGAGCACGATGTTCTCGATGCCGCGGGTGCGCAGCAGGAGCTCGAGGTCGGTGGCGCAGAACGAGCCCTTGCCGGGCTTGTCGATCACCGGCTCGCCGGACTCTGGCGAAAGCTCCGGGATGATTTCCCAGCCGGGCTCACCGCGCACCAGGATCCGGCCGCAGGGGCCGGGATCGCCGATACCGGCACCGATCTGCCGCGAGCGCCAGCGCTTGTTGGCGGGAAGGTCGGCCAAGTCGGGGCGGTGGCCTTCGCGGGTGTGGAGGATGTGGTAGCCCTTCTCGCGCATGGCGCCCAGGACCGTGCGGATCGGCTCGATGGGCGCGCGGGTCAGGGAGAGGTCGTAGCCCATCTTGTCGACATAGCCGCCTTGCCCACAGAAATCGGTCTGCATGTCGATGATGATCAGGGCCGTGTTCTCGGGCCTGAGGTCGCCGTTATAGGGCCAAGCATAGGGATCGGCCGCGATCGTGGTCATCGTTCGCTTCGCTCACTTGGTGATGGAGAGCTCGCCCGGCGCCCCGGTCATCGCCCGGTTGGGCGATGAGGTGGCGATCAGGACGAGCAGCGTGAGGACATAAGGGGCGGCGTAGAACAGGTAGTAGCCCTGGCTGATGCCCACGGATTGGAGTGCCGGGCCCAAGGCACCGGCGCCGCCGAAGAGGAGCGCTGCCCAAAAGCACAAGATCGGGTTCCAGCGGGCGAAGATGACCAGTGCTACCGCCATCAGGCCCTGGCCCGAGGAGATCCCTTCGTTCCAGCTGCCGGGGTAATAGAGCGAGAGATAGGCGCCGCCGATCCCGGCGAAGGCCCCGCCGGCCGCGGTCGAGAGCACGCGCACGCGGTTCGGGCGGAGGCCCGTGGCCCTGGCCGCATCGCTGCTGTCGCCGACGACCCGGATGACGAGGCCGACGCGGGTGCTCTTGAACATCCACCAGAGGCCAAGGGCGGCGATGGCCCCGATGAAAAAGAGCGCGTTGACCTGAAGGGCCGAGCGAACTTGCGGGCTCTCGGACCACCAGCCGAGGCCGATCGCCGGCAAATTGGGGGCCACCGGCTGGACGTAGCTCTTGCCGAAGAAGAAGGCGAGGCCCATGCCGAGGATCATCAGCGCAATGCCGATGGCGATGTCGTTGACCTTGGGCAGCGAGCAGAGCAGCCCGTGGACATAGCCGAAGACGATGCCGGCCAAGGCTGCGGCCCCGACCCCGGCCCAGGCCGAGCCGCTCTCGTAGGCGACCGCGTAGCCGGCCATGGCGCCGAAGACGAGGGTGCCCTCGAGGCCGAGATTGATCCGCCCGGAGCGCTCGGTCAGGCACTCGCCCAGGCTGACGAAGAGAAAGGGGGTCGAGACCCGAATGGCGCCGGCGAGGATCGCGAGCGGGACCGCCCAGAGGCCGAGATCGGTTTCGCTCACCGCTGCCTCCAACGCTCTGGGGTGAAGGGCTTCAAGCGGCCGTAGAGCGCCTCGCTCGCCAGGATGGCGATGAAGACGAAGCCTTGCAGCACCATGGTGGTCGCCTGCGGCAGGTCCATGCGGCGCTGGACGAGGCCGGAGGAGGCTTCGAAACCGGCGAGCAGGATGGCGACCGGGATGATGGCCAGCGGGTTGTGGCGGGCGAGAAAGGCGATGAGGATGCCGGTGAAGCCGTAGCCCGCGGCAAGGGACGCGTTGGCCGACCCGTGCACGGCCGTCACCTCGAACATCCCGGCGAGCCCGGCCATGGCGCCGCCGAGGGCGGTGAAGCCCACGATCAGCCAGCCCACCGGCAGGCCCTGGACCTGCGCCGCGCGGACGTTGCCCCCGGTCATCCGGGCGGCGAAGCCCCAGGTCGTGCGCTCGATCAAGAGCCAGGCGGCGATGCAGGCGATGATCCCGACACCGAGGCCCCAGTGGACGGCGAGCCCGGGCAGGTCACCGACCCGGAGCGCCGCATCGAGCGGCGCAGTCGAGGGCTTGTTGAGACTGGCCGGATCGCGCAGCGGCCCCTCGACCAGGTGGTTCATCAACGCGATGGCAATATAGGCCAGGAGCAGGCTCGAGATGGTCTCGTTGACCCCCCGGTAGTGACGAAGTGCGCCCACGGCACCGAGCCAGAGCCCACCGGCCAAGGCGCCGGCAAGCGCGAGCAGCGGAACGCCGAGCACGCCCGGCACGCCGGCGATTTGCGCCGCGAGGGCGCCGGTGGCGACGCCGCCCAGGACGATGGCGCCCTCGCCGCCGATCACCACGAGGCCGAGCCTCGCCGGAATCGCGACACAGAGGGCGGCGAAGAGCAGGGGGGCGGTGCGCGAGAGGGTGTTCTGCCAGGCAAAGCCGCTGCCGAAGGCACCGGTATGGACGAGGGCATAGAAGTCGAGCGGCGACTTGCCGACTGCCAAGAGAAAGCCGCCGAAGGCCACGAGGCCGACGATCAGCGCCCCCACCGGCAGCACCACGGCCTCCGCCCGGCGGGCGAGCCAAGCGCGCGTATCCGCGCCCTGGCCGGTCGCTACTGCATCGAAAGTGAGCTGGCCCGCCATGGCTGTCGCCTTGCGCCGGCCGGACTCAGGACGTCGAGCCGAGCACACCTTCCACCAGGTAGTCCATGCTCTCGAGCGCCACGTCGGTCTCCAGCAAGGCCTCGCCCGCCGCCACGATCGGGTTGCCGGCATTGTCGGCGAGCGGTCCCTGAAGCAGCGGGAAGTCGCCCGCGAGCATGGCATCCCTGGTCGCTTCGAACTGCTTCCTCCCGGCATCCGGGACGGCGGGACCGAGCGGGCTCATCTTGATGAAGCCTTCGGCGAGGCCGCCGCGGACGAAATTGTCGATCGTCCCGCCCGCGAGCGTGGTTTCGACCATGGCCGTATAGACCGTGGCCCAGTTCCACTCCGCCCCGGTCAGGTACTTTTCGGGGGCCAAGGCCGTCTGGTCGGCGTGGTAGCCGCAGATGAAGCAGTTGCGCCTGGCCGCGGTCTCGAGCACCACCTTGGGCCCGTCGACGTGGCAGGTGACGACGTCGGCACCCTGGTCGGCCAGGGCATTGGTGGCCTCGGCCTCCTTGACCGCGAGCGACCATTCGCCGGTGAAGACGACCTGACACGTGATCTCGGGATCGACCGACCGGGCACCCAACAGGAAGGCGTTGATGTTGAGCAGGACTTGCGGGATGGGCTTGGCGGCGACGAAGCCGAGCCGCTTGGTTCGCGTCGCATGCCCGGCGGCCACCCCGTTCAAGTACTGGCCCATGCCGATATAGCCGAAATAGGAGCCGACATTGGCCGGATGCACGCCCTCGCTCCAGAGCCCGCCGCAATGCTGGAAGCGGAGATCCGGATAGCGCGGCGCTACGCCGAGAATATGCGGGTCGAAATAGCCGAAGGATGTGGGAAAGAGCAGGGAGGCGCCATCGAAGTTTATCATCGATTCCATGGTCTGCTGGACGTCGACGGTCTCGGCGACATTCTCCTCCTCGACGACGGTAACCCCCGCCATCGCCTTGACCGCGGCAGCCCCCTCGGCATGCGCCTGGTTGTAGCCGAAATCGTCCTTGGGCCCGACATAGATGAACCCCACGGTCAGGCCCTGCGCCCGTGCCTTGCGGCTGGGCCAGGCGCTCGTGGCGGCGAGCCCGGCGAGGCCGGCGGTGCCCTCGAGAAACCGACGACGGGACGGCATGGCGAAACTCTGCATGGTGGGCTCCTTGCGGCGATGAACGCATATGAACTGAAGCCCGAAAAGACCGCTTCCGTCTCCTGCTCGTTTTGCAGCAGACTGCTGCACGAATTGCAGCGCTCACGGCATCATTCGGAGCCCCCCGCCCATGCGCCACCTCCTGCCGCTTCGCTATCTCGACGCCGTGGCCCGGGCCGGCTCGATTCGCCGGGCCGCCGAGACCCTGGCCATCACCTCGACCGCCTTGAACCGACGCCTCCTGGCGATGGAGGAGGAACTCGGCGTGGCGCTGTTCGAGCGCTTGCCCAGAGGTGTCAGACTGACCACGGCGGGCGAACTCGTGATCCAGCACATCCGCAGCCAGCTCTCCGACATGGAGCGGGTGAAGTCGCAGATCGCGGACCTTTCGGGCGTGCGCCGCGGCCATGTGGCGATCGCCTGCAGCCAGGCGCTCCTGCCCTATTTCCTGCCCGAGGAGATCGCCCGCTATCGCCGCGCGCATGCGGCCGTGACCTTCGGCGTGCATCGGCGTGATCGGGCGGCGGCGGAGGCAGCACTCGCCGACCATTCGGCCGATCTGGCCCTGGTCTTCGAGCCGGTGCGGATGGGCGGATTTCAGACGCTCGCCGTGGCCCGCCAGCCGGTCCATGCGGTGATGGCGCCGGACCATCCGCTAGCGACCGCGAGCAGCCTTCGGCTCGCCGACGTCATGAATTATCCGCTCGGCTTTCCGACCGCGGTCTACGGCGTGCGGCATCTGTTCGATCTGGCGATGCTGCGCGGCTCCGTCCGCCTGTCGCCCACCATCGAGTCCGACAGCTTCGAGTTCCTGCGTAACTACCCCTGCCACGAACGACTGGTGTCGTTCCAGATCCCGATCGGCCTGCCGCCGCCGCCCGGCAATCGCGACTTCGCCGTGGTGCCGGTCGACGAGCGGGACGTGCCGGCCGGCACGCTTTATCTCGGCCAGCTCCGCGGCCGCACGCTGCCGGTGGCCGCCGCGCGCTTCGCCGACCAATTGGTCAAGACACTGGAGCAGCGCTTCGGTTGAGCCGGAAGAAGTCAGGCCTGCTGGCGCGCCAGGGCTGCATCGCGGATCTGCGTCAGTGACTGCCGCGGCGTGATCGCCTCGGGGTCCATGACGATCTCGATCAAGCTCGGCCGGTCGGCCTTCAGCGCCGCCGCAAAGGCGGGTGCGAACTCGGCCGTCGTGGTCACCCTGGCGCCGTTCGCGCCATAGGCTTCGGCGAGCTTGACGAAGTCGGGGTTTTGCAGGGCCGTGCCGACCACGCGCTTGGGGTATTCGCGCTCCTGGTGCATCCGGATCGTGCCGTACATGCTGTTGTTGAAGACGAGCACGATGATCGGCAGATGGTACTGGCAAGCGGTCGCCAGCTCTTGGCCGGTCATCAAAAAGCAGCCGTCGCCGGCAAAACAAACGACCGGGCGGTCCGGGTGCTCGAGCTTCGCCGCCACGGCCGCCGGCAAGCCGTAGCCCATCGAGCCCGAGGTGGGGGCGAGCTGCGAGCGGAAGCCCTGATAGCTGTAGAAGCGGTTGCACCAGGCCGAATAGTTGCCGGCGCCATTGGTGACGATGGCGTCGGCCGGCAGGGTTTGGCGCAATGCTGCCATGATCTCCGGCATCTGCACGTCGCCCGGAATGGTCAGGGTGGCGATGTGCTGCAAGTAGGACGCGTGGCCGGCTTCGGTGCTCGCGGCCCAGGGGCGCTTGCCCAGGGGCGGCTGGCCCGCGAGTGTCGCCGCCATCGCCGGCAGACTGCAGTGGATCAGGAGCTCGGGCTGGTAGACCCGGCCGAGCTCCTCGGCCCCGTTGAGGACCTGGACCATGCGCTGGCGGGGCTGTGGCAGGTCGATCAGCGTATAGGCATTGGTCGTCATCTCACCGAGCCGGGCGCCGATGACGAGCACCAGATCCGCCTCGTTCAGCCTTTCGACCAGAGCCGGGTTGGGGCCGATGCCGAGATCGCCGACATAGCAAGGGTGGGTGTTGTCGAGGTAGTCCTGGCGGCGGAAGACGACGGCCGTCGGCAACTCGTTGGTCTCGACGAAGCGGCGGATGTCGGCGATGCCTCGGGCGTTCCAGCCGCCGCCGCCGAGGATCACGAGCGGCCGCTCGGCCTCGCCCAGCCAGCTCGTCAACTGGGCCACCGAGGCCGGGTCGGGAAAGCTCTGCGTCGGCTGGTAGGGCCTGCCGGGGATCGCCTCGACCGTGCTGGTGAGCATGTCTTCAGGGAGTGCCAGGACGACCGGGCCGGGCCGGCCGGAGGTGGCGGTGAGCATCGCCCGATGGATGAACTCGGGGATCCGCCGCGCATCCTCGATCTCGGCGACCCACTTCACCATGTCGCCGAACATCTGCCGGTAGTTCACCTCCTGAAACGCCTCGCGCTCGCGGGCCCCGCTGTCGATCTGGCCGATCAGCAGGAGCATCGGCGTGCTGTCCTGGCTTGCTATGTGCACGCCCGCACTGGCATTGGTCGCACCGGGACCGCGGGTGACGAAGCAGACGCCGGGCGCGCCCGTCAGCTTGCCCTGGGCCTCGGCCATCATCGCCGCGCCACCCTCCTGGCGGCAGATGACGAAGTCGATGTCGTTGCGGCCGTGCATGGCGTCGAGGGCATCGAGATAGCTCTCGCCCGGCACGCCGAAGACGCGACGGATGCCGTGTCGCACGAGTTCCTCGATCAGAATGCGACCGCCGGAGCGTTGCGTGCCAGATCGTTGCATGCCAGATCGTTGCATGATGGTGTCCTCCCGTTGTTTCGTTCAGCGCCGATGCGGCATCAGTCGGTTTCGTCGAAGCCCTGCTCGACCAGGGCCACGAGGGCCGTAAGCGCGGCTTCGGCCTCGGGTCCCTTGGCTTCCATCGCCAACTCGCAGCCCCGGGACGCCCCGAGCATCATCAGCCCGAGGATCGAGGTCGCCGGCACCTTCGCACCGTCACGTTCGACGGTGACCTCGGCATCGAAGGTGGCGGCGAGGCGGACGAACTTCGCCGCGGCCCGGGCGTGCAACCCGCGGCCGTTGACGATAGTGCAACGCGCGACTCGTTGCGGCTCCGATGCTGCCGGCTGGTCTGGTCGTGCTGTCGCTGCGCGCTTTGCCAAAGGGGCTCAGTCCCGCTGCGGCGAGAGGAGCTGGCTCGCCACGTTGATGTATTTCTTGCCAGCGTCCTGGGCTTCGGCCACGGCCTGCTCGAGGCCGCCATCGACCCGAACGCTGGCGAGCTTGATCAGCATCGGCAGGTTGACCCCGGCAATGACCTCGATCCCCGGCCGCTCCAGCGTCGAGATTGCGAGATTGGAGGGGGTGCCACCGAACATGTCGGTGAGGATGATCACCCCATCGCCCGAATCGGTGGCCTCGACCGCCTCGACGATGTCCTGTCGGCGTTGCTCGATATCGTCGTCGGCATCGATGCTGATTGCCCTGATCTGCTCTTGCGGGCCGACGACGTGCTGCATCGCGGCAACGAATTCGTCGGCCAGTCTGCCGTGGGTCACGAGAACCAGTCCGATCATCGCTGCCCCGCCGGCCTGTCGCGGCCGTCAACCCCTCGCGCTCGACCGCTAGCACCCGTCATGTAGCCCCCGTCATTTCGGCCTCGTCACGAAGCTTTGCCGGCAGCATCCGCGGCGACCGCGGCTTGCCGCATCGCCGCGAGTGCTGCCAGCTCGCGGTGCAACGTGCTTACCTCGTAACCGGCCGCGCGCAAAGCACTGGCCAACCGCTCGGTGACGAAAACCGAGCGGTGTTGGCCGCCGGTGCAGCCGATGGCGATGGTGAGATAGCTCTTGCCCTCGGCCTGGTAGCGGGGCAGCAGCGGCAGGAGTAGCGCCTGCAGCGTCGCCTCGAAGGCGGCAAAGCCGGGATCGCTCTCGACATGCGCCTGCACCCTGGGATCGAGGCCGGTCAGTGCCTTCAGGGTCGGCACGTAGTGCGGATTCTGCAAAAAGCGTACGTCGAAGACGAGGTCGGCCTCGCGCGGCAGGCCGCGGCGGTAAGCGAAGGAGACGCAGCTCACCGTCAGCCCCTTGGCCGTGTCCGGCGAGGCGAAATGGCCGGTCAACAGCCGCTTGAGCTCCGGCAGAGAAAGGAGCGTGGTGTCGATCACCAGCGTGGCCGCGCCTTCGAGTGGGCGCAACAGGGCCCGTTCGGCGGCGATGCCGTCCTGTACCGGCCGATCGGCAGCGAGCGGGTGCCGTCGCCGCGTCTCGGTGAAGCGCTGCTGCAGCCCTTCGTCGTCGCAATCGAGGAAGAGCAGGGAGACACCGACCGCTGCGTTCGCCTTTGCGAGCTGCTCGACCAGGGCGACCAATCGTGCCGGTGCGAAGGCTCGGGTGCGACTGTCGAGGCCGATGGCGAGATCGCGCTCGAGACCGTCCTCCAGCCGCACGAACCGCTCGATCAGGGGGATCGGCAGATTATCGATCGCCTCGAAGCCTTGGTCTTCCAGAATCTTCAGGCAACTGGTGCGGCCAGCGCCCGACATGCCGGTCACGATCACCAGCCGGCGCTCGGCCGCGGCGTTGGCCGGCGCCGGGCTCAATAGACCCGCTCACTGGTCAACAGGACGCGCAACCGGGCCGCGGCGGACGGGGCCATGGGATCGAGACGGTGGCAGGGCAAGGCGAGGCCGGCGATGGTGAGCCTTCCGAGGGCGGGGAGCCGATCGCTTGCCGGGCCGAGCTCGAGAGCGAGGTCGAGGACGGTCTCCGCCAAGGCCGGCAAACGGAAGATGCCCTGGCCGCGCAGTTCGATCAGACCCGGCGCCGCCTGGGCCCTGGCGATCAGGCGACCACCGCTGGCCTCGATTCGGACCAGATCATCGGCGACCAGTTCGGCGCCGTGATCGATCAACCTGAGCGCCAGATCGCTCTTGCCGGCACCCGAGGCACCGAGCAGCAAGATGCCGTGCTCGAGCCAGCGAAGCGCCGTGCCGTGGCGGGTTTCCGCCGATGCGGTCGGCCTACCGCCGTGCTCGCCCTGGTCGGATGGGGGGGCGGCCATCGAGCGAAATTTCACGCGCTCAGGCGGCACGCGGCTCGCGCCGGCCGGTCAACAGGTCGAAGGCGACGCTCGGATTGGTGGCGCGGCGCAGCGCCTCGCAGAGTTGGTCGTCGCGGAAGATGCGGGCGACCCGGGCCAAGGCCTTCAGGTGCTCGGCTGCTGCACCAGTCGGGGCCAACAGGAGAAAGACCAGATCGACCGGCTCGTCGTCGAGCGCGTCGAAGCTGACGGGCGTCTGCAGCCGGGCGAAGACGGCGACGAGATGGTCGAGTCCCTCGAGCTTGGCGTGCGGGATTGCGAGCCGGTCGCCGATCCCGGTGGTCCCGAGCTTTTCACGCTCGAGCAAGGCCTCGAGCACGGGGCCGGGCTCGAGGCCTTGTGCCTCGGCGACCCGCTCGGCCAGGGCGCGCAAGACCTGTCGCTTGCTCGAGGCCTTGAGGTCGAGCACCACCCCACCGGGACTCAAGACATCGGATAGTTCGATCATGACGTTCCTTCCACGCCGAAGGGCGTGATGGGGGACGGCCGGGCCACCGCGCGAGGCGCCGGATCGGGGCCGGGCAGTGGCAGAAGGCGGGTCATTCGCATGAGGCGCCCTCTAGTGCCGCTGTCGACAAGCGTGACGCGTCGGCTCGCGCTTTTTTCGCAGCGGCCCTTTGCGCGCTCGCGCTTCGGCTGTCAAGCGGCGCCGGGGCGTCATGGCCAAAGCTTCAGTATGCGGCCAGAAGCAGGGCAAACGATCGAGAAAAAGCGTCACTGCCTGCCCCGTCTCATCGGGCCATGGCCTTGCTGCGCCGGCGTTGCATCGAGGAGGCGATGCCCATGGCTTCCCGGTACTTGGCGACGGTACGCCTGGCGATGACGATGCCGTCGGCGCCCAAGCGGCTGACGATCTGGTCGTCGGAGAGGACGGCTTGCGGATCCTCTTTTTGGATCATCAGCTTGATCTTCTGGCGGATCACCTCGGCGCTGTGGTCGGCAGCACCATCCTTGCCGGCAATGGCGGTCGAGAAGAAATATTTCAGCGGGAAGGTGCCGTGCGGGGTCGCCGCGTATTTCTGGTTGGTGGCTCGGCTCACCGTGCTTTCGTGCAGCCCCGTGGCCGTCGCGATGTCGCGCAGCACCAGGGGGCGGAGCGCCTTCGGGCCGTCGGCGAGGAAGGCGCGCTGGCGGGCGAAGATGGCCTGGCCGACCTTGAGGATGGTGCGCGAGCGCTGGTCGAGGGCCTTGGCGAGCCAGGTCGCATTCTGGTAGCGCTCCTGGACGAATTCCTTGTGGCGCAGCTCGAGCCCGGCCTTGCCGAGCTCCGCATAATAGGCGCCGTCGACGACGAGGCGGGGCAAGGCGTCGCTGTTGAGCTCGATCCGCCAGTGATCGGGGCCGGTGCGGAAAACGACGATGTCGGGCAGAATGGCCGTGGTGGGTTCGGCCGGGAAGTGATGGCCGGGCCGGGGATCGAGGGCTTTGAGTTCGGCCACCATGCCCTCGAGATCCTCGCGATCGACCGCGCAGAGCCGCAGCAATGCCGGCCAGTCGGCGCGGGCGAGCAGTGGCAGGTTGTCGAGCAGGCGGCGCATCGCTGGATCGAGCCGGTCGCGCTCGGCGAGCTGCAGCGCCAGGCATTCGGCGAGATCGCGGGCGCCGATGCCGGTCGGCTCGCAGCGTTGCAGGAGGCCCCGGGCTTCGGCCACACGCTCGATGCTGGCCCCGACCCGGCGCGCGATCTCCGTGTCCGCCTCGCGCAGGTAGCCCTCGTCGTCGACCCAGTCGGTGAGGTCGCCGGCCAGCTTGCGCAGTTCGGCGTCGTCGCTGAGCATGCCGAGCTGGCGGCGCAGTGTCTCACGCAGGCTGGGCGCCTCGCTGAAGCGCTCCTCGAGGCTGCGCAAATCGTCGCCGCCCGACGCCTGACGCTTGCTGTGCAGCTGCTGATCGAGGGCCACGGGTGCTCGGGGTTGGTCCCAATCGCCCGTGCTATCGCCGGTCGAGGCGGTTGGGCCCGGCGACAAGACCGGCTCGCGCCCGGGTTCCGGACGCTCAGGCTTTGCAGCAGCAACCCCGACGCTCGTCTCGGCGAGCTCCAGAAAGGGATTCTCCGCGACCTCGCTCTGCAGCGTGCCGACCAGCTCCTGGTTCGACAATTGCAGGAGGCGGATCGCCTGCTGCAATTGCGGCGTGAGCACCAGGCTCTGCGACTGCCGGACATCGAGGCGAAGACCGAGCGCCATGGCCGCCGGGCTCAGCGCCCGACCGGCACGCGCCGATGGCCGGCTCGCGCCGGCCCGCTCGCGTCCCTGGTCATTTGCTCAACGGTGCGGCCCATTTATGTCCTCGGCTCTGCCTTGCCATCATCTCAACGATCGAAGCTGTCACCCAGGTAGACCCGACGGACATTGGGGTCGGCGATGATCTCGGCGGGCGGGCCTTCCTTGATGACGATGCCGTCGGCGAGGATGTAGGCGCGATCGATGATGGCCAGCGTGTCGCGCACATTGTGGTCGGTGATCAGAACGCCGATACCGCGGGTCTTGAGATGGCCGACCAGATGACGGATCTCTGCCACGTTCAAGGGATCGATGCCGGCCAGGGGCTCGTCGAGCAGAATGTAGCGAGGGTCGGAAGCGAGTGCCCGCGCGATCTCGCAGCGTCGCCGCTCGCCGCCCGAAAGCGTGTTGGCCGGTGCATCCTGCAGATGCGTCAAACCGAACTCGTCGAGCAGCGAGGCGAGGCGGCGCCGGCGCTCCGCCTTGTCCTTCACCCGGATTTCGAGCACGGCGAGGATGTTCTGGCCGACACTGAGCCCGCGGAAAATCGAGGCTTCCTGCGGCAGGTAGCCGATCCCGAGCCGGGCCCGCCGGTGCATCGGCAGATCGGTGACGTCCTGACCGTCGAGGACGATACGTCCGCCATCGGTGGCTACCAGGCCGGTTACCATGTAGAAGCTGGTTGTTTTGCCGGCGCCGTTGGGGCCCAAGAGGCCCACGGCCTCGCCCGGCGAGATGGCGAAACTGACGTCGCGCAGCACCGTGCGGCCGGCATAAGCCTTCATCAGGCCCTTTGCCTCCAGGCGACCGGCCCGGGCCGCTTCCGCCTCGAACTGGCCGGTCGCTGGCGCACCCTTCGGCGGCGGGGCCGGGATGGGCTCGGCCGGCTCGCGCCGACGAAGCTCGCGCGGTGGTGGCTCCAGGGTGAGATCGGTTGCCATCGGCTCAGCCCTCGCCGTCCTGGGAGGGGCGAAAGAGGGCGCGGACGCGCTCGCCGGCAGAGCGACCGGGGGCGCTCGTCATCGTCGCGAGTTGGCGCTCGACGTCGATCTCCAGAAGATCGCCACGGATGACGTTGGCTTCGCGGGTCAAGACCACATTGCCGGCGAGCTCGATCATCGCTCCGGTGACGTCGTAGAAGCCGGAATCGCCGACCGCGGTCTCCGCCGTCGACGCGAGGGTGACGTTGCCCTCGACCTCGATCCGACTGATCGCCTGCCCGGGCGCCGCATCGGCGCCGTCGTCGTCGAGCGCATAATAGACCACGAGCCGATCGGCGCGCAGCATCATGTCGCCCTGCTCGGCCAAGACGTTGCCGAGGAAGACGGCGCGGCCCAGGGCCTGCTCGACGGTCAGCCGATCGGCGACGATCTCGATCGGCAGGGTGGCGTCGTGGCTGCCGAGCCCGCCGGTGGTCTGCGCGGCTAGACCACTCGAAAGCCACGAACTCGCCGCGAGCCAGAAAATGGCGGTCAGCCAAAACCCGGCCGCGAGCACAGGGCGCAGCGAACAAGCCAGTGTCGCCGGCCGCCGCATCAGGCGATACCGGCCCTGAGGCAGTCGTGCAGATGCACGGCGCCAACGGGTACGCCGTCGTGGACGACGAAGAGCACGGTGATCGAATGGTCGTTCATCGTGCGCAGTGCCTCGACCGCGAGGACGTCCGGGACAATGGTCATCGGTCCTGCGGTCATCACTTCGCCGGCTGTCTTCGCCAAGAGGTCCGTTCCCATCCGTCGACGGATATCGCCATCGGTGACGATACCCATGAGCCGCCCGTCGGTCGAGACGACGCCGACGCAGCCCAAGCACTTTTCGGTCATGACGACGAGCGCCTCGCTCATCGGGCAGTCGGGCGGGACGAGCGGCAAGTCGCCGGGCCCACGCATCAGCTGATCGACCCGCATGAGCTGGCTGCCGAGCTTGCCGCCCGGGTGAAAGACGGCGAAATGCTGCGGTGTGAAGCCGGCACTTTGCAGCAGCGCCACGGCCAAGGCGTCGCCCAGGGCCAGCATGGCGGTGGTCGAGGTCGTCGGCGCCAGGCCCAGCGGGCAAGCCTCGGTCATCGGCGGCAGCACCAGCGCGACCTCGGCCTCGCGGCCGAGCGTGCTCTCCCGCCGGCCGATCATCGCGATCAGCGGGATGGCGAAGCGACGGGTATAGAGAATGAGATCCTTGAGTTCCGCCGTCTCGCCCGAGTTCGACAAGGCGAGCACCGCGTCCTTGCCGGTGATCATGCCGAGATCGCCGTGGCTGGCTTCGCCCGGATGGACGAACATGGCCGGCGTGCCGGTCGACGACAGGGTGGCTGCGATCTTGCGAGCGATGTGCCCACTCTTGCCCATGCCGGTGCAAACGACCCGACCCTCGAGGCCCTGGATGACGGCAACGGCCCGGCCGAACGCGCCATCGAGACCGACGGCGAGGGCCTGCAGCGCAGCCGCTTCGATCTCCAGGACGGTCCGGCCGTGGTCGAGGATTTCGATGCTGCTGGCGGCGAGCGACAGCTTCTGCCGGCCCGGTTCGCCCGGGCCCTGATCGGGTTCGCCGTCGCCGCTCTGGTAAAGTTTGCTGCCGTCCTGCAGTGCCGACTGGCTCACGCCGTGGCTCCTTGTCGTACTCGGCCGATTCCGAACCGGCTCCGCATGGTTGGACGCGCGTGGGCGCGATCCGCGTTCCGCCCTGGCAACGCTGCATGCGTGGGTCCCGACCCGGCGGCCGCGACGCACGCCCCCGCTGCATGCCCCAGACTATGCGCCGTGGTCTCATTCGGGTCAATTCTGGCCGGATGGCGCATCGCTATCGGTTCACGAATGCGCGAAGATGTCGATGTCGGGCCAGCCGGCGAGATCGAGGGCGACCCGGGTCGGTAGAAAGTCGAAGCAGGCCTGGGCAATCGCCCGGCGTTCTTCGCGCTCCAGCATGGCCTCGAGCCGCGCCATCAGGGCGTGCAGATGGAGCACGTCTTGCGCCGCATAGCGTTGCTGTGCCTCGCTCAGGCTCGCTGCCCCCCAATCCGAGCTCTGCTCGGTCTTGGAAAGGTCGACGCCCAGCAATTCGCGGCACAGGTCCTTGAGGCCGTGGCGGTCGGTATAGGTGCGCACGAGCCGCGACGCGATCTTGGTGCAGAACACCGGGGCGGCCGTGATGCCGAGATGGTGCCGGAGCACGGCCACATCGAAGCGGGCATAGTGGTAGAGCTTGAGCCGGGCGGGGTCGGCGAGCTGGGCCTCGAGCCTCGGTGCCGTGGTCACACCGCGGGCGAGCTGTACCAGATGGGCGCTGCCGTCGCCGGCCGAGAGCTGGACCACGCACAGCCGATCACGCCTGGGATCGAGGCCCATGGTCTCGCTGTCGACGGCGATCACCGGCCCGAGGTCGAGTCCTTCGGGGAGGTCGTTCTGGTGCACACTCACGGTCATCGAAAAAACTCGTCCTCGAAGCCGATCGGCATCGGTTCGGCCGAGCCGAAGGCTGCCCGATCAGGCGGTTGATCAGGGGTATAACCCGGCTGCGGTAAAATTTGCGTTAAAGAAGAGAGAGGGTGGTGCCCAGGAGAGGACTCGAACCTCCACGACCAGAAGGTCACTAGCACCTGAAGCTAGCGCGTCTACCAGTTCCGCCACCTGGGCCCAAACACCGTCTAGGCTTAGGACCGTGCATCTATGGAGGAAAAGGCCGGGCGTCAAGCATGGTGGCGAGGTGGCAGCATCGCGCCTGGCCTGCGCGCTTCGCCCACCTTGCGTCAGAGCGGCAGTTTGTCGACAAGGACATCGGCCTGGGCAAAGCACCAATAGAGGCTCGGCCAGAGGAAAAAGGAGCAGGAGATGCGCAACGAGGTCGTGACGGTGTTCGGGGGCACCGGTTTCATTGGGCGTCATCTGGTCGAGCGGTTGGCCCAGGCTGGAGCCACCATTCGGGTGGTGACCCGCGATCCCGACCGTGCCGGCTTTCTCCGGCCGATGGGCGATGTCGGCCAGATCGCGATTCTGCCCTATGCCGAGGACGAAGCCGGGGTGCGGCGGTTGGTCGAGGGCTCGACCGGCGTCGTCAATCTCTTGGGTATTCTCTTCGAGCGGCGTTCGGGCGACTTCATGGCCGTGCATCGCGACATGGCCGGACGGATCGCCACGGCCGCTACTGCCGTCGGGGTGCCCAGGCTCGTCCACATGTCGGCAATCGGCGCGGATCCGAATGGCGAGGCGCTCTATGCCAAGAGCAAGGGCGAGGGAGAGGCGGCCGTCAAGGCGGCGTTTCCGTCCGTTTCGATCGTTCGCCCGTCGATCGTCTTCGGCCCGGGCGACGGGTTTTTCGTCCGCTTCGCGCAAATGAGCGTGATGTCGCCTTTCCTGCCCTTGATCGATGGCGGCAAGTCGCGCTTCCAGCCGGTCTATGTGGTCGATGTCGCCGAGGCGATCGCGCGCTGCCTCGAAGACGACGCGCACCAGGGCAAGACTTTCGAGCTCGGCGGGCCCGCGGCGCGGACCTTCGCCGAACTGCTCCGCTACATCCTCGAGACCGTCAATCGGCGGCGATTGCTGCTCCCGTTGCCGAGCTCCGTCGCGGCGATCCAGGCGCGATTTCTGGAGCTCCTGCCGACGCCGCCTTTGACCCGTGACCAGCTCTTGATGTTGAAAAAGGACAACGTGGTGAGCGAGGGCGCTTTGACGCTCGACGATCTGGGAATCGAGGCGACGCCGATGGAGGTCATCGTGCCAGGCTACCTCGAGCCTTTCACCCGGCCGCGACGGGCTCGACCCGTCGCCTGAGTCGACTCGTCTCGAATCGAGACTATTACGTCCCTTCGCTTGCAAGCTGGCGGCCAAGGTTTAGCGAAGGCGCGACTTCAGGCGAAATAGTGGTCACGTTTTGCGACTAGTTTTCAGGTAGCCTCTGGACGAGGGGCGATGACGACGCTAAACATCGAAGCTCCGCCACCAGTGTGACGTATTTCGAGTCGGCCGACGCTCGGTCGCCTCGGACAGTGCGCCCGGACAGCTGCAAAAGTTCGCCGGGCATGGTGGCTCGCGAGGAGGAACCGCCATGGCGGCCAAGATGATGCAGTTCACCGATGTGCCGAAGGCGATGCCAGCGAAGCGGCCCGCACCGGATCGGGCTGCCGATTTCGACGAAATCTATGGCCGCTACGAGACGACGAAGGCGGCCGAGCAGGCGTCGCGCTGCGAGCAGTGCGGCATCCCGTTCTGCCAAGTACATTGCCCCTTGCACAACAACATCCCGGACTGGCTGAAGCTGACCGCCGAGGGGCGCATGGAGGAGGCCTTCGAGGTCGCGTCGGCCACCAACAACATGCCCGAGATCTGCGGTCGCATCTGCCCGCAGGATCGCCTGTGCGAGGGCAACTGCGTGATCGAGCAGGCCGGTCACGGCACGGTCACCATCGGGGCGGTCGAGAAGCATATCGTCGACAACGCCTTCGACATGGGCTGGGTGAAGCCCGTCGTGCCGCTGCACGAGCAGGCCGAGAGCGTCGGCATCATCGGCGCCGGGCCCGCCGGGCTGGCGGCCGCCGAGGAACTCCGCAAGAAAGGCTATCAGGTCCACGTCTACGATCGCTACGACCGGGCGGGTGGGCTCCTGATCTACGGCATTCCTGGCTTCAAGCTGGAAAAGCCGATCGTCAACCGCCGGGCCGAGCTCCTGGCTGCGGGCGGTATCCATTTTCATCTGAACTGCGACATCGGCGGCGCTGGTGCACCCAGTTTCGCGGAACTTCGCGACAAGCACGACGCCGTCCTGATCGCGACCGGAGTCTACAAAGCGCGAGCGCTGATGGCGCCGGGCGTCGGGCTCGATGGCGTGGTGCCGGCGCTCGACTACCTGACCGCCAGTAATCGGAAGGGGCTCGGTGACGAGGTGCCGGCCTTCGACAGCGGTGCCTTGAACGCCCACGGACGCGACGTCGTGGTCGTGGGCGGTGGCGATACCGCCATGGACTGCGTGCGCACCGCCGTGCGGCAGGGTGCCAAGTCGGTGAGTTGTCTCTATCGCCGCGACCGGGACAACATGCCGGGCTCGATGCGCGAGGTCGCCAATGCCGAAGAGGAGGGCGTCGATTTCGTCTGGCTTTCGGCACCCGAGGCCTTCCACGGCGACGATCGCGTGGCGGGCGTTCGGGTCCAGCGGATGCGGCTGGGTGCTCCCGACGCCACCGGCCGCCGCTCGCCGGAGCCGGTGCCGGGCTCGAGCACGGATCGGCCGGCCGATCTCGTCATCGCGGCGTTGGGCTTCGATCCCGAGGACCTGGTGACGCTCTTCGGCGAGCCCGAGTTGCCGGTCACCCGCTGGGGGACCGTGAAGATCGATTGGGAGACGATGATGACCGGCATGCCCGGTGTCTTCGCCGCGGGCGACATCGTGCGCGGTGCGTCGCTCGTCGTCTGGGGCGTCCGCGACGGCCGCGACGCCGCCACCGGCATTCATCGCTACATAAAGAGCGGTGCCGGGCAGGCCGAGAGCGCCGCCCCGCTCAAGCTCGCTTCTTGAGGACCTTGACGATGAACGTGACGAGCCAGGAAGCAGCGTTCGAGCTGTACGCACGAGAGCGGGCGAAGCTCGAAGCTCTGGGCTACACGGCCGACGACTTCGAGCGTGACGCCTGTGGTGTGGGTTGCGTGGTCGCGATCGACGGCAAGCCGCGTCGCGAGGTCGTCCTCGCCGGCATCGATGCCTTGAAGGCCGTCTGGCACCGAGGTGCGGTCGATGCCGACGGCAAGACCGGCGACGGTGCGGGCATCCACATCCAGATCCCTCAGGCCTTCTTCAAGAGCCAGATCAAGGGCCTGGCCGATGCCGAAGGACATATCGCGGTCGGCATGGTGTTCCTGCCGCGCAACAACATCAATCAGCAGGAAGCCTGTCGCACGCTGGTCGAGAGCGAGATCCTGCGCTTCGGCTATGCGATTCGCGGCTGGCGGCAGGTGCCGGTCGATACCGCCGTGATCGGCGAGAAGGCGGCTGCCACGCGGCCGGAAATCGAGCAAATCATCATCGGCAACCCGAACGAGCGAGACGACGAGCGATTCGAGCGCGATCTCTACATCATTCGCCGGCGGATCGAGCGACTGGCCTTGGCCGAAAACATCACCGAATTCTACATTTGCTCGATGAGCTGCCGCTCGATGATCTACAAAGGGCTCTTTCTCGCCGAGCAGCTGGCGGTCTTCTATCCCGACCTCCAGGACGAGCGCTTCACCTCGACCTTCGCGATTTTCCATCAGCGCTACTCGACCAATACCTGGCCCGCCTGGAAGTTGGCCCAGCCCTTCCGCACGCTGGCCCATAACGGCGAGATCAACACGCTTCGCGGCAACATCAACTGGATGAAGAGCCACGAGACGCGGATGGTGGCCGACGTCTTCGGCGCGCACAACGAGGACTTGAAGCCGGTCATCCAGGCCGGGAGTTCCGACAGTGCCGCCCTCGATGCGGTGGCCGAGGCGCTGGTGCAGGCCGGCCGCTCGCTGCCGCTCGCCAAGACGCTGCTGGTGCCGCCCGCCTGGTCGAACAAGATGCGGATGCCCGAGGCGCATCGCGACCTCTTCAGCTACTGCAATTGCGTGATGGAGCCCTGGGACGGGCCTGCAGCCCTCGTCGCGACCGACAGTCGCTGGGTCATCGCCGGCATGGATCGGAACGGCCTCCGGCCTTTGCGCTACAGCCGGACCAGCGACGGCCTGCTGGTGGTGGGCTCGGAGACCGGCATGGTGCCGCTCCGGGAGGCCGACATCGTCGAGAAGGGGCGGGTCGGTCCGGGCGAGATGGTCGGCGTCGACCTCCAAGCGGGGACCTTCTACCGTGACACCGAGCTCAAGGACCACCTGGCAGGGCAAAAACCCTACGGCAAGTGGGTCGAGAACATCCGCCACCTCGAGGAACTGGTGGCGGCCGCGGCGCCGGCGCCGATCCAGCTCGAGCGGGGCGAGCTCAAGCGCCGCCAAGCGCTTTACGGGCTCACCATCGAGGATCTCGAGCTGATTCTTTCGCCGATGGTCCTCGATGCCAAGGAGCCCGTGGGCTCGATGGGCGACGACACGCCCTTGGCCGTGCTCTCCAAACGCTATCGCGGCCTGCACCACTTCTTCCGCCAGCAGTTCAGCCAGGTCACCAACCCGCCGATCGATCCGTTGCGCGAATGGCGGGTGATGAGCCTCAAGACCCGATTCGGCAATCTCGGCAATATCTTCGACGAGGACCCGAGCCAGACGCGGATCCTGCAGCTCGAAACACCGGTCCTCACGACCGACGATTTCCGCGCGCTCGAAAGCTATTTCGGCGACAATGCCAAGACCATCGACTGCACCTTCGACGTCAAGGACGATCGCTTGCGGCTGGTGCTCGAGCGGATCCGCCAGGAGGCCGAGGAGGCCGTTCGCGGCGGTTGCGAGCAGCTCATCCTGACCGACCAGAATGTCGGTCCCGACCGCGCGCCGGTGCCGATGATCCTCGCCACCAGCGCGGTGCACAGCCATCTGACGCGCCAGGGCCTGCGTGCCTTCAGCTCGCTCACCGTGCGCTCGGGCGAATGCCTCGACGTGCACTACTTCGCTGTGCTGATCGGCGTCGGCGCCACGGCGGTCAATGCCTACCTCGCCGAGGCTGCGATCGCCGACCGCCATGCCCGCGGGCTGTTCCCGGGCTTGACGCTCGCCGAGTGCCTCGCCCGCTTCAAGGAGGCGGTCGATCAGGGCCTGCTCAAGATCATGTCCAAGATGGGCATCTCGATCCTCAGCTCCTATCGGGGTGGGCTGAACTTCGAGGCGGTGGGTCTGTCGCGCTCGGTCTGCCGGGAGTACTTCCCGGGACTGGTGAGCCGCATTTCCGGCATCGGCCTCACCGGCATCAAGAACAAGGTCCGCGAGCTGCACGGCCGTGCCTTCGACGAGGCCGAGCCGCCCTTGGCGATCGGTGGCTTCTACCGCTACCGGCGGGGCGGCGAGCAGCACGGCTACGAGGCCCGGATGGTCCACCAGCTGCAGCAGGCGGTGGCGACCGACAGCTTTGCCGCCTATCAGCGCTTCGTCGAGATGACCGAGGCGCAGGACCCGGTTTCGATTCGCGACCTGCTCGATTTCCGCCGCAGCCTGCCGCCGGTGCCGATCGACGAGGTCGAGAGCATCACCGAGATCAGAAAGCGCTTCGTCACCCCCGGCATGTCCTTGGGCGCCTTGGGTCCGGAGGCGCACGAGACCTTGACCATCGCCATGAACCGGATCGGCGCCAAGTCCGATTCCGGCGAGGGCGGCGAGGGGGTCGAGCGCTATACGCCGAGGCCCAACGGCGACAACGCCAACTCGCCGATCAAGCAGGTGGCCTCGGGCCGCTTCGGCGTCACCGCCGAGTATCTGAACGCCGCGCGCGAGCTCGAGATCAAGGTGGCGCAGGGTGCCAAGCCCGGCGAGGGCGGCCAGCTGCCCGGCTTCAAGGTGACGGTCGAGATCGCCCGGCTCCGCCACGCGACGCCGGGTGTCACCCTGATCAGCCCGCCGCCGCACCACGACATCTACTCGATCGAGGACCTGGCCCAGCTGATCTACGATCTCAAGCAGATCAACCCGGACGCCAAGGTCTGCGTCAAGCTGGTCTCGGAGAACGGCATCGGCACGATCGCCGCGGGCGTGGCCAAGGCCAAGGCCGACGTCATCCTGATCTCCGGCCATGTCGGCGGCACCGGTGCCAGCCCGCAGACCTCGATCAAGTTCGCCGGGGCCCCCTGGGAGATGGGGCTCTCGGAGACCAACCAGCTCTTGACCCTCAACCGCCTCAGACACCGGGTGACGCTGCGGACCGACGGCGGCATCAAGACCGGCCGCGACATCGTCATCGCCGCCATGCTGGGGGCCGAGGAATACGGCATCGGCACGTTGTCGCTGGTCGCCATGGGCTGCATCATGGTTCGCCAGTGTCACTCCAACACCTGTCCCGTCGGGGTGTGCACCCAGCGCGATGACCTTCGGGCCAAGTTCACCGGTACCCCTGAGAAGGTCGTCAACCTGATGAGCTTCATCGCCGAGGACGTGCGCGAGATTCTGGCATCCTTGGGCCTGCGCTCGCTGCAGGAGGCGGTCGGCCGCTCGGATCTGCTCAAGCAGGTCGGCCGCGGCAGCGAGGATCTCGACGACCTCGACCTCAACCCGATCCTGGCGCAAGTCGACACCGGCGGCCTGCCGCGCTATTGCAGCATCGAAGGGCGCAACGAGGTGCCCGACACGCTCGATGCGCAAATGCTGAAAGACGCCCGAGCCCTGCTCGAGGACGGCGAGAAGATGCAGCTCCAATACAATATCAGGAACGTGCAGCGCGCCGTCGGCACAAGGCTGTCCTCGCACATCACGCGGCGCTACGGCATGAACGGCCTGCAGCCGGGCCATCTCACCGTCCGGCTGAAGGGCTCGGCCGGCCAATCCCTGGGGGCCTGGGCGGTGCAGGGCCTCAAGCTCGAGGTCTTCGGCGACGCCAACGACTATGTCGGCAAGGGGTTGTCGGGCGGCACCATCGTCGTCCGGCCGAAGGTCTCGAGTCCGCTCGTTGCACACGAGAACGTCATCATCGGCAATACCTGTCTCTATGGCGCCACGGCGGGCAAGCTCTTTGCCGCGGGCTGTGCCGGCGAGCGTTTCGCGGTCAGGAACTCGGGCGCACGGACGGTGGTCGAGGGGTGCGGCGACAATGGCTGCGAGTACATGACGGGCGGCGTTGCCGTCATACTCGGGTCCGTCGGCGACAATTTTGCGGCCGGCATGTCGGGCGGGATGGCGTATGTCTGGGACGAGGACGAAACCCTCGAGGGAAACCTCAATCCGGATTTCGTGATCATGCAGCGGGTCGTCGTCGATCACTATGCGCAGGAGCTGAAGAACTTGATCGTCGAGCATGTCTGGCAGACGCAGAGCGAGCTCGCGGAACGGCTGCTGCGCGATTTCGATCGCGAGTTGCCGCGCTTCTGGCAGATCGTGCCCAAGGAGCTGCTCGACAAGCTGCCGGTCCCGGTGACCCCCACGGCCGAGGTCAGCGCGTTCTCGGCATGAGCAGCCGCTCCGCCTTTTGGCCGTCCGCGCTCGGGCCCTCGGCGCTCGCCGGTCTCGTCGCCGCCGTTGCGGCGCTGCCGCTCGGCACAGCGGCGGCGCCACCCGAGGCGCCGAGTTCGGCCGCCATCAACGCGCGCGTCGAGGCGGTCCAGGCCATCCCCTTGCCGATCCCGGACGCGCTCGAAGAGGGGGCGATCTATGTCGGCATCGCGTCCGAGGAACGACGCCTGAACCGCAGCTTTCTGGAGCTGCAGCAGGCGCTGCCCGAGTGGCAGGACGAGGGCATCGTGATCGCATCGGGCCGGCATCGCCTCGAGGCGGTGGCCGATAGTCTCGATCGCCCCGACCTGCTTGCCTGCGAGGCGCAGCTCTGCCGCCTGCGGGCTCCCTTGGCCGTCGAGGCGGGGGCCATGCTGATCATCGATACCCTGACGGTCGAGCTCGAGCAGCAGACCGGCAGCGTGATCGTGGCCTTCGGCGACCTCTTCTTGAGCCTGGCCACCATCCAGGGCCGCGACGGTGATCGCCTGGCCACGACCGACGGCACCAGCTATCGCCCCTTCATCGTGGCCTATGACGCGAGCCACACGGTGATCCGCGACAGCCACCTCGTCGCCCTGGGCTTCGATACGTTCGGCACGACCGGGCTCGCGGCGATGACCGCGAGCCGCGACGAGCCAGCCGCGCATCCCGAGATTTCAATGGTCGGCACACTGGTGGAGGACGTCTACGACGCCGTGTTCGTGCGCGCTGGCGGCAAGGTCGAACTGTTGCGCAACATCGTCACCGGCGCCGCGCGGCACGGCATCGTCGTGCGCGACGAGAGCGCGGGTGTCCTGATCGCCGAGAACGTGGTCACCGGCAGCGGTGCGGTGGCCGACAATGGCAACGGCGTCGTCGTCTCCCGGGGCGTCAGAGGGGCCGTGTTGGCAGCCAACCGGGTCGAGAACAGCGCCGCCTCCGGCATTCTCGTCGAGCGCGGCACGGGCGATCTGACGATCAGTGGCAATCAGCTGATCAATAGCGGCCGTGACGGGCTGATCGTCTACGAGAGCAGTGGCATCGACGTCGTCGGCAACGGTATCGTCGGTAGCGGCCGGTCGGGTATCCGGGTGCGGGCCTCCGACGGCATTCGCATCGAGGGCAACGTGCTCGACGGCAATGCCCGCGCCGGCGTCGACGCGCACGACTGGACCGGCGCTTCGCGCGAGCCCAACGACGAGGAGCGGCCGTTGATTCGACCCACGGTCGTCACCGTGACGGGCAACCGCTTTGCCGA
>JAABSG010000142.1 GCA_011390475.1 Geminicoccaceae bacterium | reverse complement strand
GAGATCGCGCAAGCGCTGGTCGACAACGGCACGGTCAAGATTTCGTCCTTCGGCACCTTCGCGGTGCGCGAGAAGGGCGAGCGGATCGGCCGCAACCCGAAGACCGGCGAGGAAGTGCCGATTCTGCCGCGCCGTGTCCTGGTGTTTCGCGCCTCGCAGGTGCTGAAGGACCGGATCAATCCGCCGGCAGCGGCGTGACATGGGAGCCGTAGCGCATGCAACCGAGACGCCGGTGAGCACCGCCGCCCGGGGCGGCAAGTCGCAGGCCGCGTTCCGCACCATCAGCGAGGTCGCCGACGAGCTCGATGTGGCCCAGCACGTCCTGCGCTTCTGGGAGAGCAAGTTCCCGCAGGTCCGTCCCTTGAAGCGCGGCGGCGGCCGGCGCTACTACCGGCCCGAGGACATCGACCTGCTACGCGACATTCGCAGCCTGCTCTACGACGAAGGCTACACGATCAAGGGCGCGCAAAAGCTCCTGCGCCAGCGCCGGGCCAAGCCCCAGGCACCCGCCAAGCCCACCGAGACGACCAGCGAGACGAACAGCGCGCAGAGCGACTTGCAGGGCACCACCACCGATCCGCCGGCACCAGCCGAAGCGTCGGCCGCGCGAAGCGCTGAAGCTGCGCCGTCGCCGTCCGAGCAACCAAACCCGCCGACCGTTACCGACCATGCCGACCACCACGGACCCACGGCTCAGCCGCTGCAATCTGCGGCACCCGCCAGCACACCGTCGACGAGCCATCCCCCGGGCTCAGCGCCGCCTGCCGATCTCGACAAGCTGAAGCGGCTGCGAAGCGAGCTTTTCGACCTCCGCCAAGCCGTCGATGCCGCTCTGGCGTCAGCCGACCGCTGAACCCGAACCGCGCCCCGAAAGCGAACCGGCAAATCGCGCCGCCGCTGCACGCCAGCATTGCCGCACCAGCGAAGGGTCGCTAAACTCCGATCCGTCGGAGCGTAGCGCAGCCTGGTAGCGCATCGGTCTGGGGGACCGGAGGTCGCAGGTTCAAATCCTGCCGCTCCGACCATCTGCGGATGGTCTTCGACGTTCGACGAAGCAAAAAGGCGCAGCTGCGTGTTGGGCGCTGCGCGAACGACGATACTGGCGGTCGCTGCCCCGGTTGATGAAGTGCCCGATATTGAGATGGTTTTGTCAGCGCGTTTTCAGTTTCCGTGGTGCGGGCTCCGGCACGACCGATCCGAGGCCGCACTGGCCTGTCGACGCCTCGCCCTCGCTCCGCGTCGCGCGTCATGCCGCAGCGTCTGATGAAGCTCAACGTCAACTCGATCGACGTCGCCAAGCTCGCCGGCGTCTCGCAGTCGG
The DNA here is from genome assembly GCA_011390475.1 of Geminicoccaceae bacterium. Taxonomy (GTDB): domain Bacteria; phylum Pseudomonadota; class Alphaproteobacteria; order Geminicoccales; family Geminicoccaceae; genus SLRI01. The sequence goes on along the minus strand of JAABSG010000142.1, from coordinate 9,057 downwards.
CCGTGAGCCGGGTGTTCACCCCGGGAGCGAGCGTCAGCCAAGCGATGCGCGATCGGGTGATGCAGGCGGCAGCCTCCCTCGGCTATCAGCCCAATCGCCTGGCCGGCTCCCTGATCACCCATCGCTCGCACCTGATCGGCATCGCCATCGCCTTTCTCGACAACGGCTTCTATCCGATGGCGGTCGAACGCCTGGTGCGTCGCCTGCGCGATGTCGGCTACCACAGCATGGTGTTTTTCGACCGCGAGCATGCAAGCTCCGCCGACGATACCGTCGAGGCTTTCCTGCAATACCGCGTCGACGGGGTGCTCCTGGCATCGGTGTCGCTGTCCTCCTCCTGGGTCACCGCGTGTGAGCGCTCCGGTGTGCCCGTCGTCTTGTTCAATCGCACCCAGGACGACCCGCATGTTTCGGCGGTGAGCGTCGACAATCTCGAAGGTGGGCGCACCGTAGCCCGCTTCCTGGCCGCCGGTGGGCATCGCCGCATCGCCTATCTGGCCGGTCGTGAGGACGTCTCGACTCAACGCGACCGTGAGGTCGGCTTCCGCCAGGGCTTGGCCGCGGCCGGGCTCGCCCTGTTCGATCGGGCAGTCGGCCACTACGCCCTCGACCCCGCCCGGCAGGCTGCTCGCGACCTGTTCGACCGCCCGGCGGACGAGCGGCCCGACGCCGTCTTCGTCGCCAGCGACCACATGGCCCTGGGCGTGATGGACGTGCTCCGCTTCGAGCTCGGCCTTGCCGTCCCGCACGACGTCTCGGTCGTCGGCTTCGACGACGTGCCTTTTGCCGGCGCGCCGTCCTACCGGCTCACCACCTTGCGCCAGCCGGTGGATCACGTCGTCGAGGACGCCGTCCAACTCCTGGTCGAGCGGATCGAGCGCCCGGCGCTGCCACCGCGGCAGACCCGCGTTCCGGTCGAACTGGTCGTTCGCGAGTCGGCCCGCATCCCCGATGCGTGGACCGGCTGACCGCGAAGCTCGGCCAGAGCCATCCGTTTGGGCCACCCGCTGTGGCCACCCGTTGTGGCCACCGAGACGAAATCTCCCGCTTGGGACAGTAGCGACCATGCAGCGTCTTGTTCTGGCGCTGTTCGTCATCGTCGGCGAGGCCCGGCCCTCCGGCAGCGGCCACCAACGCCGCGGACAGGATGGCGGCAAATTTGCCAGGTATGGCGTCTTTGTCGGCTCTCCCTGCTATCCGTTCCGCTTCCTGCCATCGGGATGGAAAAGCGGTCATGATCGAGACAGCTCGCGACAGTTTCCGGCGTGAAGCGCCGATTGCGCGTGGCTGGCGGTCAGCGACCCAACCGGGCGGCGACCTCCAAGGCGGCATAGGTGAGGATCGCATCGGCCCCGGCGCGCTTGAAGCAGACGAGGCTCTCGAGCATCGCGGCCTCGCCGTCGAGCCAGCCGTTCTGGCCGGCTGCCTTGATCATCGCGTACTCGCCGGAGACCTGATAGGCCATGGTCGGCAGATGGAAGGCGTCCTTGAGCGTCCGGATGATGTCGAGATAGGGCATGCCGGGCTTGACCATCAGCATGTCGGCACTCTCGGCGATATCCAGCGAGGCCTCGCGGATCGCCTCACTGCCGTTGGCCGGGTCCATCTGGTAGGTCTTCTTGTCGGCCGCCCCCAAGGCACTCGCCGAGCCCACCGCATCGCGGAACGGGCCGTAGAACGCCGAGGCGAACTTCGCGGCATAGGAGAGGATCAGGGTGTCGTGATGGCCGGCGCCGTCCAGGGCTTCCCGGATCGACCGGATGCGCCCGTCCATCATGTCGGATGGGGCCACGATATCGCAGCCGGCCTCGGCCTGGCAGACCGCCTGGCGGGAGAGCGCCTCCAAGGTCTCGTCATTGAGCACGATGCCGTCGCGGACCAGCCCGTCCTGACCGTGGGTGGTGTAGGGATCGAGAGCGACGTCGGCGATCAGGCCGATCTCGGGAAAGCGGCGCTTGATCAGGCGGATGGTCCGGCAGGTGAGGTTTTCCGGATTCCAGGCCTCCTCGCCGTCCTCGGACTTGCAGTCCAGAGGTGTGACCGGGAACAGCGCAATGGCCGGAATGCCGAACTCCAACGCCTGCTCGACGACGTTCAACAGCCGGTCCGGCGAATGGCGCTCGACGCCGGGCATCGAGGGCACGGGCTCGCTCCGCGTCTCGCCAGGGCAAATGAACACGGGCAGGATCAGATCGGCCGGGCTCAGGCGATGCTCGGCCACCAGCCTTCGGCTCCACGCCGCCCGGCGCATGCGCCGCGGCCGCGAGTTGGGGAAAGGTGGCAGAGGTGGCAGATGGCGGGGTTGGCTCACAGCTCTCGTCCCATGGATGATCGACCGGCGATCGGGTGATCCACTGGCCGAAACTCAGGAATCCTTATATCTCTCCAGCGTCGACGGCAACCGCAACGGCCATTCGCTGCCAGGGAGAATGTCGGGATGAGAAGGCGATGAGCGGCGCAGTGCATGTCGAGGAGCGGAATGGGGTCGGCATGCTGACGCTGGACCGCCCGCAGGCCCTCAATGCGTTGAGCCTGGCCATGGTGCAGACCGTCTCGCGCACACTCTGTCGCTGGCATGACGACCCGGCCATCCGCGCCGTGCTGGTCAAGGCCGTGCCCGGCCGGGCGTTTTGCGCCGGCGGCGACATCCGGGTCGTGATCGAGACGGCCGCGGCCGAGGGCGTGCCGGCAGCCGTCCGGTTCTTCTTCGAGGAATACCGGATGAACTGGCGGATCGCCCATCTCGGCAAGCCCTTCGTGGCACTCCTGGATGGCATCACCATGGGCGGCGGGGTCGGCATCTCGGTCCACGGCACGCACCGGATCGCGACGGAGAACACGCTCGTCGCGATGCCCGAGACCGGCATCGGCTTTTTCCCCGATGTCGGCGCCAGTCATGTTCTCCCCCGTTTGCCCCAGCGCACCGGGTACTATCTCGGCCTCACCGGCGCGCGGCTCGATGGAGCCACGGCCACCCGACTCGGCCTCGCCACGCATTACGTCCCGACCGCAACGCTCGAAGCGCTCGAGGCCGATCTCGTCGCCGGCGGCGAGATCGAAGACCTGCTGGCCCGGCACAGCGTGGAGCCGGCGCCCGGCGGGCTCGACGTCGAGGCGATCGCCGACCATTTCGCGAGCGACGACCTCGGCCAGATCCTGGCCTCGCTCGAAGCCGACGACCAACCGTTCGCGACGGAGACCCTGCGAACGCTGCGCGAGAAGTCGCCCTTCAGCATCGCCGTCACCATGGCCGAGCTGTCGCGCGGCCGAACGCTGGACCTTTCGGCCTGCCTCGGCATGGAGTACCGGATGGTGCATCGTTTCCTCGAGGCCAGCGACTTCGCCGAGGGCGTGCGGGCGCAGGTCATCGACAAGGACAAAGCACCACGCTGGCGGCATGCGCGGATCGAAGCCGTGCCCGCGGGCGAGGTCGAGGCCTGCTTCGCCGCACGACCAGAGCGCGAGCTCACCTTCGACTGGCAGGCCTGAACAGGGGAGATACGGCGATGGCGACGATCGGCTTCATCGGTCTCGGCAATATGGGCCTGCCGATGGCCCAGAATCTGCTGAAGGCCGGGCACGCGGTTGCCGGCTTCGATCTCGGGGCCAAGGCCAAGGCGGCGGCCACCGAAGCCGGGATCGACGTGGCGGACAGCATCGCCGCTGCCGTCACCGGTGCTGAAGTGGTCGTCACGATGTTGCCCGCCGGGCCGCAGGTTCGCGCGGTCTATGCGGGAGAAGCCGGCGTCCTGGCCACGGCAGCGGCCGATGCGCTTTTGATCGACTGCTCGACCATCGACGTCGAGACCGCCCGCGAGGTGGCGGCCATGGCCGCAAAATCCGGCCGCCGCATGGTCGACGCGCCGGTTTCGGGCGGGGTCGGCGGGGCCGCTGCCGGCACGCTGACCTTCATGGTGGGCGGCAGCGAGGCGAGCTTTGCCGAGGCAGAGCCGATCCTGGCCGCCATGGGCCGCACGATCGTCCATGCCGGCGACGCCGGCACCGGCCAGGCGGCCAAGATCTGCAACAACATGATGCTCGGCATCCAGATGATCTCGGTCTGCGAGGCCATGGCCCTCGCCGAAAAGCTTGGCCTCGAGCAGCAAAAGCTGTTCGACATCAGTGCCAAGGCATCGGGGCAATGCTGGTCACTGACCACTTATTGTCCGGTGCCGGGTCCGGTGCCGACCTCGCCGGCCAATCGCGATTATCAGCCCGGCTTCACGGCAGCGATGATGCTGAAGGACCTGAAGCTCGCCCAGGCAGCCGCGCAGGCTGTGGGAGCGGCGACACCTTTGGGCGCAGAAGCAGCCCAACTCTATGCTCTCTTCGCCTTGGAAGGGAATGAAGGGCTAGATTTTTCAGCAATTATGAAGATGATGCGAGGACGCTCTGGTTGAACCGAGGCGCGTGGCTCGTGCTCGCTGCCGGCGGAACGGGTCGGGGCGGCTCTAACTGTCAGAAAATCGGGCGGACGCCACGGTGAAAGATCAGTATCTCGTAACCATCCGCTTGATCGAACGGCTGCATCGCCGCTTTCTCGATGTCATCAAGACCGAGCTCGACCGGCTCGGCATCGAGGATATCAACAACGTCCAGACGCTGATCCTCTCCAACATCAACGAAGATCAGCTGACCGTCGGCGAATTGACGATCCGCGGCTATTATCTCGGCTCCAACGTCTCCTACAACGTCAAAAAGCTGGTCGAGAACGGCTATTTGATCCAGGAGCGAAGCAGCCACGATCGGCGGATGACCCGGGTCAGGCTGTCGGAGAAAGGCCTGGAGTTGACCGCCAAGATCGAGGACCTCTATCAGCGCAATGCCGATGCGCTGGCGGCAGGCGTGGTCGAGCCCGGCCAGCTGGAGGAGCTGAACAATGTTCTCAACAGCCTCGAGCGCTACTGGAGCCGGCTGGTCAACTTCACCCGCTGAGACGAAGCCCGGCACGGACCCCGGCGCTCGCCCGCCGGCACCGTTCCAGCTGACCCGCCGAGCCCTTTTGGCCTCGACCGCGGCCCTGCCGGTGGTGGCCACCGTTCCGGCCTTCGCGACCGACGAGCCGCAGCCGATCGACCGGGGCGAGCCCTTCGACGACGGCACCTATTTCGATGACGGCTATGGCTGGGTCGATTGAACGGCAACGCTAGCGGAGAAACCGGCAGGCGGCACCGACCCGGAGACTGGCGGTCTCGCCCGCCGCCAGCCTCGGCACCGCATTCTGGCCGAACCAAACGCCGCCGGTCGCCTTGTCGGTGCGGCTGAGCGCCAAGGTCGCCAGCGGCTCCTTGCCGGTCTTGTGGCCCGTCGCCTGATCGATCGTGGTCACCGCACAGCGCTCGCAACGCTTGACCAGATCGAGCACGAGCCCGCCCTCGAGCACGAGCCTCGACGCTCGGTCCTCGGCCCCGGCAGGCACCCCCTCGACCACGATGTTCGGACGAAAGCGGCTCATCGGCACGGCTGCCCCACCCCGTGCGACGAGCGTCTCGTTGAGGGCGTCCAGCGAGCCCGTCGTCGTGACGAGGAGCGGAAACCCGTCGGCAAACGCCGTCCCGCTGCCGGCCGGCGCATGCGCCGGATCACACGGGCGTGTGGCGGTCTCGGGAAAGCGGACGAGCGCTACCGCCCGGCCGAGCCAGCGCCCGATCGCCGCACTGGCAGCCGCATCGGGCTCCACCGCCGCCACCCGATCGCCCCAGACCTCGACCGGAAGCGGCGCACCCCGGTCATCGAGCGGTAGCCGGATCGCGGCACCGTCGGGCAGCGTCAGCTCGAGCGCGTCGGGCCCGAGGCAGGTGCGGATCGTGGCGAGCTCGGGGTGGACACGCTGGGTCAGGAAGCGGCCGGTGGCGGCATCGACGATCATCCAGCGCCGATCGTGCAGGAGGCCCCGAGGCTCAAGCACCCCGGTCTCCAGCCGGATCGTGCGGCAACCCTTCACCGGGTAGACATGGAGCGCGGCTAGTCGCCCGAATTCCTGGGTAGCGGTCATCGTGTCCCGTCCTTGCGATCGAGGAAAACCTAGCCTTTGCCCGTCGGCCGTCCACCTCCTTCTCTGGCCCGGCATGCTTGACAGGGCAGAGACGGGGCTCGACCAAGGGTCCCGGACCGTGGATTTCTGGAGACATCGATGAGCTCGGCGACCCTGACTACAGCGCAACCACCAGTGGCCAAGCGCTTGCCCGTCACGCTCGAGCGCCACGGGATCGAATGGGTCGACCCTTATGCCTGGCTCCGCGATCCGGGCTACCCCAAGGTCGAGGATCCGGAGATCAGAGCGTATCTCGAGGCCGAGAACGCCTATTTCGAGACGGTGATGGCGCCCGAGAAGGACCTGGTCGAAGCGTTGCACGCCGAGCTCAAGGGGCGGCTCAAGGACGACGACAGCTCGGTGCCGGTGCCCGACGGCCCTTGGCTCTATCACTGGGCCTTCACCCCCGGCGCCCAATACCGCACCTGGTACAGAGCACCCCGGGCCGGCGGCGAGCCCGTCGTCATCCTCGACGAGCCGGCCCTGGCCCATGAGCAGAGCTACTTCAACCTCGGCAGCCTGGCGGTCAGCCCCGACGCGCGGCTCCTGGCCTATGGCACCGACAGCGACGGTTCCGAGCGCTATGTCATCCGCATCAAGGACCTGGAGTCGGACGAGCTCGTCGGCGAGGCGATCCGCAACACCTCGGGCGGCGTCGTCTGGGCCGCCGATAGCAGCACCTTCTTCTATGTCGAGCTCAACGACAATCTCCGCCCGTACCGGGTCCGCCTGCATCGGCTGGGCAAGTCGCCCGAGGACGACCCGATCATCTACGAGGAGGACGACCCGGCCTTCTTCGTCGGTCTCGGAGAGACCCAGAGCCGCCGCTTCGTCATTGTCTCGACCGGCAGCCACGTCACCCGCGAGATCCGTCTGATCGAGGCAGCCCACCCAGAATCGCCGCCGATCCTGGTGGCGCCGCGCCGCCCCGAGCACCGCTACAGCGTCGAGCACGCGGGCGACCGCTTGTGGATCCGCACCAACGACCTCCACGAGAATTTCCGCCTGGTCTGGGCCCCGGTCGACAGCCCAGGCGAGGCGAGCTGGCAGGAGGAGATCGCCGGCTCCGACGACGACTACCTGATCGATGTCACCTGCTTTGCCGACTTCATGGTGGTCACCGAGCGCCGCCACGGCCAAGCCAACCTCAGGGTCCGCCGCTACGACGGCAGCGAGCACGCGATCGATTTCAAGGAAGCCGTCTATACGGCAGGGCTCGGCGACAATCGGGAATTCCAGACCGACCGGCTCCGGCTCGGCTTTTCGTCACTGACCACCCCCGGCACGGTCTACGACTATGCGCTCGAGACGCGCGAGCTGGTGACCCTCAAGGTCCAGGAGATCCCCTCGGGCTACGCCCCCGAGCTTTATGTCGGCGAGCGTCTCTGGGCCCGGGCCGCGGACGGCACCGAGGTCCCCATCTCGGTGGTCCATCGCAAGGATTACCCGATCGATGGCACCGGCCGGCTCTTTCTCTACGGGTACGGCGCCTACGGCATGGGCATGCCGCCCTCCTTCAACGCGTCCCGCCTGTCGCTGGTCGATCGCGGCTTCGCCTTCGCCATCGCCCATATCCGGGGTGGCGACGAGATGGGCCATCGCTGGTACCGCGAAGGCAAGCTGGCGGCCAAGACCAACAGCTTCACCGACTTCGTCGCCTGTGCCGAAACCCTGATCGAGGCCGGCTACGCCGAGCCCGGTGCTATCGCGATCCGCGGCGGCTCGGCGGGCGGTATGCTGATGGGCGCGGTCGCCAACCTGCGCCCCGAACTCTGGCGCTGTGTCGTGGCCGAGGTGCCGTTCGTCGACGTTCTGAACACGATGCAGGACGAGACCCTGCCGCTCACCCCCATCGAATGGCCCGAATGGGGCAACCCACTGACGTCGAAGGAGGATTTCGAGCGTATCCGCAGTTGGTGCCCGTACGAGAACATCGAGGCCAAGGCCTATCCCGCGATGCTGGTCACGGCCGGGATCAGCGATCCGCGCGTCACCTACTGGGAGCCTGCCAAATACGTGGCGAAGCTCCGCGCCACCAAGACCGACGCCAACATCCTGCTCTTGAAGACCAACATGGACGCCGGCCATTTCGGCGCCTCTGGCCGCTTCGACGCGCTCAAGGAGCACGCCGAGGTGTTGGCTTTCGTGTTGCAATGCTTCAATGTCGACGACCTGCCGGTGTCGGCGCCTGATCCGTTGCAAACGCAATCGTGAACTCGGGCCGCGAACTAGACCTCGGCACCTTGCGGTCGATCTGGTAGATAGCCAACTCTTATCAGTGGTGTCAACCAGGCCTCGCCTGCGCGCTCTCCGGCACGATCGTCGCCTGATGTGAGCCCAAAAGACGCCATCTGCACAACGGGAAGGACCGCTCATGACGCTCCCCATCGGCGCTACCGCACCCGATTTTATCGCCGAAACCACCGAGGGTCGGATCCGCTTCTACGACTGGGCCGGTGACGGCTGGGTCGTGCTGTTCTCGCACCCGAAGGATTTCACGCCCGTCTGCACGACCGAACTCGGCACCATGGCGCAGATCAAGCCGGAGTTCGACAAGCGCCGTTGCAAGATCATCGGTCTCAGTGTCGACCCGGTCGACGATCATGCGCGCTGGTCCCTGGATATCGCGGACACCATGGGGGCCGCCCCCAACTACCCGATGATCGGAGACAACGACCTCGCCGTTGCCAAGCTCTACCAGATGCTGCCCGCCGACTCCGGCGATACGGCGCAGGGTCGGACCGCCGCCGACAACGCCACCGTGCGCAATGTCTACGTCATCGGCCCGGACAAGAAGATCAAGCTCGTCCTGTCCTATCCGATGAGCACCGGACGCAACTTCGCCGAGATCCTGCGCGCCATCGATTCGCTGCAGCTCACCGCCGAGCATCAGGTGGCGACCCCGGCCAATTGGCAGGACGGCCAGGACGTGATCATCGTCCCGGCGGTCTCCGACGAGGCGGCCAGGGCGAAATACCCGGACGGCTGGCGCGCACCCAAGCCCTATCTGCGCTACGTCGCCC
>JAABSG010000141.1 GCA_011390475.1 Geminicoccaceae bacterium | reverse complement strand
TCTTCCGATCTACCCGATCTTCGGCGAGAACCAACCGGCCGAGGACGTCGCAGCCCACGCCGAAGCCAATTTCCTCCCCCCCGACCGGATGGAGATCAGCTTTGCGCCGGTCATGGTCAATACCGGCGACAACCTCGTGTTGTTCGATGCCGGCAATGCCGCCGCACGCCGGCCGGGCGCCGGCAATCTCGTGGCCGCGATCGAAGCCGCGGGCTACGGCGCGGATCAGGTCGACACCGTCGTCATCACCCACATGCACGGTGACCATATCGGCGGTTTGCTGGCCGAGGGTGTGCCCACCTTCGCCAATGCGGCCTATGTCGCGGGCCAGGTCGAATTCGATTTCTGGCGCCACGACGACCGGCTCGGCGGCCCCACGGAAGGCAACGCCCAACTGGTCCGCAGCAACGTCCTGCCCTTGGCCGAGAAGACCCGCTTCATCGGCGACGAGGCGGAGGTCGTCCCCGGCATCACCAGCCTCGCCGCCTTCGGCCACACGCCGGGCCACATGGCCTTCCACCTGGAGAGCGAGGGCCAGCGCTTCCTCCTCTGGGCCGACACCTCGAACCACTATGCGATGTCCGTCCAGCGCCCCGAGTGGCACGTCCGCTTCGACATGGACAAGGACGCTGCCATCGCCACGAGGAAGCGGCTCTTCGACATGGCCCAAACCGAACGTCTGCCGGTCGCCGGCTACCACATGCCCTTCCCGGCCGTGGGCTACGTCGACAAGACCAATGCCGGTGACTATCGCTGGGTCCAGGCGAGCTACCAGATGAACCTCTGAGCACGACCCGTCAGGAGGAGCGGGCGGCCGCCGCGAGGCGCGCCGTCAGCTCGGCCGTCTCCGCGACCAGGCGCTGCACGATCTCGGCCGCCGGCAGCGCGCGGCTCGAGGCCGCCGCCTGGCCGTAGAGCTGAAAGCCGACGTCGTCGGTACCGCGCCCGGCTGCAGCGGCCAGAAGCGGCGAGGTCAGGGCGTAGAGCTGCGGAAAAGCCGGCAAGGGCTCGCTCGAGCGCGCCATCTCGAGGGCGTAGCGGCTACGCTTGGCCCTGGCGGCCCGGCCGGAGACGGCTTCGGTCACCATCGTATCGACGTCGCTCGCGGCCAGGATCGCCGCGCGCCGTGCCGGCTCCGTCGCGGCTTCGGGGCAGACCAGAAAGCTCGTCCCGAGTTGGACACCCGAGGCACCCAGGGCCAAGGCCGCAACGATGCCGCGCGCATCGCCGATGCCGCCCGTGGCGACCACCGGCACGGGAACGGCGTCGACCACCTGAGGCACCAGGGCCATGGTGCCGATGCCGTCCGCCGGTGCCGACGGTTGGTGGGAGCCGCGATGCCCGCCAGCCTCGTAGCCTTGCGCCACCACCACATCGATGCCGGCCGCTGCCAGGCGGCGCGCCTCGGCCACGGTCGTCGCCGTCGCGAGCAGAACGATGCCCAGGTCCTTCAAGGCCTCGATGGCCGCTGCCTCCGGCATGCCGAAGTGAAAGCTCACCACAGGTGGACGCAGCTCGAGAACCAGGCTCAATGTCGCCTCGTCGAAGCCGGCCGGCAGGTCGGGCAGTGTCTCGGGCAATGCGACGCGCAACGCCTCGGCGAAAGGCTGGAGACGCTCACGCGCCCGCGCCAGCACTTCGGGCGGCGTGCTCGGTGCGGCGTGGGCGAAGAAGTTGAGATTGAAGGGCCGGTTGGTGCCGGAACGGACCCGAGCCACCAGTTCGCGCACCTCCTCGGCCGAGCTGGCGCCGCAGCCGAGCGAGCCGAGCCCACCGGCATTCGAGACGGCGGCCGCCAGGGCCGGGGTGGCGGACCCGGCCATCGGTGCCTGGATGATCGGGTGCTCGATTTCCAAAAGGTCGCAAAGACGACGGTCCGGCCACATGCGCTGCTCCCCGCCTCTATTCCCCCTGGCAGTATGCGACTCGAGATCGAAAACGGGAAGCGGCGTGACCGCTGATCGGCCTCCGGCGCTCGACCTGCCACCCGGATCGGCCGTAGGGTGCGACGAACGACCCTCGAAACCATGGAGGAGGCGGCAATGGCGAGAGATTCGCGGCTCACCATCGGCATGATCGGCCACGGCATGATGGGTATCTGGCACAGCGAGAACCTGGCCGGCCTCGAGGCGCTGCCCCACACCATCGTCGGCCGCCGCGTCGAGCCGACCCGGGCCTTTGCCGACCGCTTCGGCTATGCCCGTGCCACCACCGACTTGGCCGCCATGCTGGCCGACCCCGACGTCGACGCGGTGATCGTCGCCAGCCCGTCCGAGGCGCATGTCGCGCACAGTCTGGCCGCGATCGAGGCCGAGAAGCACGTGCTGATCGAGATTCCGATCGCCATGGATCTGGCGGGTGCCGAGCACGTGGCCGCTGCCGCAGCCGGGACCGACAAGGTGGTCGCCGTCTGCCACCCCTGGCGCCATCGGCCCGAAATGGTCCAGCTGAAAGCCCGCCTCGATGCCGGCCAGGAGACGCTCGGCTGCCTCGAAGGCCGCTTTCTCATCCACCGCCTCGAGAACATCGGCGCCACCGGCTATCAGCGCAGCTGGACCGACAACATCCTCTGGCACCACGCCTGCCACCTGGTCGATCTCGCCACTTGGCTGATGGGCCCCGACCTCGAGACCACGGGATCACTGGCGCCCATCGACCCGCGCACCGGCACGCCGATGACGACGCAGATCAGCCTTGCACGGCCCGACGGCGCCGCCGCCCACATCCTCCTCACCTATCTCAGTCATCTCAGGCAGAACGAGGCCACGGTCTCGACCGACCGAGACAGCTATCGCATCGACATTGCCAATGCCGCCCTGACGACCAAAGCCGGCAGCACGCCGATCGAGCCGGAGCAGACCGTCTGCCGCCACGTCCTCGCCGACTTCGTCGAGGCCTGCCGAAGCACTACGAAACCCCACGTCACCCCGGCGGACACGCTGCCCGCCATGGCCGCGTTGCAGACCATTCAGACCGCATGGGACGCCCGCCACGGCGCCCGGAGCCTGCCCGGCCGGACGCTCGAAGCGCTCGCCTGAGGCTCAGCCGGCGAGGGCGATCACCACTGCATAGCGGACACCCTTGCCGATCGCGACCAGGACGAGCGTCAGCCAGAAGGGCGTTTGCATCAGCCCGGCGACCACGGCGAGACCGGTGCCCACCACCGGCAGCCAGCAGAGCAGCAGCGTCCATAGGCCGAAGCGATTGAACCAGCGCTGGGCGCGGGCGAGCCGGTTGCGGCGCAGCGGAAACCGCGGGTGCTCGGCAAAGCGCAGCGCCAGCCGCCCGAGCGCCCAGTTGACCATCGAGCCCAACGTGTTGCCCGCGGTCGCCGCCAACCAGAGGGCGCCAGCCGTCACCCGATCGAGATAGAGCAGGCCGACCAGCGTCGCCTCGGACGGAAACGGCAAGAAGGTGCCCGCGAGCAAGGCGGAGGCGAAGAGGACGACGAGATCGAGCATCGGTACCGGCGCGCAGTGTCGATGGATCTAGGCCACATCGGCACGTCCGACCAACGCCGTTCCGGCCTCGTCACCACCCCCGGCCGGCGCATGCGGCGATGTGCCCTGGTCGCCTGGCTGCTCCCGGACGCCGCCGGTTGCGTCATCGGCGTGGCGATCCGGATCGACGGCGGCCTCGGGGCGCATCAGGCGAGGCCGGCAGGTCGCTCACCAGTGCCTGCTGAGCCGCGCCACGAGGCCGAGGTCGAGGTCGGCGCCCGCGTCGTGGCCGGGCTCGTGGCGCAGAAAGGCGTGCGTGTCGATGGAACTCGACGGGCCGAGCTGCCGCGCATAGGCGAGCTCGAGGTCGATCTCGCGGCCCGACGGCTCGAGGCTGACACGCTCGCTCGCCCGGATGACGTTGCCGGCGAAGTCACGCGACACCGGCACGTCGAGGGTCCCGGACGCGCTCGCCACGCGGAAGGGCTGGCTCAGCATCAGCCCGATACGGTCCTGCTCGTCGAAAACGCCACGCCGAATCACCCCGAGCGCCCAACTCTCGGCATGGACCGTGCCGAGATCGCCGAGCATGCCGTCGGCGGCCAGATCGGGCTTCGCTGCCGCCACCGTCCAGCTGCCTTCGAGCGACCAGTTGCCTTTCGCGTAGCGGCCGAGCAACGAGCCGAAGGCCGCTTGGTTCCGGGCGTCGTCGCCGAAGGCACCACCGCTTTCGCTGGCGAGAAAGGTGCCCTCTTCATCGAGCAGGCCGACGCCCAGGCCGAGGGTCAGATTGTCGGCGAAGCGGTGGCGGGCCACGGCCTGGACGGCGTGCCGCGCGTCGCCGCCGAGATGCACTCCCTCGCTGCTGCCGTCCAGGCCGAGGACGAGGTCGGTGGTCGGCGCGACGGCGCGGGTCAGGCTGATCCCGGCGCCACCGCCTACCAGATCGAGCTGCGGCAACTGCGCCGCTTCGGTCGAGAGAAAGCCGAGATCGTCGCTGACGAGCGCCAGCGGGCCGGCCGACAGGCCGAGCACGGATCGAGGCGTGGTGGCGATGCCGAGGCGCAGCTTGCCGAGGCCGGCAGCGTCGGCATCGAGGGTCATCGTGTAGCGGTCTCCCGCCTCCTGACGCTGGAGCCCGGCCAGACCGGTCGCCCAGGGTCGCTCGGGATCGGCTGTTTCGGTGGCGAGATGGAGGGTCTCCCGGTCGCCGAGGCGCGTCGAGCCCTGCGCCATGCCGCGCCGTGCGAGGAAGCTGCCGAGCCCGAACCCGTCGTCTTGATGGTCGACGCGCTGGTCGAGACCAACCGTGAAGGGTCGACCGAAATCGTCGAAGGCGACACCCGCTGCGAGCAAAGCGCTCGTCTCGAGCGCGTCGCCGAACGCCGGACCGAGCCGCAGACGCGTGCTCTGCAGGGATGGCCCGGCGCCATCGACGCTCCGGCCCTGCGCGACCACCAGTTCGCCCACCGGCTGCGTGGCGCGGTCGAGGTCGAGGGCGCCGTGGCCGTAGACCTCGTCGACGCCCGGCGCGCCCAGGTCCCGCGCGGTCGTCAGGATGAGCGACTTGATCTCGGCGGCGCTCAGATAGGGATAGGCGCTGCGCAGAACCGCGGCGGCACCACTCGCCACGGCCTGGGCGTAGGCAGCGCCACCGATGCTACTGTCGCCGCTGAGCGAGACGGCCTTCCACGTGTAGCGCTCGTCCTCGGGGATCAACTCGGTGCAGAAGATCGGGTTGAAGAGGGTGCCGCCGCACCAGAACTGGCGCATCACCTGGTAGTCCCACATCTGCACCTTAAAAGTATTGACCGGAACGTAGATGAAGGAATCGCTGGCTGCCCCGGCATCGCGTGTCGATGCGGTGCCGACGACCAGGAGACCATCTTCGGCTTCGGTGAACGCGTCGAACACACTGCTGACGATGGGAACTTGGCTCGGCCGGATGAGAGGCGAATCCGGATAATACGTGCCGGCCGAGATCGTCATCAGATGCCGGCCGTCCCGCGCCGTGTTCGCCATTGCCGCGACCAGATCGTCGAAGACGTCGTCGCTGGTGAACGGCAAAGCGAAATCGAGATGGACGATGCCGGGATCCGCGGGCCGCGCCGCCTCGACGGCGGCGGCGCGCAGCCGCTGCCGGCGACTCTGGTACTCCTCGGGGTCAGCGGTGGGCGTTCCGAGGTTCAGACCTTAGGCGAAAACCTCGGCATCGTAGGCGACACCGTTTCCGGCATGGCCTCGGTCATAGGCCGCTTGGGCGCTGATCGGCCCGATGGCGCCGCTGAATGCGCTTTCCTGGGCGAAGGAGATGGTTGTCGTGCCGGCCCCCCCGCCGGAGGAGCCACCACCGCCACAGCTGGCCAGCACCGCCGTCGCCAGGGCCATTGCGGCACGGCAACGCGCGCGCGGGCTGCTGCTGCTTTTCACTTTCCTCTCCCGGTCCGAATGCCGGCCGAACGCGCTCGTATCGCGCGTCGTGCGGACGCTGCCCACCACCGTAGGGACGGTCGAGGATCGCCGATTTGATCCAGATCAACAGCAGTTATCGTTTCGCCGCTCACGAGCGCAGAGGACGGTCATGCGCCCAGCAGCTCGGCGCGATCAGACCACGTGAACCAGCCGGCAGGAATCGAGCACGGCGCCCGGCTCGACGCCATGCCGTTCCAGCACATCCTCGGCGAGCGCGTTGTGGCCGGACGCCTCGACGGCCATCGCATCGTAGCCGTCGGCCAGCACCACCCGGTCCGCCACCTCGTAGGGCACCTGCCAGCATCGCCCCTGGCCGCCGGCCACGTCGCGGCGAGCGCGATGGATGACGCCGCTCGAGCATGTGCCGGTGCCAATGCCAGCCATCGTCGTCGCCTTCGCGACCGGCGGCGACAGCGTGCCAAGCGACGAAGGCGCCCCGGCCGATGAGCATCTCGCCCTCCTGTCGCCGGAATTGCCACCGAGGCACCGGCGCTGGCCCGGCATGCCGATTGGTCGTATCAAGGCGTTGCAGCCGTCGACCAGGCCGATCGGCGTGTCGTGCTGCGGGGTGCGCTGCACGGATGCACGCGCCGCCAAGCCGAGGAACCCGACGTGCAGAGCCTCTTCGACAGCGGCCGGATCGCCGATCTCGTCCTCGCCATCCTCGTCATCGAGGGGCTGGTGATCCTCTTTCACCACCGGCTGACCGGCCGCGGGCCCACCCTCGGGCGCGCTTTGCCGTTCCTGTTGGCCGGCGGCTGCCTCCTTCTGGCCTGGCGGACTGCCGCTGCCGGCCTCGCCTGGCCGCTGCCGGCGGCCTTCCTGGCCGCTGCCGGTGCCGCCCACCTGGTCGACCTGTTGCGCCGGCGATTGTGAGCCTGGTGGCGCCGTTGCGCGGTCAGCCCGCCGCCCGCTGGCGGCGCTTGGCGGTGGCGGGCTTGGCCGCATAGAGCGCCAGATCCGCCCGCTCCATGGCCGGACCGATGCCGCCCTCGCCCTCGCGATAGAGGGCGAGCCCGATGCTCACGGTGACCGAGCGCCCGGCCAGTGTGTCGGTGCCGGCTTCACGCGCCAGCTTGCCCCGTATCCGATCGATCACCGTCTGGGCGTCGACGGGCCCGGCGCCGGGCAAGAGCGCCGCGAACTCGTCACCACCCAGCCGGCCGATGACGTCGCCGTCGCGCAGGCTCTGCCGGCAGCAGGCGGCCACCCCGGCCAATACCCGGTCGCCCGCCGCATGCCCCGCCTCGTCGTTGACCAGCTTGAAGTCGTCGAGATCGATCATGACGACCGAGAGCGGACGAAACGCCCGGCGGCGCTCGTTGATCAGTGCGTTGGCCGCCGCGAAGAAGGCGTCGCGACTGGCCACCCCGGTCAACGTATCGCGCTGGAGCCGATCGAGCAGCTGCCGTTCACGATGGCGAAGATCGGTGACATCGACCAGTTCGAGGACGACGAAGTGCATGCCCGCCGAGGTGCGATAATCCACCCGATGCACCCGGCAGTCGCGCGCCCCGATCCGTTGTGACGGCGGCGGCTCGTCACCCGCTGCCGGACCACGGTTCGCCGCCGCGATGGCCGCCGGCAGGGTCGGATCGATCGCCCGGCCGTCGCCGAGCAGCCGCCGGGCCGCCGGATTGGCAGCCAACAGCCGCCCGTCGGCGGCGATCATGACGACCGCCACGTGCGACCGTTCGAATGCCGCCTCCAGATAAAGCGGCTCGGCCACCGGTGTGTCCATCTCGAGCACCGCTCCAACCCCATCCACCCAAGCCGACGTGCCGACCGCGAGCCCGCTCGAGGTCGGCCGTCCGAACCACCAAACCATCAAATCGGGACGCGAGCGTAGCCACCCGGCGTCGCCCGGCCAATCGCCACCGGCCCCCTGGCGTAGCGCGCTACGGCTCGGCCTTCACGACACGGGTTTTCCACCCGGCTTGCCGGCAGCCCGGGCATGCGGCAAAAGACGGGCGGCCGCCCATCGAGGAGGAGTGCTCGTGCCAGCCGCTCTGCCAGGACCGCCGCTCGATCGACCGGAGGACCAGCCGCGACGGCAGCGGCCACGGGCGTCGAGCCGGTGAGCCGGCAACAGCCGGAACCGAACCGGGCCGGCTTGGTTTCCTGGGCCCTCTACGACTGGGCCAGCAACGCCTTCAACACGGTCATCCAGACCTTCGTCTTCGCCGCCTACTTCACCCAGCAGGTCGCCGCCGAGCCCGGCCCGGCCAGTGCCCAGTGGGGCTACGTCATCGGCACCGCGGGCCTCGTGGTGGCGCTGACCGGGCCGATCCTGGGCTCGATCATCGACCAGCGCGGCCCGCGCAAGCCCTTGATGGCCCTGTTCACCTTGGCCTGCGTCGTCTGCACGGCGCTGCTCTGGTTCGTCCGACCCGAGGTCGCCCATGTCTGGCTCGCCCTGCTGCTCGTCTGGGTCGCCAGCGTCTGCTTCGAGTACGCCTCGATCCTCTACAACTCGATGCTGCCGGCACTCGTGGAGTGGGATCGGCTCGGCCGCTGGTCCGGCTGGGGCTGGACCATGGGCTATGCCGGCGGGCTGCTCTGCCTGGTCTCCGCCCTCGGTCTCTTCGTCTTCGGCGAGACCCTCTTCCTCGACCTCGACGCCGATGCCGCCGAGGACGTGCGCGCCATCTTCGTCTTTGCGGCGTTGTGGTTCCTCGTCTTCTCGCTGCCGTTCTTTCTCGTCACGCCGGATGCGGCGAAGACCGGCAAGGCCTGGCGGCAATCGGCGATCGACGGCTGGAACTCGCTGGTCGATACGATCCGCAACGTGCGCGACTACGCCGATCTCGTCCGCTTCCTGATCGCCCGGATCTTCTATACCGACGGGCTGGCCACCCTCTTCGCCTTCGGCGGCGTCTATGCCGCCGGCGCCTTCGACATGAGTGCGCAGGAGGTCCTCGTCTTCGGCATCGCCCTGAACGTGGCTGCCGGCATCGGCGCCTTCGGCTTCTCCTGGATCGACGACTGGATCGGCAGCCGGCTGACCATTCTCGTCTCGATGGCGAACCTGATCCTCTGGGGCAGCCTCGTCCTCCTCGTCGAGGAGCAGATCTGGTTCTGGCTCTTCGGCATGCTGCTCGGCGTCTTCGTCGGGCCCGTCCAGGCGGCGAGCCGCTCCTATTTGTCGCGCGCCGCCCCCGAGCGGCTGCGCGTGCAGATGTTCGGCCTCTATGCGCTCTCCGGCAAGGCCACCGCCTTCATGGGCCCGATCCTGGTCGGCTGGGTGACCACGCTCGCCGACAGCCAGCGCGTCGGCATGAGCGTGATCATCGCCTATTTCGTCGCCGGTTTCCTGTTGATGCTGACCGTGCCGGACGCGAAAGAGCGCCGCGCCGAGCTGGCCGCGGACTAGCCGCGTGCACCGACCCGCGACGCAGGACGCCGCCGCTACGCCACGCCAGCTCTTTGCCTGGGCGGTCTACGACTGGGCCGCCACGCCGTTCTTCGCGATCATCATCACCTTCGTCTTTCCCGCCTACTTCATCCAGACGGTGGCCGCCGACGAGGTCTCGGGCACCACGCAATGGGGCTATGCGATCGCACTCTCGGGACTGACGATCGCGCTTCTCAGCCCGATCACCGGCGCCATTGCCGATGTGGGGGGGAGACGCAAGCCCTGGCTCGCCAGCTTCACCGGCCTGGGGGCGATCGCCATCGCCCTGCTCTGGCTGATCGAACCCGATCCCGGCTTCGTGCTCCCGGCGCTCGTCCTGGTCTTCCTCGCCAACACCGTGATCGAGCTCGGCCAAGCCTTCTACAACGCCATGCTGCCGGATCTGGCATCACCGAAGAGCCTCGGCCGCTGGTCCGGCCGCGGCTGGTCGCTCGGCTACATGGCCGGCATCACCACGCTCTTGCTGCTCTATTTCGGCTTCGTCGCGCCTCAACCGCCGCCCTTCGGGCTCGATCCCGAGACGGCTGAGAACGTCCGCATCTCCGGCCCGGTGGTCGCCGCGTGGCTGCTCGCCTTCGCCCTGCCCCTCTTCCTGGTCACCCCCGATCGCCCGCATGCCGCAAAGCCGCTGCTCCGGGCGGTCAGCGAAGGGCTCGCCAATCTCGGGGTCACGCTGCGCGGGCTGCGCCCGACACAGCAAGTGCCGCGGTTCCTCGTCGCCCGGCTGATCTACAATGACGGGCTGAACACCCTCTTCGCCTTCGGCGGCATCTACGCCGCCGGCACCTTCGGCATGACCACGGAAGAGGTGCTCCTGTTCGCCATTGCGCTGAACATCTCGGCCGGCATCGGCAGCTTCGCCTTCGGCTTCATCGACGACAAGATCGGCTCGAAGAAGACCATCCTGATCGCGATCGGCGGCCTGGCTTCCTTCGGCGTCGCCGCCCTGCTCGCCGAGGAGAAGACCACCTTCTTCGCCCTGGGCGTCTTGATCGGCCTCTTCGTCGGCCCGGCCCAATCGGCGAGCCGCACGCTGATGGCGAGGTTGGCACCCCCGGAGCAGCGGACCGAGATGTTCGGGCTCTACGCGCTCTCGGGCAAGCTCACGGCGTTCATCGGCCCCTTTCTCTTCGGTGCTGCCACCAGCCTCTTTCAGACCCAGCGCGCCGGCATGGCCATGGTCGTGGTGCTCCTGAC
>JAABSG010000140.1 GCA_011390475.1 Geminicoccaceae bacterium | reverse complement strand
CGGCCCAGCGCATCGCCCGCTCGGCACTGGCGGCATAGCCACGCGCGCGCTCGGCATCGTAGGGCTCGACCAGCAGCGCGGCGCGGGCGGCGACGCCGGCATAGAGGAAGGACGACCAGGCATCGGGCGCATAGACGAAGAAGTCCTGGCTCGCAGTCCAGCTCGTCTCGCCCCGCGGCGGGTACGCATCCGCTTCGATGCCGCCCGGCACGCCGCCATCCGCCTTCTGCAGGCGGCGGTACATGTCGACGGTCCAAAGCGCCTCGTCGAGGAGATCGGGCAGGCCGTTGCCGGTCTCGGGGATCAAGAGATCCATCGAGGCCGCGAAGGCCGGGCGCAGCTCGGCGATATCCAGAAGGTCACGGACGGCGAAGAGATGATGCGCGCGGCGGTCCCAGTCGCCGGCATCGTGCCAGCCGCCCCAGGCGTCCAGGATCACCTCGTCGGTCCGCTCGGCGGGTAGCGCCTCGAAGCTCTTGCGGCCGAGCAGGTTGAGTCCCTGGTCGGTGTCCATCAGCGTGGCCCGGGACTGATAGACGGTGATGCCGTCCGCCGGATGGAGCGCGCGCGGGCGGGGCCAGTCGGTATAGCGCTCCTCGAGCGCAATGCCGCTGCGCTGATGATAAAAGCCCAGCATCGCCGTCGCGAAGGCGTCCTGCCAGACATCGTCCGCGATCCGGAAGGGATAGGACGTGCCCACGCCTTCGACCTCGATGACGTAGTCGCCGGGCCGGTCGACGGTGCTGAAGTCGAGGGCCAGCACGTCGGTCAGGTTGTAGTTGAGCTTCAGGTTGCTCGGCGCTTCGCGGGCCTCGTCGAGGCTCGCCGCCCCGGTGAACACCACCTCGCCGGTCGTGGTCTCGAGCAGGCGAAAGGGTGTGCCCGGGGCATAACGGACGGCAGCATCGGCCGTGGCATCGCCAGGGCCACCGGTGACCTTGCCGCCGAGCCACATCGAGAGGTAGCCGACCTTCACCGGATCGTCGGGCCGAAAGCCGATATGGCTCACATGGACGGCCTCGCTGCGCAAGGTTCTCGTATCGTAGGTGAAGGTCACGGGTGCGATCGCCGGATGGTCGATCTCGACCGCGTAGCTGGCCCCGTTCGCCAGTGGCCGATCGAGCTCGAGGAAAATGTCGTGCTGGACCACCAGCTCGACCTTCCTGGTCTCGATGCGGGCCGTATCGATGATCTTGGATTTTCGCCAGACGGCGGCTGGCTGGCGGCTGACGGGCCCCACCGCGTCGCCCTCGATCGCCCGGATCCGGTAGCTGTCGGCGTCGTCGGCGGCCGGTGGGCTGCCCTCGAGGCCGAGCCGGGCGGCGATGAAGCCCGGCTGGCTACCGAGGAAGAACACGTCGCCGGGCGAGGTCGCGAAGCGGTCGAAGACCTGAATCATCGCCTGGCCCTCGGGCGTCTCGGCCCTTATGCCCAAGGGCACGCCGCCGCGGCTGACCTGCCGTTCGGCACCCTCGCGATCGCCGCGCTCGGCCACATAGGGCACCGTGCGGCCCTGCTCGATGATGGTGCCGGTCTCGAAGCGCAGGCCGAGAATGCTGGCAGTGACCATGTAGGCGGCAATGGCGGTGCTCATGCGGGCAGGATCATGGCGAGAGACTCTCCGAGATTTTGGCCGGCAGCACAGCAGCGGCCGCTTCGATCTCTACCGCCCCGTCCTTAAGATTCGGTGAACATCCGGCCGTTTTCCCACCGCCGAACGCCATCGGCCGCGCGTTTGACCTCGATCAACGAGCCCTCGGCCGTCGCGTGCCATGGTGGTGGGTAAGTCCGAACGTCGGACAACGAGCGGGAGGGCGATAATGGCAGTGGCCGGGACATCTGCCGAGATCAGGAGCGTACGACTGGAGAAGTCGCGCGAGCGGCCGTGCAATCTGGGCGACTACGAGGAGGTGCTGGCGACTTTCAGCTGGGCCGAGGCACGGGCGATGCTCGATGGGCTGCCGGGCGGCGGGCTGAACATCGCACACGAGGCGGTGATCCGGCATAGCCTCGGCGAGCGGGCCGAGACGACCGCGCTCCTCTGGCTCGGCAAGCGGGGCGAGCGGCGGGCGATCAGCTACCGAGAGCTGGCGGACGAAATCAGGCGGTTCGCCAACGTGTTGCGAGGGCTCGGTGTCGAGCCCGGCGATCGCGTCTTCGTCATGCTCGGGCGGGTGCCAGAGCTCTATGTCGCCGTCCTCGGCAGCCTGCTCGCCAAGGCCGTGGTCTCGCCGCTGTTCTCGGCCTTCGGACCCGAGCCGATCGCGACCAGGCTGAAGATCGGGCGCGGCAAGGTGCTGGTAACCAGTCCCGAGATTTATAGGCGGAAGGTGGCGCAGATCCGGGGCGAGGTGCCGGATCTGGCGCATGTGCTGGTCACCGGCCGGGAGAGCGGGGACGGCACGACGGCGTTGCAGCCGTTGCTCGAGGCGGCGTCGGACCAATTCGAAACGCCGCCGACCGATCCCGAGGACATGGCGCTCTTGCACTTCACCTCGGGCACGACGGGCACGCCCAAGGGCGCCATCCATGTCCATGAGGCGGTGGTCGCGCACAATGTCACCGGCTTTTATGCGCTCGATCTCCGGCCCGGCGACGTCTTCTGGTGCACGGCCGATCCGGGCTGGGTGACCGGCACGAGCTACGGGATCATCGCCCCCCTGACCAACGGCGTGACCAATCTGGTGCTCGAGGCAGAGTTCGATGCGGGCCTCTGGTACGAGACGCTCGAGGCCGAGAAGGTCGATGTCTGGTACACTGCGCCCACCGCCATCCGGATGCTGATGAAAGCCGGCAAGGAGGCGCTGCAAGGCCATGATCTGTCGAGGCTTCGCTTCATGGCCTCGGTGGGCGAGCCGCTCAATCCGGAGGCCGTGCTCTGGGGGCAGGAGGCGTTCGGCCAGCCTTTCCACGACAATTGGTGGCAGACCGAGACCGGCGGGATCATGGTCGCCAACTATGCCTCGATGGCCGTCAAGCCGGGCTCGATGGGCCGGCCGCTGCCCGGGATCGAGGCGGCGATCGCCAAACATCTGCCGGATGGCGGAATCGAGATCGTCGAGGCGCCCATGGTGGAGGGCGAGCTGGTGCTGAAAACGGGCTGGCCGTCCATGATGCGCGGCTATCTCGGCGAGGAGGCGCGCTACCGGAAATGCTTCGTCGGCGGGTGGTATCTGACCGGCGATCTCGCGAAGCGGGACGAGGACGGGTATTTCTGGTTCGTCGGCCGGGCGGACGACGTGATCAAGACCTCGGGCCACCTGATCGGGCCCTTCGAGGTGGAGAGCATCCTGATCGAGCACCCGGCCGTGGCCGAGGCCGCCGTTATCGGCGTGCCGGATCCGACCGCGGGCGAGCTGGTCAAGGCGTTCGTCGCCCTCAAGCCCGGGCACGAGCCGGACGAGGCGCTGCGGCGTTCCATCCTCGGCCATGCGAGGCAGCGGCTGGGGGCTGCCGTCGCCCCCAAGCTCATCGACTTCAAGGCCAACCTGCCGAAGACGCGCTCGGGCAAGATCATGCGTCGCCTCTTGAAGGCGCGTGAGCTCGGCCTGCCGGAAGGCGATCTCTCCACCCTCGAAAGCGACGAAAAATGACCGACAGGGTCCATCTCGACCGCCCTCGTTTGCTGCATCTGCTCGAGGCCATGGAGCGCATCCGCCTCTTCGAGGCCAAATGCGTCGAGCTCTACCAGACGCAGAAGATCCTGGGCTTTCTTCATCTCTACGACGGCGAGGAAGCGGTTTCGGTGGGCGTCATCGAGGCGCTGCGACCGGAGGATGCCGTGGTCGCCACCTATCGCGAGCACGGCCAGGCCCTGGCGCGCGGGATCGGCATGGACGTGCTGATGGCGGAGATGTTGGGCAAGGTCGAGGGCTGCTGTCGCGGGCGCGGCGGCTCGATGCACATCTTCGATGCGAAGAAGCGCTTTTACGGCGGCAATGCGATCGTCGGCGGCGGGCTGCCGCTCGCGATCGGGGTGGCGCTCGGCGACAAGATGCAAGGCCGGGAGGCGGTCACGGTCTGCTTTTTCGGCGACGGGGCGGCCGGCGAGGGCGAGTTCCACGAGAGCCTGAATCTCGCGGCCTTGTGGCAGCTGCCGGTGCTCTTCGTCTGCGAGAACAACCTCTATTCCATGGGCATGGCGCTCGGGCGGGCCGAGGTGGACACCGACATCGCGCGGCATGCCGGCGGCTACACCATGCCGGCCGAGGCCGTGGACGGGATGGACGTGGTGGCGGTGGAGGCGGCGGCCCGTCGGGCGCTCGAGCATGTCCGGGGCGGCGGCGGGCCGGCCTTTCTCGAATGCCGGACCTATCGCTTCCGGGCGCACTCGATGTTCGATGCGCAGAGCTACCGGACCAAGGAGGAGGTCGCGGCCTGGCGGGACAAGGGGCCGATCCTGCGGCTGACCCGATGGATGACCGAGACCGGCCTCCTGCACGCGGGCGACCAGGCGGCGATCGAGGAACGGGTGAAGGCCGAGATCGAGGCGGCGGTCGCCTTCGCCGAGGCGGGAACGCTGGAGGATCCGGCCGATCTCCTGAAGTTCGTCTCGATGGAGAACGTGCCGCAGGAGGGCGCTGTGCGATGAGCGACACGGCGCCCATGACCTACCGCGAGGCCTGCCGGCAGGCGCTGATCGAGGCCATGGAGGCCGATCCCCGCGTCTTCATGATGGGCGAGGATATCGGCGCCTATGGCGGCTGCTATGCGGTCACCAAGGGGCTGTTGGACATGTTCGGACCCGAGCGCATCCGCGACACGCCTTTGGCCGAGAGCGGCTTCACCGGGGCCGGGATCGGGGCCGCCATGGTCGGCATGCGGCCCATCGTCGAGATCATGACCGTCAATTTCAGCCTGCTGGCCCTCGACCAGATCATCAACAATGCGGCCACCATCCCGCACATGTCGGGCGGGCAGTTCGCGGTTCCCCTGGTCATCCGCATGGCGACCGGCGGCGGGCGGCGGGTCGCGGCCCAGCATTCGCACAGCCTCGAGGGCTGGTACGCGCACATCCCGGGCATCCGGATCCTCGCCCCGGCCACGATCGAGGACGCGCGGCACATGCTGAAGCCGGCCCTGGCCGATCCCAACCCGGTACTGATCTTCGAACACGTGATGCTCTACAACGACACCGAGCCCTTCGATGCCAGTGTCAACGCCGTGGATATCGCAACGGCGGCGGTGCGGCGCGCGGGGGCGGACGTTTCGCTCGTCACCTATGGCGGCAGCCTGAAGAAGTGCCTGGCCGCGGCCGAGACGCTGGCCGAGGACGGCGTCGACGCCGAGGTGATCGATCTTCGCGTGCTCCGGCCCTTGGACGACGCGACCATCCTGGGCTCCGTGCGCAAGACCCGGCGCTGCGTGATCGTCGACGAGGGCTGGCGGACGGGCTCGCTCAGCGCCGAGATCGGCATGCGAATCGCCGAGACCGCGTTTTTCGACCTCGATGCGCCCCTGCGCCGGGTGTGCTCGGCCGAGGTGCCGATCCCTTATGCGCCGGCCATGGAGGACGCGGCCCTGCCACAGCCGGCGACGATCGTGGCGACGGTGCGCGAGCTCATGGGGCGGGGCTGATGCGCGACTTCAAGATGCCGGCTTTGGGCGCGGACATGGAGGCCGGTCTGCTCGCCGAGTGGCTGGTGAAGCCCGGCGACAAGGTGAAGTCAGGCGACATCGTCTGCGTGGTCGAGACGCAAAAAGGCGCGATCGAGGTCGAGATTTTCGAGAACGGGGTGATCGAGGAGCTGGTCGTCCAGCCGGGCGAGGAGGTGCCGGTGGGGGCGACGCTGGCCCGGCTCGACGGCGAGGCGGCCAAGGAGGAAGGCGCAGCACCGGCCCCCAAGCGGCCATCCCTGCCGAAGTGGCCACCGCCGCCGCTGCCGGCCAAGGCCGCACCGCCGGCGCCGCGACACCCCCCGGCCCCGGCAGCAGCAGCGCCGCCTGCCGGTGGCCGTGCCGCGGTCAGCCCGGCGGCGCGGCGGCGGGCCACCGAGCTCGGCCTCGATCCGGAGACGCTCACCGGCACCGGGATCGACGGGTCGGTGACGCTCGCCGATGTGGAAGCGGCCGCCCGCGAGCCGGGGGAGAAGCGGCCGGCGGAGGCCCCTGCTGCCGAGGCGCCGCCGGCAAAGCCGGCGCGCAAGGGCTTCGATCCGGCGGAGATGCGCAAGGCCATCGCCGCCGCGATGCAGCGCTCGAAGCGCGAGATCCCGCATTACTATCTCGGCCAGACCATCGATTTCGCGGCAGCGACGGAGTGGCTCGCGGCCACCAATGCGACGAAGCCACCGCCCGAACGGCTGATGCCGGCGGCGCTGCTGTTGAAGGCGACGGCCCTGGCCATAGCCGAAGTGCCGGCCCTGAACGGCCACTACGAGGACGGCGCATTTCGGCCGGGCAGTGGGATCAATATCGGCTGGATCGTCGCACTCAGAGGCGGCGGGCTCGTGGCGCCGGCCATTCGCGACGCGGACAAGCAGGGAGTTCGAGACCTCATGGCGGCACTCCGCGATCTGGTCCAGCGGGCACGCACGGGCGGGCTGCGCGCCTCGGAGCTCGGCTCGGGCACGGTGACGGTGACCAGCCTCGGCGAGCGCGGGGCCGACAGCGTGATCGGCGTCATCTACCCGCCGCAGGTGGCGATCGTCGGCTTCGGCCGGATCGCCGTGCGACCCTGGGTGGTGGACGGCGCGGTCGTGGCCCGACCGCTGGCCGAGGCCTCGCTCGCCGCCGACCACCGGGTCTGCGACGGGCATCTGGGCGGACTCCTGCTGGCTGCCATCGACCGCCATCTGCAACAACCCGGGAAGCTCTGAGCCATGACCGATGCCGAACGTTTGGCCCTGATCCGTGACGTGCTCGGCGGGATCGCGCCCGAGGCCGCCGATGCCGAGATCGCAGGCGACGCGGATCTGCGCGAGACCCTGGATCTCGATTCCATGGATTTCATGAACGTCGTGATCGGCCTGCACGAGCGCACCGGCGTGGATATCCCGGAGGCCGACTATTCGGAGCTTTTCACGCTCGACGGGGCCATGGCCTATCTGGCGGCCAAGGGCGCCTAGCCGAGGCCGCGCCGGTCGACCGCGAAGGGGGCGGGGTCGATGCCGGGGCTATGGCCCTGGACGAGGTCGGCCACGAGCTCGCCGGTGGCCGGGGCGTTGAGCATGCCCCAGACGCTGTGGCCGGTGGCGACGAAGGCGCCGGGAGCGCCCGGGATCGGGCCGATCAGTGGCAGGCCGTCGCGCAGGACGGGGCGAAAGCAGGCTTGGCGGGCCAGGATCGGCGAGCGCCCGAGGCCGGGGGCGAAGGCCTCGACCATGGCGAGGAGGCGGTCGGTGGTAGCGGGGACCGGCGACACGGCGGCGGGATCGGCCGGCAGCGGCGGTTGGGCCGAAAGGCCAGAGACGTAGACCGTGCCGTCGGCGCGGGCCACGACCTCGGGGCTGTCGCGGGTCCCATCCACGCCCTGATAGTCGACGAAAAACGCCACGGGCTCGGTCGGGCCGTCCTGGAGCTGGAAGACGAGGCTGGTGCCTTCGAGCGCATGGACGCGGGGCAACTCGAGCGCGTTCAGGAGGTTGGACCAGGGGCCCATGGCGATGACGACGGCATCGGCCGGGATGGTTTCGTCGTCGGCGACGACGCCGGTGACACGGCCGTCACTGCTGCGGACGAGGTCGCCGACTGTGGCCTCGAGCAGGCTGCCGCCGGCCGCGATCGCTGCCTCCAGCAGGCCGCGGGTGAAGGCGGCGGGGTCGATGGCGGCGGTCGTTTCGGGCGTGCCCAGGCGTTGGCTCGGGATGGTGGCCGGGCTCAGCCAGTCCGGCAGGCCGGTCGGCCGGTGGCTCGCCCCGGAACGCCCGGCGTCGTGGTGGAGGTGGAGCGTCGTGACGGGCCGATAGCCCCAGCGGTCGGGCATGGCAGCGGCGAGCTGGCCGTGCAGCGCGAAGCTGCGCCGCGCCAGCGGCTCCAGGGCCGAACCGTCGCACCAGTCGAGCGCCAAAAAGCCGCCGGACTTGCCGGAAGCGCCGCAGGCGACGCCGCTTCGCTCGATGACGGTGGGCGTGGCACCGGCTTTGACGAGATAGTAGGCGGTGGCCGCCCCGATCACGCCGCCGCCGCAGACGACGACCCGCATCGCCGTTACTCCTGCATGAAGCGCTCGAAGGCGTCCTTGAAGTCCGGGTGCCAGCGCGAGAGCGGCGGGCGGTTCTCGGTGATGTCCTGGGCCGCCCAGGTGATGCGCTTGACGTCCATCTCGCGGGTCACGTCGTTGTCCGGGCAGAGAATGTAGAAGTCGCCCCGGCCCATGCCCTCGATCAGCATGTCGATCACCTGCTCCGGCAGCCAGGCACCGGCGGGCTTCTCTTTGTGCTTCACCTTGGTGAAGCCGGTGAAGGTGAAGCCCGGGATCAGCAGGTGGGCGGTGAGCTTGCAGCCCTCGGTATTGCGCAGTTCGTGCGCCAGCGCCTCGGTCGCGGCCTTCACCCCGGCCTTGGAGACGTTGTAGGCGGTATCGCCCGGCGGGCAGGTGATGCCCTGTTTGGAGCCGGTGCTGATGATCGCACCCGTGCTGCCCTGGGCGATCATTCGGGGTGCGAAGGCCTGGATGCCGTTGATCACACCCCAGAGGTTGGTTTGCAGGATCGCCTGCCAGCGGGCGTGGTCGCCGAGGAGCTGACCGCCGCCTTCCCGGCCGGCGTTGTTCATCAGCACGGCGACATCGCCGAAGCGCTCGTAGACCTGGCCCGCCAGCGCCTCGACGGCGGCCCGGTCGCCGACATCGCAGATCACCGGCAAGACTTCGGTCTTCTGGTCGAGCGTGCCGCCGGCGGTTCTGAGCGCCTCGCGATCGACATCGACCAGGACGAGCTTCATGCCGGCATCGGCGAAGCGCTCGGCGGCGGCGAGGCCGATGCCGCTGGCAGCCCCGGTGACGACGGCGACGCGGTCTCTGGCGATGGCTGGATGGTTGGGCATGGCGTTTCCCTCGCTATTGCAATCGGCTCGCTGCCTAGCAGATCGGCGCCAGGAGCCAAAATGCCGGACGCCCGTGCCGCGGTGTCGCCCCGCATTTCCGAGGCGGCAACGTTGCACAGTCGCATCCAGGCGACATGGCACGACCGGTTGGCGCGGCGGAAGACGCCGGGCAGCGAGAACCGCACGCCCCGCTCGTCCAGCGGATCGACCGGCCGTCCCGGGGACGACCGACGTGCGCCACGATCTCGGCTATTGGCACCTGGCGCGGGGACGGTCGCCGCGATGCGCGAAGGCCTCGAGCCGGCAGGCCTCGTCGCGAGTTGATCACTTGCGTTCGATTTGAGCTCGAAACCGCACAATACTCGGGCTTTCTTGCAACCCCAAGCATAAGGGCGCCGGTCGATTTGCCGCGTTGCCGTTGCCGCCGAGCTCAATAGGCTAAACTCGCTCGATTTCTCGACGACGGGGGTCCGATCATGGTTCGACTCGTGGCAGTGGTTCTCGTGCTCGGCATCACCGCCTGTGGTGGCGGTGGGGGCAGCGGTGGTGGGCCGTCCGACGACGGCACGGTGCCGTTCACGACGGTCAGCGCCATCGAGCCCGGCCAGGCGGTGCGCCCGCGGCAGGGCTTGGCGCGCCAGCTCACGACCTGGACCGACGACGGCAAGGTCGACCAGATCATGAAGAGCGCGCTCCGCACCACCAGCCTCGTGGCCACGTTCGACGATGCCGGCGAGCTCGTGGCGGTGCGCACCGGATCCTATGGCATCAACCTGGAGTCCACCCGGCCGGAGATCGAGCGGCGCACGGCAGCATTCGATCCCCGCTTCCTCGTTTTCGTCCGCGCCGGCAAGCCGCTGCAGCCCAAGGCGATCATCGCCGATCCGAACGCCGCCGGCCTCGAGCACCTGATGTTCGGTGTCTGGCAGAACCCGTTGTCCGGCAAAATCCTCGACAGATACGCGCTCCTCACCGCGACGGCCCAGGGCACGATCACCCCCGCGGCCGCCGTTCCGGCCGCCGGCACCGCGAGCTACCAGGGGGCGGCCACCGGCTTTCTCGTGACCGCCGACGGCGCCGTTCGGGACGTCTCGGCGGAGGTGACGCTGGCCGCCGATTTCGCCGCCCAGAGCCTCGCCTTCACGAGCGGTGCCGCCCAGGAGCTGGAGACTAGTGTGCTGCGCCCGGAGCTCGCCACCACGGGCACGCTGGCCATCGACAGCAACCGCTTCAGCGGCACCGGCACCGCCGCCAACGGTTGGCGCGGGCCGATCGACGGGCGCTTCTTCGGCCCCGAGGCCGAGGAGGCGGGCGGCGTGCTCGAGCTCAGAGGCGGCTCCAGGGTCGAGCGCTATGTGGCCGCGTTCGGGGCGGCGCAGTGAGCGGCCAGAGACGCCGGCCGGATCATTCCGCCGCGAGCGTCAGCCGCGGTCGGCCGCGGCGCGCACGCCAGACGGCCGTGGCCTGGTCCTCGGCCTCGTCGTCGTACTGATAGGCGAGGCCGATGCCGATTTTGGCTTTTTTCCAGCTCTCGTGCACCCGGCCCGGCTCGACCTCGAAGGCGTCGAAGCCGACCCGGCGCATGAAGGGATACTGGTCGACCAGGACATTGCCGACCGCACGGATCTCGCCTTGAAAGCCGTAGTGCCGGCGGAGCATGGCGGCCGA
>JAABSG010000139.1 GCA_011390475.1 Geminicoccaceae bacterium | reverse complement strand
CCAGAAAGCTGCTCACCATCCTCAACGCCATCATCCGGGACCAAAAACCGTGGCAAAACGCTTGACCGCCAAGACAGTCGCTCCCCGCGCCCCACCGGAACTTCGTAATGGCGGCTGTCTCGAGCACTTGCAGCGAATAACGATGGGGCGTGGGGAAGATCATCTTCCCCACATCTTGCATCATTTCGGTCCGCGAGGGGCAGGCGCCACCACCAGCGGTGGCAGCCGTGCCCGGACCGGCGAGGACTTGACGATGGCGGTGCTGGTCTCGGCGCGCTCGTGCAGCGGGTCGAGCAGGGGATCGAGCTCGTCGATCGAGGCGAGGCAGAGCCGGGCGATGAAGCAGTCGTCGCCGGTGACCTTGTCGCAGACGAGAAACCGTGGCTCGTCCTCGATCATGCGCTCGACCAGGTGCAGCTGCCCGGGGCGCGGCTTGATGCGGACGATCGCCTCGAGCGTGTAGCCGAGTGCCTCCGCATCGATCTCGACCGTGTAGCCGCGGATGATCCCGGCGGCCTCGAGGCGCCTGATCCGCTCGGTGACGCTCGGCGCCGACATGCCGATCTCGCGCGCCAGATCGCTCATCGCGACCCGGGCGTTCTCCACCAGCGCCTCGATGATCCGGCTGTCGGTGGCATCGAGCGGCTTTTTCGACTTCGAAGGCATGCGGCCCGAGACTCCTTCGATGACGCTGGTGATCAGTGACGATCGCCTTCGTCCATCCATAGCATGAAGCCGTCGAGATCGGCACTCTCGTGGTCATCATCAACCGACGTCGGATGCCGCCCAGCGGAGCGCATCCGCCAGGAGACGATCATGAAAGTAGAGCGCATCGCTGCCTTCTCCGATGGACCCGTGGGCGGCAATCCGGCCGGCGTGCTGATCGCCCCGGCCTTGCCGAGTGTGCCCGACATGCAGGCGATCGCCCGCGAGGTCGGGTTCTCGGAGACCGCCTTCGCCGCACCCGAAGGCGACGGCTGGCGGGTCCGCTACTTTTCGCCGGCCGCTGAGGTGCCGTTCTGTGGCCATGCGACCATCGCCCTCGGTGCTGCGCTGGCGCTTCGGCACGGTGATCGGGTCTTTCGCCTGCAGCTCAACGACGCCGCCATCACGGTCGAGGGCCGGCGCGAGGGCGAGCTGGTGGCCGCCGCCTTGCAATCGCCGCCGACGCGCAGCGCGCCGGCCGATCCGGACCGCGTGACGGCGGCGCTCGGGCTGTTCGATCTGGCACCGGCCGATCTCGATCCGCGGCTGCCGCCGGCTTTGATGCATGCCGGCGCCGATCACCTCGTGCTGGCGCTCGCCGATCGCGGTCGCCTCGCGCGCATGGCCTATGACCTGGAGCAGGGCCGGGCGTTGATGACGGGCGCGGGCTTGACCACGATCGCCCTCGTGCATGTGCGGGACGAGCAGCGCTTCGATGTGCGCAATGCCTTCGCCTCGGGTGGCGTGCTCGAGGATCCGGCGACCGGGGCTGCGGCTGCGGCGTTCGCCGGCTATCTGCGCGACCTCGGCTGGCCGCACGGTGGCGCCATCGAGATCATCCAGGGCGAGGACATGGGCATGCGCTCGCGCATCCAGGCGACCATCCCAGAAACGCCCGGTGGCTCGATCCGAGTGGCGGGGACGGCACGGCTTATGTAACGGGCCGATGGCAGCGTCGGTCGCCGACGTTTTCGGGTCTGGCGAAGGGCGCGCCGATGGTCTAGCCTTTGCCCATAGACACACAACAGCGGGGGGCTGACACCATGCTGAGAAGAACACTGCTCGGGGCTGCAGCGGCGATCGCCGTCCTCGGGCTCGGCTTTGCCACGGCCGAGGCGGCCTATCCGGAACGGCCGATTACCATCATCGTCCCCTGGGGCGCCGGCGGCGGGACCGATGCCACGGCGCGCATCCTGGCCTCCTTGATGGAGCAGGAGCTGGGGCAGCCGGTCAACGTCGTCAACCGCACCGGCGGTTCGGGCGTGGTCGGGCACAGTGCCATCGCGACCGCCGAGCCCGACGGCTACACCTTGGGCATCGTCACGGTCGAGATCGGCATGATGCATTGGGCCGGCCTCACCGACCTGACCTACGAGGATTACACGCCTCTGGCCCTCTACAACGAGGACCCGGCCGGCGTGCAGGTGCGCAGCGATGCGCCGTGGGAGACGCTCGACGAGCTCCTGGCGCATGTCCGCGACAACCCGCCCGGTACGCTCAACGCCTCGGGCACGGGGCAGGGGGGCATCTGGCACCTCGCCTTGGCCGGCATGCTGCAGAATGCGGGCATGGAGCCGGACCGGGTGCCCTGGGTGCCGTCGGAAGGTGCAGCGCCGGGCCTGCAGGACCTGGTCGCCGGTGGTGTCGACGTGGTCACCTGCTCGGTACCCGAGGCGCAGTCGCTGATCGATGCCGGCAGGGTCAAGAGCCTCGCCATCATGGCCGGCGAGCGGGCCGATGCCTTTCCGGAGGTGCCGACGCTGAGCGAGCTCGGCATCGACTGGCGGCTCGGCGCCTGGCGTGGCGTCGCCGGGCCGGCCGGTCTCCCCGACGAGGTGGTCGACACGCTGGTGCCGCTGCTCGAGGAAATCCATCAGAAGGCCGAGTTCCGCGACTTCATGGAAGGCCGCGGCTTCGGCATGATCTTCCTCGGCCCCGATGACTACCGGCAGTTCATGGCCGACAGCAACGAGGCTTTGGGCGGGGTGATGACCGAACTGGGCATGGCGCAATAGCGCCGTCGTCCGGCGCCTGATCGGGCGAGGCCGACGATGAAGCTCAACGATGCCGTTCTCGGCCTCGTCGTGCTGCTCGGCGGCCTCGCCATCATTCTGCAGGCGCGGACCTTTCCGCCGACCCACGGCCAAGCTTATGGTCCGGACCTGTTTCCCACCATCATCGGTCTCGGTTTCGTGCTGTCCGGCATCGTGCTGGTGATCGGCGGCTGGCGCGAGCGGCAGGTCGTCGGCTGGGTCGACTTCGCGGGGGTGAGCTTCGGCCGGCTGCTCGATGCGGGCCTGGTCCTGCTCTACATCGCGGCCTTCATCGTTCTGGTGCCGCGGCTCGGCTTCGTGCTCACGGCCGGCATCGGCGCCTGGGGCTTGATGGTCCGGTTTCAGGGCGGCAAATGGCCGAGCGCGCTGGTCATTGCCACGGTGGTCACGCTGGTCACCGACTGGGCGTTTCGCTCGCTGCTGCTGGTGCCGCTGCCACAGGGCCTGATCCTGCCGCGCTTGCCATGGTGACGCCCGCAGCGAGGTCCGCGAGACAGGCTCTGAGACAAAACGATGAATGACGCGGTCCTGACGGCCTTCGGTCTCGTCTTCGACCCTTACGTGCTGGGGGTCATGCTGGCGGCCGGCGCCTTCGGGCTGTTCGTCGGTGCGATGCCCGGACTGACCGCGACCCTGGCCGTTGCACTCCTCGTCCCCATCACCTTCTTCATGGAGCCGATCCCGGCCCTGGCCGCCATCGTCTCGACCACCGCCATGGCGATTTTCGCGGGCGATCTGCCGGGGGCTCTGTTGCGCATTCCCGGCACCCCGGCCTCGGCGGCTTATGTCGACGACACCCACAAGCTGACGCTTGCCGGCAAGGCCAATCTCGGTCTCGGCACCGCTCTTTGCTGTGCGGTGATCGGCGGGCTGGTCGGCGCTTCGATCCTCGCCTTCACCGCACCCCTGCTCGCCGAGGTGGCGCTCAAGTTCTCGACCCAGGAGTATTTCTGGCTCGCCACCTTCGGGCTCACCTGCGCCGCCTTCGTTTCGACCGGCAAGCCGGTCAAGGGCCTGGTCTCGCTGCTTTTGGGCCTGTTCATCGCGACCATCGGCATCGACATCATGGCGGGCCAGCCGCGCTTCACCTTCGGCTCGGTGGAGCTGATGGGCGGGGTCAGCTTCATTCCCGCGATGATCGGCATGTTCGCGATCTCCGAAGTGCTGCGCTGGGCCTTGGGCTCGACGGGCGGGCGCGACAAGACAGCGCCTGTGCGCCAGGCCACGGGCGCCGTTTTCGCCGCCGTTCTGCCGGTGCTCCGCCGCTACAAGATCGGCCTCGTGCGTGGCAGCATCGGCGGCACGTTGATCGGCATCCTGCCCGGCGCCGGGGCCGACATCGCCGCCTGGGTCACTTATGCGATCTCCAAGAAGTTCTCGAAGACGCCGGAGAAGTACGGCACCGGCCACACCGAGGGCCTGGTCGATGCGAGTTCGGCCAACAATGCGTCACTGGGCGGGGCCTGGGTTCCGGCCCTGGTCTTCGGCATCCCGGGCGATACGATAACGGCGATCGTCATCGGCATCCTCTACATGAAGGGCATGAACCCCGGGCCCATGGTGATGCTCTACCAGCCCGAGCTGCTCTATGCCGTGTTCATCGCCTTCTTCGTCGCCAATTTGATGCTGCTGCCCCTGGGCTGGCTCGCCATCAAGTCCTATGGGCAGATGATCAAAGTGCCGCGCGAGGTCTTGATGCCGATCATCTTGATCCTCTGCATGGTCGGTGCCTTCGCCATCAACAACACCGTTTTCGGCGTGGCCGTCATGCTGGTCTTGGGGATGATCGCCTTCGTCATGGAGGAAAACGGCTTTCCGGTGGCCCCGGCCATTCTCGGCCTCGTGCTGGGGACCATGATCGAGCGCAACTTCATGCAGTCGATGATGAAGGCCGACGGCAACCTCCTGGCCTTCTTCGACCGGCCGATCGCCGCGACGCTGGGTGTCATCACCATCTCGATCTGGGTCCTGGTCGCGGGTGGTGCCATCCACCGCTGGTGGCGCGGCCGCAGTCTCACGACCACCGCCTCGTCCTCAGCCGAATGAGAAGTCCACCATGCGTAAGTTCGCAACCTATCCGAGCCTCGAAGGCCGCTCCGTCCTGATCACCGGCGGTGGCTCCGGCATCGGCGCCGCCACCGTTCAGGCCTTCGCCGAACAAGCGAGCAAGGTCGCGTTCATCGATTTCGATGCCGAGGCCAGCCTGAAGACCGTGGCCGCGGTCGAGGCCGCCGGGCATGCGAAGCCACTCTTCTTGGACGCGGATCTGCGTGACATCGGGGCCTTGCGCGATGCCGTGGCCGAGGCCGCGCGCGTCAACGGCGACATCACTGTCCTCGTCAACAACGCCGCCCGCGACGACCGCCACCCGTTCGATACGGTGACGCCCGAATACTGGGACGACCGGATCGCGATGAACCTCAAGCACCAGTTCTTCACGGCGCAGGCCGTGCAGCCGATGATGAAGCGGCAGGGCGGCGGCTCGATCGTCAATCTGGGCTCGGTGAGCTGGCTGGCAGGGCAGGGCGGCATGCACGCCTATACGGCATCCAAGGCCGCCATCGTCGGTCTCACCCGCGGCCAGGCCCGCGACTTCGGCCCCGACAATATCCGGGTCAACTGCGTCGCCCCGGGCTGGATCATGACCGAACGGCAGCAGACGCTCTGGCTGGACGCGGCGGGCGAGCAGGAGCTGATGACGCGCCAATGCCTGAAGCGCAAGCTCTACCCGGACGAGATCGCCAGGGTGATCCTCTTCTTCGCCGCCGATGACAGCGGGGCCATGACCAACCAGCAATACGTCGCCGACGGCGGCTGGGTCTGAGCCCGGCTTTTTTGCCGTAGCTGCGGCCCGAGGCGTGCAAGATTTGCAGCTCTGCTGGAGGCAGTCGACACCTTATTTATAGGCGTCCGCTCGCGGGTGTCGCCCGTGGCTGCGGGGTTCATGAACGGGGCCTTGCCCATGATCTACGCCATTCCCGCCGGCATCGCGGTTGCCGGTGCTGCTGTCCTGACGAGTTGGGTCGCCAACCGCTTCGATTCCGTGACGCCGCCCACTTGGGCGACACGGCGCCACGCCCGGGAGCTCGCATCTTTGGTCGTGCTCACCGTCTGGGTGGCCTCGCTGCTGCTCGCGGGCCAAGCCTTTCTGCTGCTCGAGACCGGCAAGGAGTCGCCCGGCCTGTTCGCGATCGGCGCCGGCATCGCGGCCTTGGGCGGGGTTCCGGCACTGCTGGGCATGCTGCATCCGAAAAAGCCGGCGCCGCGGCGCCGGGCGTAACGCTTCGTTAACCCCGGGCTGGTAATCTTTCGTTCAGCTTCGACGAAAGCACCAGCCCGAGGGGTGACGTGTCATGGAGATCAGCCGAGTCCCGTCCGGCCTGCCGCCGAGTGCGCGGGACGAGACGATGCAGCGGCTGCAGAACGGCCGCGGCGCGGATTTCGGGGGAGACCCGACGAGTGCGGAACGGCGGGCTAGCGCCGAGCGCGCGGCCACCGATCGGATGGCGGCCCAGGTGCAGTCGACCGAGGCGGTGGGGCGCGCCACCCGGCCGGACTTGGCCGAGCCGACGCGTGACGCGGCGCAGCCGCGCTCGTCGATCGAGCGCGGCGGCAGGCTCGATTTGCGGGTCTGAGGCTCGGTAGGACGGACGCTCAGTAGGGCAGGCGCTCGCCGTCATAGGCGAACAGCCCACCGCTGTCGGTGCCCTCCAGCCGATCCAGCGTCGCCAGCATCGCCCCGGCCGAGTGGCTCGCGGTGAAGAGCTTGCCCTCCGGGACGCCGCCTTGGAAGGGCTTCGAGAGACCGGTGTCGACCGTGCCCGGATGCAGGCCGACGACGACCGCGGCGTCGTTCTTGCGGCCGAGTTCGATCGCGAAGTTGCGGATCAGCATGTTGAGCGCCGCCTTCGAGGCGCGATAGCTGTGCCAGCCGCCGAGGCCGTTGTCGCCGATCGAGCCGACCCGGGCCGAGATCGCGGCAAAGACCGCGCGACCCTCGCGGGGCAGCAAGGGGAGGAAGTGCTTGGCGACCAGGGCCGGGCCCACCGTGTTGGTGCGGTAGAGCCGGAGCATCGCCTCGGGCGTCAGTTGCCGCCAGGTCTTTTCCGGCTGGAGCCCATCGGACCCGTGCAACATGCCGGTGGCGACCAGCACGAGGTCGAGACCGCCGAGCCTCTGCTTCGCGCGTCCAGCCGCGGCCTCGATGCTCGCTTCGTCGTCGGTGTCGATGGTCCCGGACTCGATCTTGTCGCCGCGGAAGGCCGCACCGCCGCGCGACAACGCGATGACCGCGACGGTGTTCTCGTCCTCGGCGAGCAGGTCGGTGAAGGCGCGACCGATGCCACCGCTGGCGCCGATTACGGCAGCCCGGACGGGTCGCCCGAATCGCGTGGTTCCCGGCATTGCTTTCTCCTCGGCTATGCTTGGTCATACGACGGCCGCCGTGTTCTGGTTCGCCCTGGCAGCGGCTCTTGCCGAGCGGAAGTGAATCGGGGCGAGGGGGCACCGGGGCGAGGGGGTCAGCCCCCTTTTGGAAAGTGGAGCTATTTCAAGAGGTTGGGGAGGTCGGCGCCGCGGCTCGAGATGCGGCGCATCGGGGCCTGCGGCAGGCTGGGTCGGAGGCTTCTGCAAACGGCTGCCGGGCCGTGGTCGAGAGAGTGCGGTCAATAGGCGTCGGGTCGGTCCGGCAGGGCCAGGAGGTAGGCCGCGATGGCTTCCCGGTCTTCTCGCGGCAGGCGGGAGAGGTTGTCCTGGACCGAGGTCATCGAGCCACCGAGCGTGTCGTAGTCCGGCTTGAAGCCGCTCTCGAAGGCATAAACGATGTCGGACGCCGACCAGTCGCCGATGCCGCCCGGCGTGATGTTGGGGACATTGCCGTCGCCCTCCGGCGCCTCGGCCCCGGCGAGCCAGACGCTCTGGTCGGGGCCGCCGATGGCGTCGCGGGCGGTGTGGCATTCGCCACAATGGCCCGGGCCCTCGACCAGATAGCGGCCGAGCACCTGGGCCGGATCGCCCTCGTCGATCTCGGCCACCCACGCGGCGTCCAGATAGAGCAGCTTCCAGAGCCCGATGCCGCGGCGGATGCCGAAGGGAAAGCTCAGGTCGTGATCGCCGGCGGTGTTCTCTACCGCTGGCAGGGTGCGCAGATAAGCCTCGAGGTCGAGCAGGTCCTCGATCGGCATCCGCGCATACGAGGCATAAGGAAAGGCCGGGTAGTAGTGCCGCCCGTCGGGCGAGACGCCCAGGCGCATCGCCTGGACGAAGTCGGTCGTGGACCAGCCGCCGATGCCGGTTGCCGGATCGGGGCTGATATTGGGCACGACGAAGTCTCCGAACGGCGTCTTGAGGACCAGTCCACCCACCAGCCTGACCTTGTCGTCGCCCCTGGCGTCGGGGGCGGCATGGCAGGAGCCACAGCCACCGACCCAGAACAGCCGTTCGCCATTGGCGAGGTCGGGCTCGTGCGCCGGCAGATCGACGGCAGCATAGCGCTCGGGCGTCGTGAGGTACCAGAAGCCGGCGCCGGCCGCCACGACCAGGGCGGCGGCGGTCATGAGAAAGCCGCGGAACGCCATCAGTTGCGCGAGACGCGATACTCTTCGTGACAGGCCTTGCAGTTCTCGGCGACGCTGCCGAAGGCAGCCTTGAAGGCCTCGAGATCGGCGGGCTCGGCGGCAATGGCGCTCACTGCGGCAGCGGCGAACTTGTCGTTGACGGCGACGAAGCCTTCCCGGTCCTCCCAGATCGTGGCCTTGGCTTCGGTGTCACCACCGCTTTCGCTACCTTCCGGGAAAAAATTGTGAAAGCTCTTGCCGGCAGCGGCAAAAGTGGCCAGGGCCGAAGCCGCGACATCCGGATGGAAGGGAATTTCGCCCTTGGCCATCTCGCCCGAGACCTTGGCCGCCGCACCCACCGACTTCATGATGGTCTGGCGGGTCTCGATCGGGTCGGCAGCCACACTGCCGGCCATGCTCAGCATGCCGATGGCGGCAAGCGCCAGGACAGATCCGCGAACCATTATCGTGTTCCTCCGCTGCGATTGTCGATTGCTTGCAAGAGAGTTGCGGCCACGCTTTTAGTCAAGCGCTCGCTGCGGTTTT
The DNA here is from genome assembly GCA_011390475.1 of Geminicoccaceae bacterium. Classification (GTDB taxonomy): domain Bacteria; phylum Pseudomonadota; class Alphaproteobacteria; order Geminicoccales; family Geminicoccaceae; genus SLRI01. The sequence continues at coordinate 1,817 of JAABSG010000139.1, read as the reverse complement.
AGTCGAACAGGCACGCTACCATCGCTCGATCACCGAGATTTGATCAGGCCCGCCCCTCGCGCCACCAAGCCATGGCGACCGTGGCGATCAGCAGCAATGCGGCGAGCCAGGCGGGCAGAAGGGGGGTCTGGGTCAGCCCCTCGACCGTGTAGGCGCGGTTGCGCTCGAGCCCGATCCAGCCGGCGCCCGACGCCCGGCGGTCGGCCTCGACCCGGCGGATATCCGGCAGGCCGCGGTCGGCGAGCCAGCTCACCGAGCCGCCGGTGGCAGCGGCGATGGGGGCCAGGATGTCGGCCGTGGCGGTCATGTCGGCGAGCTCGATGGGGGCGATCGGCCGGGGCGTGGCGAAGGCCAGATGATCGCCGTCCTGGACCCGGTAGAGACCGTCCTCGGTGGCTTCGATCTCGGCTGCCGCCAGGCCGTCGGCGACCGGCTCGAGGGTGACGGCGAAGCGCTCGCCGGTGGGCGAGGTCACTTCGACGTCGACCGGCTCCGCGCGGAGCGACTGGCGCTCGATCCGCAGGCCCTGGCCGGTGGCGACAGCGCGCAGCGCCTCCTCCTCGAGCTCGGGCTCGCGCATCAGCCAGTGAACGAGGCGGCGAAGCAGCGTCGCCTGCGGGCCACCGCCTTCGTGGCCCCTGGCCCAGAGCCAGGCATGGTCGGAAAGCAGCTGCGCCACCCGGCCTTCGCCGACCCGCTCGAGGATCAGCAGCGGCCGGTCGGCGACGCCGGTCATCAGCACTTGGCCATTGGGCGCTTCGACGTCGATCTGTCGAAACCAGCGACCCCAATTGCTATCGTCGGCACCGTTGGCGGTATCGCCGTCATGCGCCAGGCCGGAGGTCACCGGATGCAGATCGCCGAGGTCGGTAACGGTCGGCCTGAAGCCGCGCTCGTAGACCTCGCCCGAGGGGCGGCCGGGCAGCACGCGGGCCAAGGGCGTGCGGTAGAGGCTGTGCGGCTGGGCGAACTCGGGCCCGGCGGCCTCCAGGAGGGCACCGCCCTCCTCGACGTAGCGGGCGACGTTGTCGAGATAGACCAGCGGCAGGAGGCCACGCCTGGAATAGCGATCGAAGATGATCAGGTCGAACTCGGCCAGCTTGACCTCGAAGAGCTCGCGGGAGGGAAAGGCAATCAGCGCCAGCTCGCGGATCGGCGTGCCGTCCTGCTTTTCCGGTGGTCTGAGGATGGTGAAATGGACGAGGTCGACGGCGGGGTCGGCCTTCAGCAGGTTGCGCCAGACGCGGAGGCCCGGATAGGGCTGGCCCGAGACCAGGAGCACGCGCAGGCGGTCGCGGATGCCGTTGACGGTGATCGCCTGGCGGTTGTTCAGGGCGGTGAGCTCGCCCTCGATCACCGGCACTCGGAACTCGAAGACGGTGGGCCCGGCATTCTCGAGCATCAGCTCGATCTGGGCCGGCTCGCCCTCGCTGATCGACAGCTCGGTAAAGGGTTCGCCGTCGCGCTCGACGGTGAGCGACATCGGTGTCGGGTCGCCCGCGTCGTCGGGGGTGGTCGCGACCCGCACGGTGACCGGCAAGGGCTCCCCGACGACGCCGAAGCTGGGTGCCTGCTCGACCGTGAGCCTTCGATCGAGCTCGCCCGGCCGGCCGGTCAGGAGCACGTGGAAGGGCGCCTCGACGGGCCAGTCCTCGGCCGCTTGCGGGGCGTCGTGCACGCGGCCGTCGGTGAGGGCCACGATCCCGGCGAGCCGTTCGCCGTCGACCTCCCCGAGCCGCTCGCGGAGCGTGGCGAAGAGATCGGTGCCGCGCCGGGTGCTGCCGTCCATGGCGAAGCGACGGACATCGACCCCGGCA
>JAABSG010000138.1 GCA_011390475.1 Geminicoccaceae bacterium | reverse complement strand
CTGTCCGGCCCAAGGGGCCCACTCTACCAGGGGGTCAATTCCGGGTGTCGCTTGACAAACCCGGGTTTTGCGAACGAACCCGAGGGGGCAGGATGACGCAGGTAGCGCCGTTTCTCCCTGCCATTGCAAGGTGTTGAAGAAAAGTCAGTGCACGGTGACGCAATTGGGCCCGGCTTGGCCCGAATCCGGCCACCGCTGTTGGCCGAACGAACCCGAGCGATGATTGACGGGAAACCGAGAAGCGGATAAAATGCCTATTCTCGAATGCCGCGCAGCCTGACATTGCGCCGGCGCAGGAGTTCCATCGTGGTCAGCAGGAACACGGAGAAGAGGATGAGGAGGGTGGCGACGGCGAGGATGGTGGGGCTGAGATTCTCCCGGATGCCGTCGAACATCTGACGTGGCAGGGTGCGCTGGCCGGGCCCGGTGAGGAACATGGCGACCACCAACTCGTCGAACGAGGTGATGAAGGCGAAGAGCCCGCCGGCGATCATCCCCGGTGCGATGAGCGGCATGGTGATCTTCCGAAAGACCAGGAGCGGGGGCGCGCCGAGGCTGGCCCCGGCCCGCGCCAGGTTGCGATCGAAGCCGACCAGCGTGGCGCTGACGGTAATCAGCACGAACGGCGCCCCCAATGCCGCATGGACCAGGGTCAGCCCCAAGAGGCTATTCGCGAGGCCCAGCGGAATGAAATAGAAATAGGTGCCGGCGGCCACGATGATCAGCGGCACGATCAAGGGCGAGATCAAGAATGCCATCAAGAGGCTCTTGGCCCGAAAGGTCGCCATCGAGAGGCCGACAGCGGCCAGCGTGCCGAGGACTGTGGCAATAATGGTGGCGCCGGTGCCGACGATGAGGCTGTGCTTGAAGGACTGCCACCAGATGGGCGTGTTCCAGAGCTCCAGATACCAGCGAGACGACCAGCCGGGCATCGGAAAGGAGAGGAACGAGCCGGCATTGAACGAGAGCGGCACGATGACGAAGAGCGGGGCCACGAGAAAGAACAGGGCGGCCAAGGTCCAGGCCCAGAGCAGCCCGTCACCCAGCCGCTGCCCCGGCGTTTTCAGCACCTTGGTCCGGCCGGGCGGCGTTGCCGAGCGGGCTTTGGAGCTGCCATGCGTGACCACCGCCATCGTCCCGCCTCAGCCGAGCCTGAGCCGGTCGAGACCGACCAGCCGGGCGTAGACGAGATAGAGCAGCAAGGTGGCGACCAGGAGAAGGCTGCCCAGTGCCCCGGCCATCCCCCAATTGACCGTCTCGAGCGTGAAGAAGGCGACGAAGTAGCTGATCATCTGATCGGCGGCCCCGCCGATCAGAGCCGGGGTGATATAATAGCCGATCGAGATGATGAAGACGAGCAGGCAGCCAGCACCGATGCCGGGCCTGGTTTGTGGCAGGAAGACCTTGAAGAAGGCCTCGAGCGGCGACGCACCCAGGCCGATCGCGGCCTGCATGTGCGATTTGGGGATGCTGCGCATGACACTGACCAGCGGCAGGATCATGAACGGCAGCATGATATGGGTCATGGCGATCAGCACGCCGGCACGGTTGAAGACGAGTTGCACGGGCTCGGCGATCACGCCCAGCCACAACAGGCTCTCGTTGATCGGCCCCTCGCGCTGCAGCACCACGATCCAGGCGGCAGAGCGCACCAAGAGCGAGGTCCAGAACGGCAAGAGGACGAGGATCATCAGTGGGTTGGCGAGCCGCGGCGGCAGCGTCGAGAGCTTGTAGGCCAAGGGATAGCCGATGACGAAGCAAAAGAGGGTGACGAGAAAGCTGATCCAGAAGGTGCGCAAGAGCACGTTGCGATAGATCGCCCGATCCGCCGATACCGGTGCGATGGCGTCCGTCGCATCGCGTTGCAGATCAAGGGCTTGCAGCAGATAGAGATCGGTCCACGGAGCCGCCGCCCGCTTCAGCGACTGCCAGATCCGGGGCTCGCCCCAGGCCGGATCGAGAGCCTCGAGCGTCGCCGTCCAACTGCCGTCCGGCGCCTCGGGCAGGTTGCGGGCGGTGCCCTGCAGGAGCGTGCGATCGCCGGCGAAGGCGTTGTTGAGCCGCTGTGCCACGGGTGCCAGGGCACGGGCCGCCCGGGCCTTTTCGAGGTCCGTGGCGAAGGCGGCGACGACCGCCTCCGGTGGCACGCCCCCATCGTCTCCGGTGCCGTCCCAGGCCCGCAACGCCTCGGTCGCCGCCGGCATCGCCGTGGCGAGCTCGCTATTGGCGACCGAGAGCTTCAGCATGCCGGCGATCGGCACGACGAAGACGGCGACCAGAAAGCCCAAGAGCGGCAGCGTCAGCCCGAACGCCCAGAGCTGCCGCCGCCGCTCGGACCGGCGCAGTGCGCGGCGCAGCGCCGCCGGATCGGCAGGCCTGCCCGCCGACTCACCGGTCACCTCGCCGATCACCTCGACGGGCGCCAAGGCTACCGGCCCGCCGATCCGCCGACGACCGGGCGGCCTATTGCCCGGCCCAGGCGGTGAAGCGCTCGTTCAAGGCCTCGACATTGTCGACCCAGAACGCATCGTCGAAGAAGAGGCCGGTAGGCAGGTTTTGCGGCGCCGAGGGGATGTCCGGCAGCACCTCGGGATCGACCAGCGCCGCCGCGTCGACATGGGTCGGGCCATACGGGATGTAGGGCGGCAAGAGGGCCTGGCGGTCGGGATCGGCCCAGAATTCGATGAACTGCATCGCCTCGTCCTGCTTGTCGGAGTTGGCGAGGATGACCCAGCTGTCGAGCTGGTAGACGTAGCCAGCACCCCAGGCGATCTGGAAATTGCGGCCCTCGCTCTGATTCGCGGCCGTCACCCGGCCGTTATAGGCGGTGGTCATGACGACCTCGCCCGAGGCCAGGAGCTGCGGCGGCTGGGCGCCCGCTTCCCAGAAGATCAGGCTGTCCTTGACGCTGTCGAGCTTGGCGAACGCCCGGTCCACACCTTCGGGCGAGCGCAGCACGTCGTAGACTTCGTCCACCGGCACGCCGTCGCCCATGAGCGCAAATTCGAGCGCCTGGCGCGGGCCGGCGCGAAGCGCCCGCGTGCCCGGAAAGGCCTCGGTGTCGAAGAAGTCGGCCCAGCTCTCGGGCCCGCCGTCCGGAAAGCGGTCGGCATCATAGGCCAGGACCGTGGCCCAGACGATGTTGCCGACCCCGCACTCGTGGACCGCCGCCGGCAGGAAGTTGTCCCGGCCCAAGACGTCCCAGTCGAGGGGCACGATGATGCCCTCCTCGCAGCCGAGGACCAGTTCGTCGGTCTCGACCTGGACGATGTCCCAGGCGGCCGGGCCTTCGGCCCGCGCTCTCAGCGCCCCGATGCCGCCATTCCAGCTGTCCTCGGTGATCGCGATGCCGGTCTCGGCGGTGAAGGGCTCGAAGAAGATCTCGCGCTGGGCGTCCTGATAGGCACCGCCCCAGGAGACGATGGTGAGATCCCGGGCCTGGGCCGTGGTCGCGACGAGCGCCACGCCGGCCAGGGCGGCGAGGCGGATGAGCGTTACCGACATTGTGTCCTCCAACGTTCTCGGTTGTGGCCGGCATCATGCCGCAACCAATCCCACCGTCCAGCCCTTGTTGGCAAACCTATCGGGGCCGCATCAGCTCTCGACGATGCCGCGCAAGCGCTCGTTGCGCCGGCGTAAGAGCTCGAGCGACAGCAAGAGCAGCACCGAGATCGCGATGAGGATGCTGGCGACAGCGAGGATGGTCGGGCTGATGGACTCGCGGATGCCGGACCACATCTCGCGCGGGATGGTGCGCTGCTCGACCCCGGCGAGGAAAAGGACGATGACGACCTCGTCGAAGGAGGTGATGAAGGCGAAGAGGGCGCCAGAGATCACGCCGGGCAGGATCAACGGCATCGTGACCTTGAAGAAGGTCGTGGTCGGATCGGCGCCGAGGCTGGCCGCCGCCCGGGTCAGACTGTGATCGAAGCCCGAGAGTGTGGCGGTCACGGTGATGACGACGAAGGGCGTGCCCAGGGCGGCGTGCGCCAGGATGATGCCGAGATAGGTCTGGGCCATGTTGATCTTGGAATAGAAGAAGAACATGCCGGCCGCCGAGATAATGAGCGGCACGATCATCGGCGAGATCAAGACGCCCATGATGGCGGCCCGAAACGGCATGTGCGAGCGCGACAGTCCGAGGGCCGCGAGCGTGCCGAGCGACGTGCTGACGATGGTGGCGCCGATGGCGATGATGAAGCTGTTCCTGATCGACGCCATCCAGCTGGTGCTGTTCCAGAAGTCCTCGTACCAGCGCAGGCTGTAGCCGTCCGGATCGAAGGTCAGCATCGCCCGGGTGAAGGTGAAGTAGGGCTCGGCATTGAACGACAGCGGGATGATGATGAGGATCGGGGCGATCAGGAAGACGAAGATCGCGGCACAGATGATCCGAAAGGCGTAGTACCAGCTGCGCTCGAGCGGGCCAGCGTAGGTGGGAAGGGCCATGGCGCTTGTCTCCCGCTCAGCCGAGCTTCAGGCGATCGACGCCGATGATGCGGTTGTAGAGGTAATAGAGCAGGATCACGGCGGCCAGGAGGATGGTGCCCAAGGCGGCGGCCAGCCCCCAGTTCAGCGAGCGCTGCATGTGGAAAGCGATGAAGTTCGAGATCATCTGTCCCGACTGCCCGCCGACCAGCGCCGGGGTGATGTAGTAGCCGATCGAGATGATGAAGACGAGAACACCACCGGCACCGATCCCGGCGGTCGTCTGCGGCACGTAGATTCGCCAGAAGGCGGTCCATTGGTTGGCGCCCAAGGACCGGGCGGCACGCATGTAGGATGGTGGGATGGTCTTCATGACGCTGTAGAGCGGCAGCACCATGAACGGCAGCAGGATGTGGGTCATGGCGACGATGGTGCCGGTCTGGTTGTAGACCATCAACAACCGGCCGTCGTCGCCGATCAGGCCGACCAGCACCATGAGATCGTTCAACACGCCCTGCTGTTGCAGCATGACGATCCAGGACGAGGTGCGCACCAGAAGCGACGTCCAGAACGGCAAGAGCACCAGGATCATCAAGAGGTTGGCAATTCGCGCCGGCTGGTGCGCCATGAGGTAGGCGATCGGAAAGCCGAGCAGGAGGGTGAGCGCGGTGATGACCAGGGACAGCATGAAGGTGCGGATGAACAGCTGGACGTAGATCCGCTGGTCCTCCCGGACCTGGACGATATTGCCCTCGTCGTCATAGGTACGGTCGAGGGCAGCGATGAAGTAGCTCAGCGTAAACGGCGAGCTTTCGCGCTGAATGACGCGCCAAGTGCCCGGTTCACCCCAGGTTGCGTCTCGCTCGACCAACGTTTCGCGGTAGGGCGGCTCCAGCTGGCGTGCGGCACGGCCGGCGCGCTGCATGGTGCTGCGCATGCCGCTCTTTTCGTAATTCAGTCGCGCACCGACCCGGCCGATCGCCGGCGTGCCCATGCCCTCCCGGAGATCCTCGACCAGCGCTTCGAACACCACCTCGTCCGGCAGCCCTTGGCCGTCCCATTCCTGGATGGCGTCGGCGGTGCGCGGCAAATAGGTCACCACCTCCGGGTTGCGGACGCTGTTGAGCGCCATGTCGCCGATCGGGATGATGAAGGTGATGAGGATGAAGATGAGGAGGGGCACGACGAGAAAGAACGCGGTGAGGCGCTTTCTGCGCTCGGCCCGCGCCAGACTGACCTTCAGCGGCTCGCCGGAGGCGGTGATCATGGACCCGGACGACGTCACTGCGTCAGTCTGAGCGATCGTTGCCTGGGCCATGCCCGTCTCCCTCGATAGCCGCCGCAGCTGCAATCGCCACCACCGGAGCCGAAACAGCGGATCCGGTGGTGGCTCGCTTTGCTAGTTCAGCATCCAGCTGGCGAAGCGCTCGCGCAGCTCGTCGCCGTAGTCGGTCCAGAACTCGTTATCGAGAATGATCGGGGTCTGGTAGTTGTCCGGATGCGTCGGCATGTGCGGGTTCATGTCGATGCCGAGATCCGCGTGGGTCGAGACCAGCTCGCCCGAGCTCGCCCGTGCCGGGCCGTAGGAGATGTACTTCGCCTGGTCAGCCAAGCGCTGGCTGTCGGTCGCCCAGTAGAGGTAGTCCATCACGGCTTCGACATTGTTGCCGCCGGCCGGCACGACCCAGCCGTCCCACTCGACCACCTGACCATCCCAGATGATCTGGAAGGGTTGCCCCTCCACCTCGGCGGCATTGAACATGCGGCCGTTATAGCCGGTCGAGAAAGCCACCTCCTTGTCGGCGAGAAGCTGCGGCGCCTGGCTGCCCTCGGTCCAGAAGACGAGATGGTCCTTGATCGTGTCGAGCTTGGCGAACGCCCGATCGACACCTTCCGGCGTGCGGAGCACGTCGTAGATTTCGTCGGGATGGACGCCGTCGGCATAGAGGGCCCATTCGAGATTGGTGCCCGGGCGATCCTGCAGCGCACGACGACCGGGATAGTTCTCGACGTCGAAGAGATCGGCGATGCTCGAGGGCTGCTGGTCCTCTGGGAACATTTCGGTGTTGAAGGTGAGCACGGTCGAATAGACGATCTGCGGGATGAAGCAGTCGCCCAAGGAACCCGGCAGGAAGTCCTCCGATGCCGGCGTGCCATCGGGTGCCGCAGCCAGCATTTCGTCGTGGTCGATTTGCAGGATCAAGCCTTCTTCGCACGCCAGCTGCGCGTCGGACGGCAGCATATCGACGAGATCCCAGGTGACGTTGCCGGCCTGGGACTGGGCCCGGAGCCCGGCCAGGGCGTTGGCCGAACCGTCGTCGTTGATGATGGTGACGTCCGGGTTCTGCTCCATGTACGGCTCGTGATAGGCGCGCTGCTGGCTGGCCGTGTAGGCGCCGCCCCACGACACGACGGTCAGCGACGTCTCGGCCGCCACTGGTGCCGCGGTGGCGACCAGAGCGCCCATGGCCGCGCTGGCGAGCAGGCCTGTTTTCATCTGAATAGTCATGCATGTCTCCCTTGTGCATTCATTCGGCCGAAACGGGCCGGCCGGTATACATTTACTATGTGCGTCCTGTGGCCATTCGGCAACCCGGCCCCCCCGAACTGCCCATTCTGCCCGAGCGTCGAGTCGGTCAAGCGTCGAGCGCCCGACAATCCTCGACCTGCCAGCCGACGCGCACCTCGTTGCCGCGCTCGAGCGTCGGGTGATCACTGGCGTTGGGCACCTTGACGATGAACTCCTCGGTGCCGCAGACGGCCATGCGGGCGCGGATGTGATCGCCGAGATAGATCAGCTCCAGGACCTTGGCGTCGAAAACGTTGGGAAAGCGGTTCTCGTCAGGATCGACGACGACGCGCTCGGGGCGCAGCGACAGCGTGCTCTTCGACCCGACACCATCGATGTTGACGGCCAGGGCCTGAATCGGCCGGCCGTCGACCTCCACCGTGCAGTGGCCGTTCACCGCCTCCTTGACGGTGCCGACGAAGCGGTTGTTCTCGCCGATGAACTGGGCGACGAAGGCGTTGTCGGGCTTCTCGTAGAGCATCGGCGGTGAGGCCAATTGCTGGACCACGCCGTCGTTGAAGACGGCGACCCGGTCCGACATGGTGAGCGCTTCGCTCTGGTCGTGGGTGACGTAGACGACGGTCACCTGCAGGTTCTCGTGGATGTGCTTGATCTCGTACTGCATGGTCTCGCGCAGCTGCTTGTCGAGTGCACCCAGGGGCTCGTCCATGAGCACGAGCCGGGGCTCGAAGACGAGCGCCCTGGCCAGCGCCACGCGCTGCTGCTGACCGCCCGAGAGCTGCGCCGGTCGCCGGTTGCCCATTTCGCCGAGCTGCACCATGTCGAGGGCTTTTTTGACCCGTTCTTCGATCTCGGCCTTGGCCATGCGTCGCACAGAAAGCGGGAAGGCCAGGTTCTCGGCCACCGTCATGTGTGGGAAGAGGGCATAGTTCTGAAAGACCATGCCGATGTCGCGCTTGTGCGGGGCGACATTGTTGATCTCGCGGCCGTCGAGATGGATTTCACCGTTGGTTGCGGTCTCGAAGCCGGCGAGCATCATCAGGCAGGTGGTCTTACCGGAGCCCGAAGGGCCGAGCATGGTGAGAAATTCGCCGCGGGCGATGTCGAGGTTGAGGTTTTTGACGACGAGGGTCTCGCCGTCGTAGCTCTTCTGCACGTCCGCAAAGCGGACAAAGGCTTGCTCGCTGTTCGGCATCGGCTCTTTCTGCTCGAAGGCTCGACAGACGTCCGGCCGCCCCGCCCATCCGGCCGGCTGACGGTCGTCTGGCTGCGGCACCGTCACCGCGTTGCCATTGGTGCTAGACAAGAACCCGACGACTGTAAAGTCGCCTGCCACGAACCGACAGAACCGAGAGATGAAACGCCATGACCGAAGCGGTTTTCCGAAGCGATCCCTATCAACGCGAAGTCGAGAGCGTCGTTACGGCTAGCGGCGAGGCATGGGTCGAGCTCGCCGCCACGGTGTTCTATCCGATGGGCGGTGGCCAGCCCGGCGATACGGGCCGGCTCGTGCTGCCGGACCGAACGCTCGAGGTGGTCGACACCAAGAAGGGCGACGCGCCGGGTAGCATCCGGCACCTCGTGGCCCCGACAGCCGCCGATGGCGCCGCGCTCGGGCTCGCCGTCGGCACGCCGATCCGGGCCGTGCTCGACTGGGAGCGGCGGCATCGGCTGATGCGCATGCACACCTGCCTGCATCTGCTCTGCCGGGCGGTCGACGGCGTGGTCACCGGCGGGCAGATCGGCGACGGCAAGGGGCGCCTCGATTTCGACATCCCGGAGTCGACCCTCGACAAGCAGGCGCTGGCCGACCAGCTCAACGCCTGGATCGCCGAGGATCACGCGCTGAGCGAGCGCTGGATCGAGGCCGCCGAGCTCGATGCCCGTCCCGACCTGGTCAAGACGATGTCGGTGCAGCCGCCGCGCGACGGCGGGCGGATTCGCCTGATCGAGATCGACGGCCTCGACCTGCAGGCCTGTGGCGGCACGCATGTCCGATCGACGGCTGAGATCGGGCCGGTCGAGGTCGCCAAGATCGAGAAGAAGGGCAGGCAGAACCGCCGCGTGCAGGTGATATTCGACGCGGCCGCCGCAATGCGCTAGAAGGCGGCGTCACCTTATTCATTTTCCCTGACCGGTGGAGCCGCGGACCGTCACGAGAACGCGTCCGCCGCCCGGTCGACGCGCTCGAGGAGCAGGCAATGGCCGAACGACATCATATCGACCTCCATATCGACGGCGAGTGGCAGCCCGCCATCGCCGGCGGCAAGATCGACATCCTCGATCCCGCGACCGAGGAAGTGGTGGCCACCGCGTCCCAGGCCGAGCGGGCCGATGTCGAAGCGGCGATCGCGGCAGCCCAGACGGCCTATCTGAGCTGGCGACAGGTCGCCGCCTGGGATCGCTCGAAGGTGATCCGGAAGGCGGCGATGCTGCTCGAGGAGCGGACCGACAAGATCGCCCGTCTCTTGACGCTCGAGACCGGCAAGCCCCTGGCGCAATCCAAGGGCGAGATCGTCTCGGCGGTCGAGCTGATGGACTGGTACGCCGACGAGGCGCGCCGCATCTTCGGCCAGACGATTCCCGGCCGTAACGCCGACAGCCGCTTCATGACCTCTTACGAGCCGGTCGGCGTGGTGGGTGCCTTCACCGCCTGGAACTTCCCGATCGTCCTGCAGGTCAGGAAGATCACGCCCGCGGTCGCCACGGGTTGCACCATCGTCACCCGGCCGGCCGAGGAGGGCACGTCCTGTGTCGCCGAGCTGGTCAAGTGCTTCATCGATGCCGGCCTGCCCAAGGGCGTCATCAACCTCGTGACCGGCAAGCCCGAGGTGATCTCCGAGACCATCATGGACAGCGACACGGTCAGGAAGGTGAGCTTCACGGGCTCGATCCCGGTGGGCCAGCATCTGATGCGGCGTGCCGCCGACACGGTCAAGCGGATGTCGATGGAGCTCGGCGGCCACGGACCGGTGATCATCCACGAAGACGTCGACCCGATCAAGGTGGCGCTCACCTCGGCGGCCGGCAAGTCGCGCAACAACGGCCAGGTCTGCGTCTCGCCGACCCGGTTTTATGTCCACAAGAAGCACGAGCAGGTCTTCACCGAGACCTTCGGCGAGGCCTTGGGCAAGATGAAGCTGGGCCACGGCCTCGACGCCTCGACCGAGATCGGCCCCTTGGTCAATCGGCGCCGCCTCGACTTCATCGAGGAGATGGTCGAGCAGACCAAGGCCGAGGGCGCCCGGGTGGTGACCGGCGGCAAGCGGCCGGCCGACATGAACCGCGGCTATTTCTTCGAGCCCACGGTCTTCGCCGACATGCGCGACGACATGCGGGTGATGAACGACGAGCCCTTCGGCCCGATCGCCGCGGTCACCAGCTTCGAGACCTTCGACGAGGTGATCGGCCGGGCCAACAGCCTCTCCTACGGTCTCGCCGGCTACGTCTTCACCCAGGACCACAAGCTGGCGCAGAAGACCGCCGATGCCTTGAAGACCGGCATCGTCGCGGTCAACAACTACGCGGCGGCCACGGCCGAGATGCCGTTCGGCGGCGTCAACCACTCGGGCTTCGGCCGCGAGAACGGCAGCCAGGGCCTCTACGACTACCTCGACGTCAAGTTCATCAACATCGCTTATACTTGAGGTAGGAAGGATGCGGGGAGGATGATCCTCCCCGCGCCCCACCAAAATTTCGAGGGGGCGCGGGGGAAATCATTTCCCCCGCTTGCTTCTCTTTCCGGCATCAGCCCATGGTTGAGA
>JAABSG010000137.1 GCA_011390475.1 Geminicoccaceae bacterium | reverse complement strand
GTCGCGGGTGTCGCCCTTCAGGAACGCCACGGCCTCGGCCACCTCGAGCGCGTTGCCCGCCGTCCGGCCGAGGCACTGGTTCATGTCGGTGACGATGGCACGGGTCGGCAGGCCCGCGGCGTCGGCGACGTCGGCGATCGTGCGGCCGAGGGCCCGGGCGTCGTCGAGCGTCGTCATGAAGGCACCATTGCCGAGCTTGACGTCCATCATCAACCCGGCCGTGCCGACGGCGAGCTTCTTCGATAGGATCGAGGCCACGATCAGCGGCCGGCTCTCGACCGTGGCGGTGACGTCGCGGATGGCGTAGAGGCGGCGGTCGGCGGGAGCCAGGTCGTCGGTCTGGCCGACGATGGCGCAGCCGACCTCGCGCACGATGCGCTGGAAGGTGGCGAGGTCGGGGCGGGTGGCGAAGCCGGGCAGGCTCTCGAGCTTGTCGAGCGTGCCGCCGGTGTGGCCGAGGCCGCGACCGGAGACCATGGGCACATAGGCGCCGGCAGCCGCCAGCAGCGGCGCCAGGATCAGGCTCACCTTGTCGCCGATGCCGCCCGAGGAGTGCTTGTCGAGGGCAGGGCCCGGGAGGTCGTCCCAGCGCAGCCGCTCGCCGCTCTCGGCCATCGCCCGGGTCAGGGCCACGGTCTCCGCCTCGTCCATGCCGTTGAGGACCACCGCCATGGCGAAGGCCCCGGCCTGGGCATCGCCGAGGCTGCCGTCGGTCAGGCCCTGCACGATGGCCGCGATCTCGTCCGCCTCGAGTGGCAGGCGATCGCGCTTTTTGGCAATGATCTCCTGCGGCAGGATCACGGCTCGGCGAGCTCGTCCAGGAGCTTGGAGGCACCGAAGCGGAAGTGGGCTGCGGTCAGCCAGCCAGCACCCATGACCGCCTCGCCGATCTGCCAGTAGCGCATGGCTTCCCGGGCGGTTCTGACGCCACCCGAGATCTTGACGCCGACCTTGCCCTCGGCTTCTTGCGCCACGGCGAAGAGGAGGGCGGCGGCCTCGGGCGTGGCACCCACCGGGATCTTGCCGGTCGAGGTCTTGAGGAAGTCGATGCCGGCCATGACGGCCGAACGGGCGACGGCGGTGATCAGCTCCGGGCGCTCCAGTCTGCCGGTCTCGAGGATCAGCTTGAGGGTGATCGTGGGCCCGGCGGCCTCGCGGCAGAGCGTGATCAGCTCGCCCGTCAAGCCGACATCGCCCTCCAGCGTGGCCTCGAGCGGGGCCACGATGTCGACCTCCATGGCACCTGCGGCAACTGCTGCTGCGACCTCGTCGGCGGTGCCGGCGAGGTCGTCGCCGCCATGGGGGAAGTTGGCGACCGTGGCGAGTCTCACCCGGCTGCCGTCGAGGCAGCGGGTGGCCACCGGCAACGCCTCGGGCAGGACACAGACGGCCGCAACCCCGTGGCGTGTGGCGCGGGCGCAAAGGGCTTCGATATCGGCCGCGGTCTCGTCACCGCTCAGCGTGGTGAGGTCGATCACGTCGACGAAGCGGCGGGCGAGGGCAGCGTCGATCGGCCGGGCGTCGGCCGCAGCCAGGATGGCGGCGAGGTCAAGTCGCATGACGAGCCAGCTCCTTGATGCTGTGGGCGAGAAGCCGCTCGAGATCACCCGCTGCCTTGCCGGCAACGGCCAGGGTCTCGGCGTGGCTCAAGGGATGGCCCGCGAGACCGGCGGCGCGGTTGGTGACGATCGAGAGGCCGAGCACCTTTATCCCGGCGTGACGCGCCAGGATCGCCTCGGGCACGGTCGACATGCCGACGAGCCCGGCACCCATGGCGCGAAAGGCGCGGATCTCGGCCGGGGTCTCGAAGGACGGGCCGGGGGTGGCGAGGTAGACGCCCTGGGCGAGGTCGAGGCCCAGCGCCTCGCCGCTGGCCTCGATCAGCTGGCGAAGGGCGGGGTCGTAGACCTCGGTCATGTCGGGAAAGCGCGGGCCGATACTATCGTCATTGGGACCGGTGAGTGGGTTGGTGCCCAGCATGTTCACGTGGTCGGTGATGACGGCGATGGCCCCGGGCGGGATGGCCGGGTCGATGGCACCACTGGCGTTGGTGAGGACCAGGAGCTTCGTGCCGAGGGCGGCGAGGGTGCGGATCATGGTGGCGAGCGAGCCCGTTCCCTGGCCTTCGTAGACGTGGAGACGGCCCTGCAGGCAGGCGATCGGAACGGCATCGATCCGGCCGACGACGAGGCGGCCGGCGTGGCCTTCGATCGAGGGTGTGGGAAAGCCCGGCAGCTCGCCATAGGGGATGGCGGTGGCGTCTTCGAGCTTGTCGGCGAAGCCGCCGAGGCCGGAGCCGAGGACGATCGCGAGCTCCGGGAAGTCGGCGCCGAAGCGGGCTTCCAGCACGTCTCTGGCGGTTGCCGGTCGTTCCACCGGCTCGCCGCCGAGGGCCAGTGGGCCGAAAGCCATGGGCAGCAGCTCGCCCATGGTCGAGGTGGCGAGACCGCCGTCGGCGCCAGCCATGTGGATCGGGGTCTGAGGTGGGGCGAACTCCGAGAGGAGCTGGCGGCAGCCGCCGCAGGGAGAGCACGGCGCGTTGCCGCTGCCGATGACGACGACCTCGGCGATCCGCTGTTCGCCCGCGGCCACCATCGCCGCCACGGCCGAGCGTTCGGCGCAGAGGCCTTGCGGATAGGACGCGTTCTCGACATTGGCGCCGACGAAGACGGCACCGCTCGCACTGCGGAGCGCGCAGCCGACCTGGAACTTCGAATAGGGCACGTAGGCGCGGGCCTGGACGGCGCGGGCCCGCTCGAGGAGGTCCTTCATCGTTCCTTCACGTAGGGTTGGCCGATGGCTTTGGGTGCGACGGCGCGGCCGACGAAGCCGGCCAGGAGCAGGATGGTCAAGAGATAGGGCAAGGCCTGGATCGCCTGGGTCGGCACCTCGCCGATCAGCGGCAGCTCGACCCCCTGGAGCCGGGCCTGGATGGCATCCGCGAAGGCGAAGAGGAGGCAGGCGAACAGCACCGGGACCGGGCGCCATTTGCCGAAGATGAGGGCGGCCAGGGCCAAGAAGCCCTTGCCGGCGGACATGTCGCGGGTAAAGCCGGCACCTTGCGCGATCGAGAGATAGGCGCCGGCGATGCCGCACAAGAGGCCGGTGATCATCAAGGCGCGAAAGCGCATGGCGGTGACCGAGATGCCGGCCGTGTCCACGGCACTCGGGTTCTCGCCCACGGCCCGAAGACGCAGGCCGAAGCGGGTCTTGTAGACCACCCAGGCGGTGAGCGGGACGGAGAGGGCGGCCATGTAGACCAGGATGTTGTGGCCGCTGATGACGTTGGCGTAGATCGGACCCAGGATCGGCACGTCGGCGAGCACTTGGGCAAAGGGGAGCTCGATCGAGCGGAAGCGCATACTCTCGCCCGTGATCGGCACGCGGCCGGCTTGGCGAAACCAGGCGTCCGCGAGGACGGGGCCGAGGCCGGCAACGGTGATGTTGATGGCCACACCGGAGACCACGTGATCGCCTTTGTGGGTGATGCAGGCGAAGCCGTGCAGCATGGCGAGCGCGAAGGAGACGCCCATGGCGGTCACGAGGCCTACCCAGGCCGAGCCGGTCATCGCGGCGGCAGCGGCGGCGGCGAAGGCCGCTCCCAGCATCTTACCCTCGAGGCCGATATCGACGATGCCGCTGCGCTCGGCAAAGAGCCCCGCCATGGCGGCGAGCATGAGCGGTGTGGCGAGGCGGAAGGTGCTGGCGGTGAGCAGGAGAACCTGGGTCCAGAGGTCTTCCATCGCGGTCAGGCCACGGCCGGCACGGCGGGCCGGGCGAAGCGCGCCTCGAGCCAGGGACGGAACATGTGCTCGAGCGCGCCGGCGAAGAGGATGACGAGGCCCTGGATGACCACCACCATGTCGCGGTTGATCCTGGGCATGTCGAAGGCGAGTTCGGAGCCGCCCTGGTAGAGGGCGCCGAAGAGCAGGGCGGCCAGGATGATCCCGACAGGATGCCCCCGGCCCATCAGCGCCACGGCGATGCCGACGAAGCCGTAGCCGCCGGTGAAGCCGAGGGTGAGGCGATGCTGCGCCCCCAGGACCTCGTTCAAGGACATCATGCCGGCGAGAGCACCCGAGAGGGTCATGGCGATCATGATCTGCTTGGCCGGCGAGATGCCGCCATAGACGGCCGCGGGCTCGCTCTTGCCGACCACCCGCATCGCGTAGCCGGCGCGAGTCTTCCAGACGAAGAGCCAGTAGAGCAGGCAGCAGACGAGCGCGATCAGCAGCGAGGCATTGAGGGGCGAGCGGCCGATCACGAGGCCGAGCCCGCCGAAGAGCTCGTGCAATTGCGGCAGCCACATGCGCTGATCGAACGTGACGCTTTCCGGGATCTGCTGGCCCGCCCGGCGCAGCGGGTTGACCAGGAGGTAGGTCATGATCGAGGCGGCGATGAAATTCAGCATGATCGTCGTGATCACGGTGTGGCTACCACGCCTTGCCTGCAGCCAGCCCGGGATGAAGCCCCAGATCCCCCCGAAGAGAGCCGCCGCCATGATGCCGATCATGATGCCGATGGGTGGCGGCCAATGACCGAGATAGATGCCGACGAGGCCGACCCCGAGCCCGCCGATATAGGCTTGGCCCTCGCCGCCGATGTTGAAAAGCCCGCACTGGAAGGCCAACGCCACTGCAAGGCCGGTGAAGATGAAGTTGGTCGTATAGAAGAGCGTGTAGCCGACGGCCTCGCCGTAGCCGAAGGCGCCATAGACCAGGAGGTCGACCGCCGCTTTCGGGCTTTCGCCCAGGATCACGACGATCAGGCCCGCGACCAGAAAGGCCATGCCGAGGTTCATCAACGGCAACAGACCGTAATTGACCCAGGGCGGCAGCTTGGTCGGCATCAGGCGGCCGCCTCCTCGCGAATCCCGGCCATCAGCATGCCGATCCGCCGGGCATCGGCCTCGGCGCCCGAGAGTTCGCCGGTGATGGTGCCATCGAACATGACGATGATGCGGTCTGCGAGCGAGAGGATCTCGTCGAGCTCGACGGAGACCAAGAGGATCGCCTTGCCCGCATCGCGCATGGCGATCAGTCGCTTGTGGATGAACTCGATGGCGCCGATGTCGACGCCGCGGGTCGGCTGGCCCACTAGCAAGAGGTCCGGGTCATGCTCCATCTCACGCGCGAGCACCAGCTTTTGCTGGTTGCCGCCGGAGAACGACGTGCCCTGCAGGAGCGGGGCCACGGGCCGGACGTCGTAGTTCTTCATCCAGTCGAGGCAGTGGCCGATGATGCCCCGCTTCTTCAAGAAACCGTGCTCGGTATAGGCGGGCAGCAGGTGGTAGCCGAGGATCGCGTTCTCGTAGGCCTGAAAGCCGCGCACGAGACCCATGCGCAGCCGGTCCTCGGGCACATGGCCGAGCTTCTTCGCCCTTGCATCGGCGGCATCGAGGATCGGCTGGCCGTGCAGCAGCACGCGGCCGCTCGTGGCCTTCCTGATCCCCGAGAGCGCTTCGAGCAGCTCCGATTGGCCGTTGCCCGCGACCCCGGCGATGCCGACGATCTCGCCGGCGCGGACCTCGAAGCTCACGTCCTTCACACGCCTGACGCCCACCTCGTCCACGACCTCGAGATGCTCGACCTCGAGCACCGGGGCCTGCGGCCTGGCCGGCGCCTTCTCGACCCGAAGCAGCACTTTGCGGCCGACCATCAGCTCGGCCAGTTCCTCGGTCGTGGTCTCGGCGGTCGGGCGATGGGCCACCATCTCGCCGCCGCGCATGACGCTGACATTGTCGGTGACCGCCATGATCTCGCGCAGCTTGTGGGTGATCACGATGACCGTCCGCCCCTGCTCTTTCAGGCTCTCGAGGATGCGAAAGAGGTGGTCGGCTTCCTGTGGGGTCAAGACGCCGGTGGGCTCGTCGAGGATCAGGACATGGGCGCCACGAAAGAGGGCCTTCAGGATCTCGACCCGCTGCTGGATGCCGACCGGGAGATCAGCGATCCGGGCGTCGATATCGACCTCGAGCGAGTAGTCACGCTCGAGTCGCAAAAGCGCCTCCCGCGCCTTGGCGGCACCCGCCTGCAGGGTCCAGCCGCCCTCCGCGCCCAGGAGAATATTTTCCAATACGGTGAAGGGCTCGACCAGCATGAAATGCTGGTGGACCATGCCGATCCCGGCCGCGATGGCATCCTCGGGCGACTGGATGACCCGCTCCCGGCCGTCCACCAGGATGCGCCCGGAATCGGCCTGGTAGAAGCCGTAGAGGATGTTCATCAGGGTCGACTTGCCGGCCCCGTTCTCGCCGATGATACCGTGGATGGTGCCGGGCTGGACGGCGAGGTCGATGTGCTTGTTGGCGTGGACCGGGCCGAAGGACTTGTCGATGCCCTCGAGCGCCACCGCTGGCGGCAAGGCGCCCGCAGTCACCGACACGCTCATCGAGGAACGCGCCTCAGTTCTGGGTCGAGTAGTAGTCCTCGACCTCGAGCTCGCCGGCGATGATCTGGGCCTTGGCCTCTTCGATCGCCGCTTCCATCTCGGCGGTGATCAGCTCACGATTGTTCTCGTCCAGGGCGAAGCCGACGCCGTCCTCGGCGAGACCGAGCGACATCGCCCCCGCCTCCCAGGTGCCGTTCATGGTGTCCATGAAAGCGTTGTAGACGGCGACATCGACCCGCTTGAGCATCGAGGTCAGCACGCTGCCGGGATGCAGGTGGTTCTGGTTGCTGTCCACGCCGATCGAGAGCTTGCCCTGATCGGCCGCCGCCTGCAGCACGCCGAGCCCGGTCGAACCAGCGGCCGCGTAGACGACATCGGCACCGCGGTCGAATTGGCCGATGGCGAGTTCGCCGCCCCGCGCCGGGTCGTTCCAGGCAGCCGGCGTGGTGCCCGTCATGTTGACCAACACCTCGGCGTCGGGGTCGGCGAACTTGACCCCCTGCTCGTAGCCATGGGCGAAGTTGCGGATCAGCGGGATGTCCATGCCGCCGACGAAGCCGACGGTTCCGGTCTCGGATGCCATGGCCGCCGCCATGCCGACGAGAAACGAGCCTTCGTGCTCTTTGAAGGTGACCGACTGGACATTGGGCAGATCGACCACGGCGTCGATAATGGTGAAGTTGGTCTCCGGGTTTTCGGCCCCGATGGTCTCGAGCGGCGTCGCGTTCTGGAAGCCCACGACCACGACGATGCTGGCGCCGTTCCTGACCATCCGGCGCATCGCCTGGTCGCGCTGCGCCTCCTGGGTGACCTCGAACTCGAGGTAGTCGATCCCGGTCTCCTCCTTGAAGCGCTCGGCCCCGTTATAGGCCGCCTCGTTGAAGGATTTGTCGAACTTGCCGCCGATGTCGAAGATGACCGCCGGCTTGAAATCCTGTGCCGCCGCCGCACCCGCGACCAGTGCCACAACCGCCGCCGCCAAGCCCGTGATTGCCTTGCGCATGCTCACCACCCCACCTGTCCAAGAGGCCTCGTCCCTGAAAAAAGCGTAGGCGAGGCGAGCGTAAAAGCAAACAGGTTTAGAGTGCTGCGCCGCCGATCCGGTTCCCCAGTCGGCTCTCACCGACGTTGCCGCACGGCTCGGCCTCGGCCGGATCCTCGCCCTCCAGCCAGACGACGATATCCTGCCAGACCCGCTCGCGCTGGAGATCGCGCAACAAGAGATGCCAGCCGTCCGGATATAGAACGGCCCGGCAATGCTCGGGATCGAGGCGCTCGACGAAGCGAGCGGTGATGTCGGGCGGGATGATCTCGTCGCGCTCGCCCATGAGGACGAGAACCGGCAAATCGAGCGCCGGGGCGCTGGCCACGGCCTCGTCCATCAGCTGCACGAGGCCGGCCACCGCATCGAGGCGCGTCGACTTGATCACCAAGGGATCGCGGCCCAGCGCGATCAACGCTTCGTCGTTGTCGCTGGCCCGGCGGTCGAGGCCCCGGCCGGTCACCTCGTAGCGCGGCAGCAGGCTGGCCGCGGTCATCAGGATGGCACGGTAGAACGGGTTGAAGGCAGCGCCGCCCCAGACGGCGGGCGCGGTCATGATCAAACCGTCGATCGGCGGGTCCAGAGCCGGGTCGAGATCGGCGAAGGCGATGGTCGCGACGGCGGCACCCATGCTCTCGGCCAGAACGTAGAGCGGCGTTTCGGGCCAAAGGGTGCGCAGCTCGCTCGCCCGGCGGCTGAGGTCCGCCGCTAGCGCCGCATTGCCGGGCCAAAGACCGCGATTGCGGTTGGCGCCGAAACCCTGCTGGTCGAAGGCCTCGACGCGATAGCCACGGGCCACGGCGAAGCCGGCGAACTCGTCGAAGGCGTGGCGGTTGTCGTTGAAGCCGTGCAAGGCGAGGATAATGGCCTCGGGCGGCCCGTCGGGCACGAACGACACCTGCGGCCGGCCCTCGTCGTCGATCGGATGGTAGGCGATGCCGCAGCCCGGCAATGCTGCCAAAACGACAATGGCGGCGAGGCGGCGAATGGTGGCGGAGAGTGGCAGCGATGATCCGACCATCGAGATCAGCTGTGCTGCTTCAGTCCGATCAGCTTCCAGATGTCGGCAGGCGTGCGGCCGATATCGCGCAGGTGACGGAGCGTGATCGCCCGGTTGCGCTTGGCCAGGCGTTCGCCGCGACTGTCGGCAACCAGATTGTGGTGATAGTAACGTGGCGGCTCGATCTCCAGCAGGGCCTGGAGCACCCGATGGATATGGGTGGCGTGGAACAGGTCCTCGCCACGGGTCACGAGATTGACGCCCTGCAGATGATCGTCGAGCACGACGGCGAGGTGGTAGCTGGTCGGCGTGTCCTTCCGTGCGAGGATCGGATCACCCAGAAGCTCGGGCTCTGCTTCGACCCAGCCGGCGCGGCAATCATACCAGGCGAGCGGGCCGGTGAGGGCCAGCGCCTTCCTCAAATCGAGCCGCCAGGCAAAGGGCTCGCCCTGCTCGATCCGTCGGCCACTCTCGACAGGAGCGATGTCGCGGCAGATCCCCGGATAGACGAGTTCGGCATTGGGTCCATGCGGCGCCCGGCCGGACTGCTCGACCTCGACGCGGATCTGTTTGCGGGTGCAAAAGCAAGGGTAGATGACACCGAGCGCTTGCAACCGGCCGAGAGCATCGGCGTAACGCTGCATGCTGGTGCTCTGGCGCAAGGGTTCACCGTGCCAGGGCAAGCCGAGCCAGGTGAGGTCTTCGAAGATGGCCCGCTCGAATTCGACTCGGCAGCGCTGCGTGTCGATATCCTCGATCCGGAGCATGAACCGACCACCGGAAAGCCGCGCCGCCTCGTAGCCGAAGAGGGCCGAGTAGGCGTGACCGATATGCAGATAGCCGGATGGACTGGGCGCGAAGCGGGTCACCAGCGGCGGCTCGCCACGGATGGGCATCGGGATCGCATCAGCGCCCCGCAACATGCGATCTTCCGTCAGACCAACTGCTACCGTCATCAGATCAATGCGCCCATGCCTCGCCACCGGAAAACAAAGTGGCGAGGTTCGAGGCGCGGCGCAAGGTCGCCCATCGTCCGTATCATGCAGGAGGAGGAACCGTCACCCGCGCGCCACGGCAGCGACGGGTCGCGCCGGTCAGCGAGCGCTCAGAACCGCAAGAACGGGTTCAAGAAGCGGGAAAACGTGCCGGTCAGTCGCAATGGCGCGTCCGTGACCGTCAGGCAAAGGCAGTCCTCGTCGGCCTCGGCGATCGGCTGGTGGTCGACATGACCATCGGCAATGGCGATGTCGCCGCGTCCGTAATGCCCGATGCCGTCGTTGAAAGCGCCGGTGAGAACGACCGTGATTTCCTGCCCATCATGGGTATGCTTCGGCACGGCCTTGCCGGCCTTCAGCACGATGAGCCGTGTCCGGTAAACCGATTCGTCCAGCGACAGCTTGGCCTCGGAAACCCCACCGTAATGCTTCCAGGGTAGGTCGGCGATCCGCCCACGAACGTACGCCCGAAGCGGCGCTGGCACTTCCGGGTCCACCGCGTCGTGCCGCCCTCGCACGGACCGTGTGCGGCCCATACGAATCGGCTCCGCATCGTCGTCGAGACGTGCAAGCAGACGATCGAACGACCCGTCGCTAAGATCTGCTGGCGCTAAATCTTCCAGCATCGCGCCGCCCAACGCCTCGTACTCGCGATAGACTGCCTGACGCGCCGGCGTCAGTGCCAGATGTGTCGCCACGACCAAGCCCACCGGCTCGGGAAGCCGGCCGGCAGCGTGCGCCAGGAGGAGATCATCGACGGTTATGTGCTCGCTCGTCATACCACACCTTCGAGCAGACCGCGGAGCTTGGCAACGGCCAGTCGCAGTCGTGATTTCACGGTTCCCAGAGGCAGGCCCAATTCGTCGGCAATGACGCTGTGGGTCTTGTCCTCGAAATAAAAGATTCGCAGCAACTCGCTCTGCTCGCGTGGCAAGGTCGCAATCGCCTCGCGGATCTCATCCTTGACCATTTCGGTCTCGGTGTGCGTGTCGCCACGCGGCGCTTCGCCCTGCTCCAAGGTCGGATCGTCGAGATCGAACTCCGGATGTTTTTCTCGACGGAGCGAATCGATCCGCTTGTTCCGAGCAATGGTATAGATCCAGGTGCTCAAGGCCGCCTTTTGCGGGTCGAACTGGTGCGCCCGCCGCCACACCGACAAGAGCACTTCCTGTGCCAAATCCTCGGCGGCGTCACTCCGGGCGCCCACCCGACGCAAATAGGCCGCAACGCGGGGCGCATAAAAACCGTAGAGCCGGCCGAACGCCTCACGATCGCGCTCGACCGCCACCTTTTCGATGTCGTCGAGCAATGCGAGGTCGGCCGGCGATCTGATTCCAGTCATGCGCCCTTTGA
>JAABSG010000136.1 GCA_011390475.1 Geminicoccaceae bacterium | reverse complement strand
TGGACCAGATGCTGGGCTCGCTCCTGGGCGGCGGTGGCGCCGGCGGCCCAGCCGGCGCCGGGGGCCCGGCCGGTTCGGCCGGCGGCCTCGGCGATCTCGCCGGCCTTGCCCAACAGTTCCTCGGCAACAAACAGGTCGGCGGCATGACTGGGGCGCAGGCGGGTGGCCTCGGTGCTCTGGTCGGCGCGGTGCTCGGTGGGGGCGGCGGGGCCGCCAAGGGGGCCGTCGGTGGCGGTGCCATGGCCATTCTCGGCACGCTGGCGCTGACTGCGCTCAAGAATTACCAGGGCGGCGGGAGTGCCGCGGGTGCTGCCGCGCCGATGGGCCAGGCGGCGCCCATGGGGCACCTGGAACTGGCAGCTCCGGCGGAGGTCCAGGCGGTGACCGATCCGGCGACCGAGCGGCTGCTGGTGCGGGCGATGATCAGCGCCGCCAAGGCCGACGGCAAGATCGACAGCCGAGAGATGCAGGCGATCGCGGGCCATATCGGCGGCGAGGGGGTGACCGAGGCCGAGCGGCAGTTCGTGATCGACGAGATGACCCGGCCGCTCGATCTGCGCAGCCTCGCCGCCGAGGTGCAGAGCCCGGCCGTGGCGGCCGAGGTCTACGCCGCCTCGATCCTCGCCATCGACATCGACAGCGAGGAAGAGCGCCAGTATCTGCGCGACCTCGCCCGGGCGATCGGGCTCGACGCCGGCACCGTCCAGCGGTTGCACCAGATGACGGGCGCGCCCACCGTCTAGCTCGACCCGCCGGCGCGCGCTCGGGCGTACTCCTTGGCGCGCGCCTGCTCGGCCGCGACGAACCGCGCGGCCGCCTCGCCCTCGTCCGGTCCGGCGTAGCGACCGGCTTCGCGCAGGCTCTGGAAATAGCCGGCGCCGGGCAGCCCGTCGCTGGCGCGGACGACCAGGCAGGCGAGGTCCGGGCCGCCCGCCGCCTCGATTCGCTCGCACACCCGGCCGAGATCGCGACAGAGTGCCCGCACGGTGATCGGTGTCACCCGCCGCTCGAAAAAGGCGAGCAGGGCCCCGTAGGTGACCGGCTCGCCGGCGCGGGCGGCCACCAGAAGGCGTGTCTCCAAAAGCTCGAGATCAACCATGAATTACTGGGCACGCGGCGAATGTCGCGCCGTCGTGACGTGCTTCGACTAGCCTTGCGGGCCGGGCTGCGATACATGTTAAGGTGTGGAAGGAGATCATCGGTGCAGGCTGGCTTCCTCACTGCGGCAAGTGTCACTCGGCCGGCTCGGGTTATCAGGCTCTGGCTGGCCTGTGCAATGGCCCTGGCCGTAATGGCCGTTGCGCTGGCTTGGTCGGCCACGGCCGCCGGCCAGGCGGTCGGCGTCGTGGAGAGCGAGAACCGTGTCGTCATCGAGGCAGATGATCGCCGTTGGCACGCCGTGGGCCGGCTCAACCGCGAGACCGGCGGCTTTTGCACCGCCGTGCTGATCGGCCCCAAAGAAGCGCTGACCGCCGCCCACTGCCTTTGGGATCAGAGCCGCCGCCGCTGGGTCGAGCCCGAGATCCTGCACTTCGTTCCGGGCTATCGCCGCGGCACCTATCTCGGTCACGCCCGGGTCGTCCGCTACCGGCTCGCCGAAGGCATCGCCATCGACGAGCGCGGCCACCCGGAGAGCCTGCTCGACGACTGGGCGGTGCTGGAACTGACCCTCGATTTGCAGGCAGGCGCCGGCATCGAGCCCATGACGCTGGCCGACGGGGCCCAGCGGCCGAAGCTTGCGGGGCAGCCGATCGCCAGCGGCGGCTACAGCCGCGACCGCCCGCATCTACCGGTCAAGGTCCAGCCCTGCCGGGCCCTCGGCATCATCGAAAACGGCCGCCTCCTCCTCCACGATTGCGACTCCCGCGCCGGCTCCTCGGGCTCGCCGATCGTCGTCGAGGAGGCCGGCCGCTACGTCGTGGTCGGCATCCAATCCGCCGTCGTCAGCGCCGGCGGTGAGACCTTGGCCCTGGCTGTCTTGATGCAGCGGGCACTGCCGTCCACCGTGCTCCTGAGCCAGTAGGTCAGCAGCTCTCGTCCCCACATGCTCGCCCGTCGATCCTTCTTCGCCTTAGCCCTGGCCCTCGCCGCCCACCGCGACGTGGGCGCTGCCAGCGGCCGCCTCGACCAGCCCGGCACGGTCGTGGCGCTCCGCCACGCCCTGGCACCGGGCGTCGGCGATCCCAGCGGGTTCGTGCTCGAGGACTGCGCGACCCAGCGCACTCTCGACGCGCGGGGGCGCGACCAGGCCGGCGCGATCGGCGCTGCGCTGCGCGCGTCCGGGCTCGGTGACGCGGCCGTCTACTCGAGCCGCTGGTGCCGCTGCCTGGAGACCGCTCGCCTCTTGGCGCTGGGCCCGGTCACGCCACTCGCCGCCCTCGATTCTTTTTTCGGCGAGCCGGGTGAGCGCGAGGCCCGAACCCTGGCCCTTCGCGACTTTCTCGCCGAAGCCGGCACCGACGGGCCGCCCCTCGTCCTCGTCACCCATCAGGTCAATATCAGCGCCCTGATCGGCCGCGGCACCCGCTCCGGCGAAGGTGTCGTCCTCGACCGAGGCCCGGGCGGCACCCTCACCGAACGGGCATCGCTGCCGGCCCCACCCATCTGAGAATCGACAACGTCCAGGACTAGAGCCGTTTCATGCTGACCGTATCCTTCGTCAGGCTGCGGACGATCGGTGCTCACGCAGGTTTACTGCGCGCCGCGCCGATCGCCCATCTTGCCGACTTTGGACCTTCCTCGTCTCCGGTCACCCTGTAACGGCTCTGATCGCCACAGGGCCATGTTGCGTCGAGCCGACCCTCGGACCGGCTTCGGCACTGCCTGATCGGGATCCGACAAATCGTCGATGTCACGAGGTGGAACCGCATCGCCTAAATCGTTCTGCCCGCCGCGGGTTCGTTCGCACATGCCGGGTTCGATCGTGCCCCGGCCGGGTTCCTTCGTCGATCTTGCGGGTTCGAACGTCGAAACCCCGAGTTCGCTCGCGGGTTTTCAGGCCGAGATCGGTCGGGATATGATGCCTGGATCGCGATTTGTAGGGCGACACACGACTCGTCATGAGCGTTGCTCGTGCGGAGGGTCGCAAATGAGGCGCTGGCGCTTTCGGGGTGGCGGTCGGCGCTGCAGGGCGTAGTCTCGGCGACGAACTCGGTTGGCCGGGCGTATGCGGGAGACGATCGGGAGGTGGCGATGGACGGGCTGAGCATCCCCTATTGCGGGCCGGGGGCCGTACCTGGGACTTTCTGGGGGGCTTGGAACCTCGATCCATGGCTGCTCGGTGGCCTCCTTGCGGTGGCACTCGGCTGGCTGCGGGTGCGCGCGGGCAATGGCGTCGATCGCGCGGACGGGTGGGTCGCATCCGGCTTCGGGACTTTGCTGCTGGCCTTCGTCTCACCGCTTTGTGCGCTGAGCGCTGCCTTGTTCGCGGCGCGGATCGGGCACCATCTCGTGCTGGTGGCGGTGGCGGCACCGCTCTTCGCGCTGGCCTTGCACGAGCGGGTCGAGGGATGGTCGTCGCGTGGCCTGCCGGTGGTGCCGCTCGCGACCGTGCATGCCGTGCTGTTCTGGGTCTGGCATGCGCCGGGGCCTTATGCGGCAGCCATGGCGAGCCATGGGGTTTATTGGCTGATGGAGCTTTCGCTCCTGGGCTCGGCGCTCCTCTTCTGGATCGCCTGCCTCGATCGGCGGTCGGCTTTGGGTGTAACCGTCCCGGCGCTCATCGGCGTCATGGCGCAAATGGGGCTCTTGGGAGCGCTCTTGGCCTTTGCCCGGAGCCCACTCTTTGCGGCGCACGAGCTGACGACCTGGCCCTGGGGCCTGACGCCGCTCGAGGACCAGCAGCTCGCGGGGCTCGTCATGTGGGTGCCGGGGGCCCTGCCCTATCTGGTCGCGGTGCTGGCGCTGCTGGCTGGCCGCCTGGCTTCGGGCCGGCTGGCTTCGGCCGAGTCGGTGTCGGTGTCGGTGTCGGAGCAGCAGCGGTTGTGATGCTCGCGGTCTGGCTCAAGGCACTGCACATCGCGGCCCTCGCCCTTTGGGGCGGCGGGCTGATGGCGCTGCCGGGGCTGATGGTGCGCGAGCAGCGGGTGACGGCGGGCGAGGCGGGGAGGCTCGATGCGGTGTGGCGGTATCGGGTCAGCCGATTCGCCTATGACGTGATCGTCTCGCCGGCAGCAGTGGTCGCGATCGGCTCCGGGACCGCGCTGATCTTCGTGACGAGGCCGCTGGAGGGCTGGCTGTTCCTGAAGCTTGCCGCGGTGGCCGGGCTCGTGGTCACTCACATGGCGGTGGGGCGCTACATCGATCGGCTCGATACGCCGGCGCTGCGCCCGGCCGGGCGCATGGCGACGGCCCTCCTGGTGGCGACGATTCTCTTCATCTGCGTCGTCCTCTGGCTGGTGCTGCAGAAGCCGGCGATCCCGGAGAGCCTGTTTCCCGGCTGGCTGCTCGAGGGGCCGGACGCCCTGCCCTGGCCGCTCGCTCAGAGTGGCTCGTCCGCCTTGACACCGACCTGATGTTCGAAGACCAGCTTGCCGCCGTGCCAGCCCGCCAGCGCCACGAGGATCATGGCGAGGCCGGAGAGAAAGGCGCCCCAGGGCAGGACCGCAGCTGCCGGATCCTCGAGCCTGAGGGCGAGACTGGCGCCCAGGACCGAGAGCAGCACCATGGCGACGGTGGCGTGGCTCCAGGCGGCGGCGCGGCGCCTGACGCCGGGCACCAGGAGGGTTTCGGCGAGGCCGGCCATGGCGGCGAGCACCCCCATCGCAAACGCGGCACCGACGGCCCAGAGGGCGGCCCGGGCCCAGAAGAAATCGGCCGTGTACCAGAAGGCGAGATCGCAGAAGGCGGTGCCGAACGTGCCCGAGATCGGAAACGCCACGAGCATGGCGTGGATCGGGTGGCCGGCAATGGCAATGCGGGAGTCGATGTCGCGGCGCTGCGCTTTCAGACCCTCGACGTAGTCGCGGTTCATGGTGCCTCCCGCTCCTTGGGGCTGGCGCTTCTGGCGCCACTGCTGCTCGTGGCGTGCGGCGGGCCGCTTTCGAGCCTCGATCCCGCGACCGAGGCAACCGCCAGGATAGCTGGTCTCTGGTGGGTGATGCTGATCGCCGCGGTGGTCATTCTCGCCGGGGTCACGGGGCTTTTCCTTTGGACGTTCAAGGAGGGTCGGGGATCCGCCCCTGTGTCGCCCAGGGTCTTTCTCCTCGGCGGCGGGCTGATCTTTCCCATGGTGACGCTGGCGGCCCTGCTCGTCTACGCCCTCGGCTTCGGCCAGTGGCTGCTGTCGCGGCCTGGCGAGGACGTGGTGCGCGTCGAAGCCCGAGGCCACCAGTGGTTCTGGGAATTCACGCATCACGCTGCCGATGGCGAGGTGGTGCGCACGGTGAACACGCTGCATCTGCCGGCGGGCCGGCCGATCGAGGTGACGGTGGTCTCGGCCGACGTCATCCACGGCTTCTGGCTGCCCAGGCTCGCCGGCAAGATCGATGCCGTGCCCGGGCATCCCAACCTGCTCCGTATCGACGCGGCCGGGCCCGGCACTTACCAGGGCGTCTGCGTCGAGTTCTGCGGACTCGATCATGCGCGGATGCGGTTTGCCGCCATCGTGCATCCGGCCGATCGCTGGGCGGACGTGCTGCGGGCTTTGGTGAACGGGGCGGAAGGGGGCGGCCCATGAGCGAACCTTGCGCCTCGGCCCTCGCCCGGCACCGCCTGCTCGAGGCCATCTGGCGCAACCCCGCGGGTTGGGGGCGGCTGGCGGTGGTCAATCACACGACCGTCGGGCTCCGCTTCATCGTCACCGCCGGCGTTTTTTTTCTGATCGGCGGCATCCTCTCGATGCTGATCCGAACACAGCTCGCGACACCCGAGAACCCGTTCATGGGACCGGCGACCTACAACCAGGTCTTCACCATGCACGGCACGATCATGATGTTCCTCTTCGCCATCCCGCTGATCGAGGGCATCGCCCTCTATTTGCTGCCGAAGTTGCTGGGTGCCCGCGATCTGGCTTTTCCCCGGCTCTCCGCCTTCGGCTACTGGTGCTATCTCTTCGGCGGGACGATGCTGCTGGTCTCGATGGTGCTCGGCGTGGCACCCGACAGCGGCTGGTTCATGTACACGCCGTTGAGCTCGAGGGCCTTCACGCCCGGCATCAACGCCGATTTCTGGCTCTTGGGCATCACCTTCGTCGAGGTCTCGGCGATCTGTGCTGCGGTCGAGTTCACCGTCACGGTCTTGAAGGTCAGGACCGGCGGGATGTCCTTGGACCGCATGCCGCTGATGGCCTGGTACCTGCTGGTCACGGCGTTGATGATGGTCGCCGGCTTTCCGCCCTTGATCCTGGGCTCGATCCTGCTCGAGCTCGAGCGCGCCTTCGACTGGCCCTTCTTCGATCCGACCCGGGGCGGCAGCCCGCTTCTTTGGCAGCATCTCTTCTGGCTCTTTGGTCATCCCGAGGTCTACATCATCTTCCTGCCCGCTGCGGGCGCGCTGTCGACCATGATCCCGGTCTTCGCCGGGCGGCCGATCGTCGGCTATGTCTGGATCGTCTGCGCGATCATTGCGCTCGCCTTCCTCAGCTTCGGGCTCTGGGTGCACCACATGTTCACCGTGGGCATTCCGCATCTGGCCCTGGCCTTCTTTTCGGCCGCGAGCGTGCTGGTGGCGGTGCCGACGGCTGTGCAGATCTTCGCCTGGCTCGCGACACTGGCCTCGGGGCGGCCGCGGATGACCGTGCCGATGCTCTATGTCTTCGGCTTTTTCGTCGTCTTCGTCGCCGGTGGGCTGACCGGGGTGATGGTCGCGGTCGTGCCCTTCAACTGGCAGGTCCACGACACGCATTTCATCGTGGCGCACCTGCACTACGTGCTGGTCGGCGGGTTCGTCCTGCCGATCATGGGGGCCACCTATTACTGGCTGCCGCAGATCACCGGCCGGCTACCCGTCCATGGCCGCGGGCGGGTCGCCTTCTGGCTCGTGTTCATCGGCTTCAACATCACCTTTATGGTAATGCACTGGACCGGCCTTCTGGGCATGCCACGGCGGGTCCACACCTACGCGGCCGGCCTGGGCTGGGACCTGCCGAACCTGATCTCGTCGATGGGTTCCTTCTTGATGACCATGGGCTTCGCGCTCTTCGTCATCGATATCATCTTGCAGCTACGTTACGGCCGGCCGTTTCGGCGCAATCCCTGGGGTGCCGGCACGCTGGACTGGGCGATCCCGACCCCGCCCACGGCCTATGCCTTCGCCAGCCTGCCCAAGGTCAGCGGCCGGGACCCGTTGCACGACGACCCGACCCTGCCCGCCCGGATCGCCGCCGGCGAGGGCTACCTCGCCTGCCCCCGGAGCGGCCGAATGGAGACGCTGGGTGTCGCCATGGCCACGGGCGAGCCGGATCAGGTCATCATCCTGCCGGGACCGAGCTATCTGCCGATCCTCAACGCGGCGTCACTCGGGGTCTTTTTCGTCTGCTTCCTGCTCGGGCTCTATTGGTACGCGCTCGTGGGGCTCGGGCTCACCCTCGTCGTCACCCTCTTTTGGCTCTGGAGCAACGGGCTGGACCACGATCCGCAGCCCCAGGCCATCGGCTACGGCGAGACGGCGATAGCGCACCCTGCATCACCCGAGGCGCCCGGGTGGTGGGGAATGGTCTTCACGCTGGTGGCGGACGGGGTCCTCTTTTCGTCCTTGGCCTTCGGGCTTTTGTTCTTGTGGGTCGCAGCGCCCGATTGGCCGCCATCTCTGATGCAGCAGCCGGACTGGCTCCTGGCCGGGCTCGCGGGGCTGGGGCTGGCGGCGGCAGCACTCGCATCCCGAGCTGCGAGCAGGGTTCCGGGCGGCCTGATGTTGGGCCTCTCGGCGCTGGCCAGCCTCGTGGCGGTAGCGGTCTTGGCGTGGCTCGCCTTGGCCCTTGGTCATTCGGCCACCAGCCATGCGCAGGCGGCGGCGACCACGGCACTCGTCGTCTATGCTCTGATCCACGCGCTCATCGGCCTCGCCGGGGCGGGGTTCGTCATGGCGCGGCACCGGGCCGGGTTCGTCTCCCCCTTGCGCAACCTCGAACCGCGGGTGCTCTGGCTCTGGCAGGGCTATACAGCGGCGACGGGACTCATTGCACTGGCGATGGTCACCGGCCTGCCCTCGGCGATGACCGGATGAGCGCGCGGGTGGGGCTCCTCGGGTTGGTGGCGGGACTATTGGTCTGGAGTTCCGCGTTCATAGCGCTCTACGGCCTGCACGCTGTGGGGTGCGGCCTCGGCTGGCACCAGCCGGGGCAGTTCGCGAGCCCGCTGCGCCTCGTGCTCATCGCCGTCTGGGCATCGCATCTGGGCGTTCTGGTCTGGCTCGTAGTCTCCTACCGGCGGGCGGCACCGGGTGGCGATCGCACGGTCGGATTCCTGCAGCTCGCGGCCTGGACGCTCGGGCTCGTCGCGCTGGTCGCCACGCTCTGGACCGGCGCGCCCGTGGCGCTCTTGAGTCTTTGTGCCTGAGAGTTCGTTCTCGGCTGTGCAAACGAAGCACGCGATGTTCGGCCGCGTCGTTAATTCTGCTGAAAATCCGCGCTAGCGTAGATCGAGGACAGTCTCCAGGGTGTGTCGATCCAGGCCGTCGGTGATGCAGACAATTCGAGAGCGGCGGTCATGGTCGGGCCAGGCGGCCAGCTCGACCGGGGGGTGAAAGACGTGGTGAACGCCCTGGATGACGACCGGGCCCTCGGCATTGTCGAGGGCGAGGATTGCCTTGAAGCGCAGCAGGCGGTCACCGTGATGGTGGCGGAGCGTGGCCAAGCGTTCCTGCACGGTGGGCCAGTGGAGCCGGGTGTCGATGGTCAGGCAATGGGCCTGGATGCCGCTCTCGTGGTGGTGAGCGCTGTCGGCCTCGGTGGGTTCGTCGAGCCAGCGGCGGGCGTCGATGGATTTGGTGGCCGGATCGAAGCCGCCGGCGCCGAACAGGCTTTCGGGGTCGATCATGCCGGCGATGACCTCGAAGCGCGGGGCGTTGGGGTTTAGGGCGGCCAGCGCCTCGTGGAGTTCGGCTGTGGCTTCCCTGGTCGCGAGGTCGGTCTTGGTCAGCAGCAAACGGTCGGCAAGCGCCGCCTGCTTTTTGGCTTCGGCGCGCTCTTCGAGCTGGCGGCGGCCGTGCAGGGCGTCGGTCGTGGTGAGCAGCGTATCGAGGCGAAAGAAGTGGCTGACCAGCGGGTTGTTGAGCAGCATCTGGCAGATCGGGGCCGGGTCGGCGAGGCCGGTGGTTTCGACGAGGACGCGGGCGAAGGGCGGGATCTGGCCTTTGCGCGACTTGGCGAGCATCGAGCGGAGCGTGGTCTCGAGGTCGCTGCGCATGGCACAGCAGACGCAGCCGGAGGCGAGCACCACGGTTTCGCCGTCGACATGCTCGACCATCAAGTGGTCGAGGGCGACCTCGCCGAACTCGTTGATGATGACGGCACTGTCGGCCATACCGGGCTGGGCCAGCAGGTGGCCGAGGATGGTGGTCTTGCCGCTGCCGAGAAAGCCCGTGATGACCGAGACCGGCAGGCGTTCGGCCGAACGGTCGGGCTCGAAAATACTCATGTTTGGTGTGGCCTTCCCTCATCTCTCGGCTTGCGCTTAGTGGCTTGCCCGCCCGGTTGCAACCAGGACGCTTGACAGCGCGCGCCGGGCGGCGAAACCTTTGGTGTCGGCCGAGGTATCGGTGACGCAACGATAAACGTTCAGGGAGGGCCAGGGATGGCGAGAGACGAGGATACAGTCGAGGGCGCCGTGGCGAGCAATCGGCGCGGTTTCATGAAGGTGGCGAGCCTGGGTGCCGCGGCCGGGGTCGCGGGCAAGTTCTCGCTGGCGCCGATCTCGAGCGCCGCGGCGCAGGAGACGACGCACGAGGAGTGGTGGCCGTCGAAATGGGGGCCGGAGGACCAGGCCGGCTCGACCAACCACATCACGCCGGAGAAGGTCCTCGAATCGCTGCAGATCGTCCAGGACGGGCGGGTCTACAAGCTCGGTCGGCAATACGAGGCGGGCATGCCGTTCTTCGGCACGCGCACTTTCGCCATGATGATTCCGGGCGCCCCCACCGGCGGGCCGTTCGGGGCCAACAAGTTGATCTACAACGACGAATTCTTGGCGACCGAGATCGGCCAGGTGGGCACGCAGTTCGACGGGCTCGGCCACATCGGCATTCAACTGGGCGAGGACGGCGACAAGCGCGAGATGCGCTACTACAACGGCTTCACCGAACTCGAGGTTGGCAATGCCACGGGTCTCTTGAAGCTCGGCACCGAGCATCTCAAGCCGATCGTCACCCGGGCGCATCTGATCGACGCCATGGCGCTCAACGGCGGGATGATGGATGTCGGCGAGGAGATCACCCTCGAGATGCTGCGCGCGGCACTGGACGCGCAGGGCATGAGCGAAGACGATATTCGGCCGGGTGACGGGATTCTGTTCCACACCGGCTGGGGCCAGCTCTGGATGGAGAACAACGACCGCTTCAACAGCGGCTGTCCCGGTATCGGCATGGAGGTGGCCGAGTGGGTGGTGGAGAAGGATCTCTGCTTCACCGGCGGCGATACCTGGCCCACCGAGGTGATCCCCAATCCGGACCCGGACCTGGCCTTTCCGGTGCACGGCCATCTCTTGACCAAGCACGGCATCGTCAATTTCGAGAACTTGACGTTCGACGAGGTGATCGCCGACGGCAAGTACCGGTTCCTCTTCATGTACACGCCGGTGCCGATCAAGGGGGCCACTGGTTCCATGGGCTGCCCGATCGCCATCAGCTGAGTTCGTTGGAGACGGCGGGCCGGTGCTGCGGCACCGGCCCGCCGGCCTATGCTTGTCGCCGCTCGACTTCAGGCGCTATCATCAAACCACAACATGCCGACGCTAGAAAAAGTGTTCGG